>DAISXR010000062.1:3198-20439 GCA_036825755.1 Anaerolineaceae bacterium
ATAGCGGTACAGGTTGAACCATCCGGAACGCTCCGAAGGCCAGATGAACTCCCGCCCCTCTTTGATTACCCGAATATTGGGCGAATCCCCCAACACGGGTGACAGTTCCACATACGTTTTGCCGGTTTCCTCCATCAACAGACGGCTGGCTCCGTTCTGTGCATCAATTTCATAAAATCGGAGAGTTTTGTGGTCTCGCGTGGGATACACGTAGTACGCGCGATCAGACTCTTTACCCCACCAGACGGTCTTGATTTCAACCGCACCCATGAAATTGCCGTCCACCGGACCGCAGTCAGCCGCTGTACAATGCCGTGTTTCCACGTCCAGAATGACGATCTGCTCCTGTGTCAGATGTTCATCGCCCACCATGGCGTATTTATAGGTATGCAGAACCGGACGCTGGCCTTCGGGCGGGCAGTTTTGCAGCAAATGAAGGGCTTTCACCTGGCGCTGATCCTGCCGCTGGGTGAGAAGCTTTTTGCTGTCAGGCGACCAGATAGCCAGCGGCGGGATGCGATCCGCAAAGGGGCGTAAGGTGACAGCGAGGGTGTTGCTCTCAGGAGATGAAGCGTAGTCAAAATACTGCACACCGTCTGTGGTCAGCGGGAATTCCTCCTGCGTTTCCAGGCAGCGTACCCACAGGTTGTAATCCCGGCGGAAAGCGGCATATTTCCCGTCAGGTGATATCAGCTCACCGGGTTTTCGTTTTTCAGGCTCGTCCACTCGCACCAGCCGGTACGTATCCAAATTGCACTCCCAAAGCGCTTCTCCGGCATTAAACCGAATTTCCCGACCGCCGTGATATTCCAGCGTGTTGAACGGCAGGTTATAGCGGGTGTATGCGGTACCGCTGGCCTCCGACAGGGCAGCCGCCAGGCGAACTTCATCGAATAAGGGTTCCCGTCTGTTGGCAGCCGGATCCACCCGTTTGAATTGCCTGCCGGTGCTGCTGTTCACTTCGTACCAGAAGATTTCGTTGTGATCTCCCGGTTTGCCCAGATAATGCGGTTTTACTTCATTATTGAAAATTTTCTTCGCCTGGTTCCAGGGCAAAAAGGCTTCAGCCCGGGCATAATCAGCATATGTCAGTGTTCTTTTTTCATTGTCCATGGATGATATGTCTCCTGAAAACAGATGGGGTGCGTCCATCTCAACAGCCCTGCCCCTCCGGATACCGCATCAAACAGGGGCGGAAAACGAACGGGTTTACAGGCAAATTGAATCGGGAACAGATCTGGAATCGATCAGATACATTATACATGCTCACACAGTCTGCATCGCCGCGTCTCGCAAACAAGGCGCAGAGAAATTCGCGCGCGGACTTTTCCCGGGTTTCCCTCTCTGGAACCGCCATGGATGGGCCTCTCCGCACTGGCCCGAGTGGGATCAATCCGGCTACCGGATAATGGGATGGACTGGCAAGCCTCATTCCTGAGGCGTTGTTGTTTAGCCGGGTGATTTAGCAACCCGCGATGCACAAGAATATCCGCGTGCATCTGACCCCAGTGGCGCCGGACCGTTTTTCAAACCAGTCTGATGCTGATACAATTAGGCTTGATCCTCTGGATCTGGCACCCGGCAATCAACTCAATTCGGATGGATCATGGAGAAAAGGGTATGAAGAAATGGTTTCTGTTGATCCTCAGTGGCCTGCTTACCGCCACGCTGTTCAGCGGATGCGGTTTATTTTCGCAATCTGCCCGGTTAAGCGAGATTGACATCGCTATTGACGGCGATCCTTCCGAGTGGGAACCGTTCCCTACCGTCTATACCGATGAAAAAGGCGACAACATCAGTATTGATTATGATATTTCCTTCATCAAAGCCTTTACAGACAACCAGAGCGACATCATCTATATCCTGGTGGAAAGCTATCTGCTGCCCAAGGAATTCACCAGCGTGGAAATTGATTTTCAATATGGGGATGAATATTATCGCGTCGGTCTGCCGACCGGCGAGGACTATTTTGGCGCCATCGCCCGCAAGACCGGGCAGGATGAATGGGAAACCGTCACCGACCGGTTGGAATACAGCATGGTGACCGGTGACGCCACCGAAATTTCTTTTTCCATCAGCAGTTTTCCCGACCAAAACCAGTTGAAGATTGCTAAAATCCGCATCATGGGTGGGATTTGCTGCAACCAGTACGAATATTACGCCATCGATTTTATTAACTGAATATTTGGTATAATCCGGCCTGGCCGGCACACGGAATACTCATCCGAAGTTCATCCAGAGGAAACGGTATGGATCAATTCTTTTCGGGATTGGAATACACAGGAAAACCCTTCGAACTCTTCGGCCCAGCACATCTTATCGCGCTGGGCTTCGTTGTGCTGCTGAACCTCTCGTTTCTGCTGCTGAGAAAAAGCCCTTCTTCACGGCTGAACACCGGGGTTCGATACAGCATGGCAGCGGTATTGATCATTAACGAGCTGCTGTGGCACTACTGGAATGTGCGTAACGGTTTCTGGTCGGTGCAGGAAACGTTACCGCTGCACCTGTGCAGCCTGTTCGTCATCCTGAGCGCCATCATGCTGGTGACCAAAAGCTATTCCATCTACGAGTTTGCCTATTTCCTCGGCATTGGCGGAGCGCTTCAGCCTCTCATCACCCCGGATGCCGGTATGTGGGGCTTCCCGCATTTCCGCTTTTTCCAGGTGATCATCTCGCACGGGCTGATTGTCAGCAGTGCCATCTATATGACGGTGGTGGCAGGCTACCGCCCTACTTTCAAATCGCTCAAGCGCGTGTATATTGGCTCCGGGCTGTATGTGGCGTTCATCTTTGGCCTCAACTTCCTGCTGGGCAGCAATTATCTGTTTATCGCCCATAAACCGACTACCGCCAGTCTGATCGATCTGCTGCCCGAGTGGCCGGTATATATCCTGTACCTGCTGGCGATCGCTGCCGTGGTCTTTTTCCTTTTATATGTACCCTTCCTTATCAGTGATTTGCGCAAAAAAAGCACGAAAAATCTACATCGTATTCAGGAGGCCCAATAGGGTTATCCAGTTGAAATTAGCAAACATGGATCATTCCAAAGTCGATTATCGGTATAAATGGTATGTGCTGGCTGCCACAGGCATGGGCATTTTCCTGGGCACCATTGACGGCAGCATTGTCAACATCACCCTGCCCACCATGGTGGAGGGTTTCAATACCAGTTTTGCCACCATTCAGTGGGTGGTGCTGGTGTATCTGCTAACGGTCAGCGTATTGATGTTGGGGATGGGCCGGCTGGCCGACATCAAAGGGAAAAAACCGATCTATACTCTCGGTTTTGCTGTTTTCGTCGTCGGATCGTTGCTGTGCGGTCTTTCACCCACAGTGGGAACGCTGATCGCCTCGCGTGTCGTGCAGGGCATCGGCGCTTCTATGGTGATGGCGTTAGGCATGGCCATTGTGACCGAATCATTCCCGCCGGAGGAACGCGGACGCGCCCTGGGCATCACCGGCGCCATCGTATCCATCGGTGTGGTCACCGGTCCCACCCTGGGCGGTCTGATCGTCAAGAATCTTTCGTGGCACTGGATTTTCTTTGTCAACATTCCCGTTGGGTTGATCGGTATCCCGATGATCCTGCGTTTTGTACCCGATCTGCGCCCGACTGGAAACCAGAAATTTGACTTTGCCGGCGCCGGCACTTTGTTGATGACCCTGATGTGTTTGCTGATGGCGCTCAATCTGGGACAGGTAGACGGTTTTTCAAATCCGCTGGTGTTGGGGCTGCTGGCCGGTTTCGCGGTCTTCCTGGTTCTGTTCATCCTGGCCGAGCGGCGGTCAACCCAGCCAATGATCGACCTGTCCCTGTTCCGCAATGTGCTGCTGCGCACCAACCTGATCACCGGGTTTCTCACCTTTGTCACCCAAGCCGGCAGCATCTTCCTTCTCCCGTTCTACCTGCAAAACGCGCTGGGGTATGATCCGCAGCAGGCCGGCTTTTTAATGGTGGTGGTACCGGTCTGCCTGGGGATCATGGCTCCCATTTCAGGCACGCTCTCCGATAAAGTGGGTACCCGGCCCATTACAGCCATCGGGCTGGTTTTCCTGCTGATTGGTTACATCAGCGCCAGCACGCTCTCGCTGGAAACCACCGCCCTGGGATATGCCCTGCGCTTCATCCCGGTGGGCATAGGCGTGGGTATCTTCCAATCGCCCAACAACAGCGCGGTGATGGGTTCGGCGCCGAAAAGCCAGTTGGGCGTGGTATCCAGCCTGCTGGCCATCACCCGCACCCTCGGCCAGACCGCCGGTATCGCCCTGCTGGGCGCTTTCTGGGCTTCGCGTACCTTCGCATATGCCGGGCAGGTCTTTCCGGGCGGCGCCACCGATGCGCCGTATCCCGCGCAGGTAGCCGGTCAGCATGATACCTTTGTGCTGGCCATCGCGGTCACCTGTGTGAGCCTCGTTCTGGCACTCCTGGCTGTTCAGCGCGAACGGAAAATGAAAAAAGAACAGGTACAGGTAGGCATCTCAGACCGGCAGCAGGCCGGAAAATAAGAGCCTGACCAAGACACAAAGCAATCCATAGAAGAAGGATGGTTTCCCATCCTTCTTTTTTTCTTCATTGAAAGCTCCTGTTTTTTCTTTCCATTATGAAAGAGAAAAACCAGCGGATTTACGCTGTTTTGACATACCTCAGGATGGGTAGATTCGGACTTTTGGCCTCGCTGCACCTTTCACCGAGGAAGCGAGCGAGTGCAGACGGGTATAATACTTGTGTCTGCCGGTTTTTTCAAATCCATATCCATTTGTGTTCCGTAACCTCGATCATTTCGGGAACGCGGATTGTTATGACTGTCATCCTCTCTACTCTGGAGAATCCCATGCCTGACACCTCAAAACGCCCTGTTGAACTGCAAGACCTGTTCAGACTGAATGCCATCTCCGAGGCGCAGCTTTCGCCGGATGGTAAATATGTTGTGTATGGCGTAGCCCGAATTGAGCCGGAACAAGAGAAACAGCTCTCCTCGCTGTGGCTGTATTCTCTGCAAACGGGCAAAACCCGGCAGTTGACCAGCGGGCCGAACGGCGAAAACGGAGCCGCCTGGTCTCCGGACGGCAAACGCATTGCCTTTCTCTCCAATCGCGGAGAAGGAGAGCATTCCCTGCCGCAGGTTTACATCATCCCGGTGGACGGCGGAGAAGCCCGCCAGATCACACACATGCAGCAGCCCATCGGGGGCAGCCCGCTCTGGTCTCCTGATGGCAGGTGGATCGCCTTCACGGCCGGCCCCAAAATGGATACACCACCGGATCCCAAAAAACCGTACCGGGTGGATCGCACGGTGTACCGTTCCGATGGAATAGGTTACCTGGACTCGCTGGTGCAGGACATCTATGTGCTGGATGTCAGCAACCCGGGCAATGAGCCAAAACAGCTCACGAATGACCGCTGCAGCAACGGTGAGTTGCGCTGGTCACCGGACAGCTCACGGATTTTGTTCCTGCCGCTAGCCGATCCGGTTTCATATGTACCGTTCTGCCAGACGCTGCAAACGGTTGATCTGCAGGGTAATATCAGCGTGTTGCATCAGAACTGGGGCAGCTATGATGTCGCCGAATGGCTGCCGGATGGAAAATCGATCCTCTTTAGCGGCCAGGAAACCGGCCGGCCGATCGGCTCCAAAAACGATCTGTGGGTGCTTCACCTGGATACCGGGCAGCTCGATTGCCGCACGGGCGGGTTCAAATACGGCGTGGGCGGCCATTTGCGCTGCGATTTACCGGTGAGTTGGAACAACCCGCCGCGCATCGCTTTGGACGGAAAAACCGCGTTCATCAATGTGCAGATCGGCGGAACCGTGCCGGTGTACGCCGTATCGCTGGATGCGGAAGAAAGCTGCCGCGAACTGATAGGCGGTGAACGCCTGACCGCTCTGCTGGACGCCGGCCGCGAGCGCCTGCTGTACGTCACCAGCGACTGCCATCACCCCTGCGATCTGTGCCTGAGCAGCCTGGACGGCGCGGACGAAAAGCAAATCACCGCCATCAACGCGGATCTGCTTGCACAACTGGAAATGCCGCGGGTGGAACATCTGCTCTATGCAGGCGTCGACGGCGCGCAGGTGGAAGGCTGGGCCCTGCTGCCGGCTCACGGTGACGGCCCCTTCCCCACCGTGCTGTACATCCACGGCGGGCCGCACTCGGCTTTTGGCAACGTGTTCAACTTTGATTTTGCGCTTCTGCCCGCGCACGGGTACGCCACCCTGCTGATTAACCACCGCGCCTCCACCGGTTACGGTGATGAATTCTCCACCGCAATCAAAGGGGATTGGGGCAACCTGGATTATCAGGATCTGATGTACGGTGTGGATGAAGCCATTTCAAAGGGTTTCAGCGATCCGGAACGACTGGGCTGCACCGGCATTTCAGGCGGCGGCAATCTTTCCTGCTGGATCGTGGGGCACACGCGCCGCTTCAAAGCCGCCATGCCGGTCAACCCGGTCAGCGACTGGTTGTCTTTTTATGGCACCAGCGACATCGGTATCTGGTTTGGGGTGGAAGAACTGGGCGGGCACCCGCATGAGATCCCTGAAATCTACCGTAAGTGTTCACCGGTAACCTGTGCGCACACCTGCACCACCCCGACTTTGATGGTGCAGAGCGAAAACGATTACCGCTGCCCGGCCGGGCAGTCGGAGGAGTTTTATTCCATCCTGAAAGCCAATGGATGTGTAACCGAAATGCTGCGATATCCCAACAGCTCACACGGAGGCCCCATTTCCGGGTCGCTGGCTGCCCGAAAAACGCACCGTGAGGCGCTGCTGGATTGGATGGACAGGTATTTGAAATCTTAATCTTTATGGGAGACCTAAAATGACCGAAACCAAAGAAAAGAAAATTGCCTCAATGGACGATCTGTTTATGCTGCAGGCCCTCACCGCCGCCCAACTCTCGCCCGACGGTAAAACGGTGGTGTACTGCGTTACCCGTCTTGAAGGCGAAAAACGCGAGACCAAAGCCGGCTTATGGCTGCTGGATGTGGAAACCGGCGCGGCACGCCCGCTGACCGCCGGCGAGAAAACCGATACCAGCCCGGCTTGGTCGCCGGACGGCAAACAGATCGCCTTTCTTTCCACCCGCACCGGTATGCCGCAGATTTTTGTGATCCCGGTGGATGGCGGCGAAGCCAAACCGCTCACCAAAATGGAACAGGCTATCGGCGGCGGACCGGTCTGGTCGCCGGACGGAAAGTATATCGCCTTCACAGCCGCGCCCAAACCTGAAACCCCGCCCGACCCCACCAAAGCCTACCGCGTTACCCGCAACGTCTTCCGCTTCGATGGTATGGGCTTGCTGGACCCGATCATGCAGGATATCTATGTGATCCCCTCTGCAGGCGGCGATCCCAAACAGTTGACCCATGATACATCGATGAACTCCATCGTTGCATGGTCTCCGGATGGGCAGGAGATCATGTTCCAGGCCAATTTCGATCCGCATGAATCGTATCCTCGCGCCGAGTTAAAACTGGTGGATCTGAAGGGGCAGGTCCGCACTGTGGTCAGCCTGGCATGGGGGCAGGTAGCCTCCGCTGCCTGGACACCCAACAGCCGCCAGATCGTCTTCCTGGGTCAGGAAAATGGAAAACCGTTCGGCAGCAAAAACGATCTGTATGTGATCAAACGCCACGGCAGCACACCTGAAATTCGCACATCCACCCTCAAGCAGGGGCCCGGCGGCGGTTTACAGGGAGATTTCCCCTCCATGATCGCAGGGATCATGCATATCAGCAAAGACGGCAGCAGCGTGCTGATGAACGTGCAGACCGGCGGAATGGTTGAGGTTTATAAAATCGCTCTGCAGGGACCTGAGAAGTTCGAAACCATCCTCACCGGCGACCGCAGTATCAGCCTGATCGGCGTGAGTGAGAAACGGCTGCTGTTTGTGTCCAATGATCTCACCCACACCCCTGAAATCTTCGCCGCCGATCTGGATGGCAAAAACGAAAAACAGCTTTCGCATATCAATGACGAGATTCTGGGAACCCTGCAGATGCCGGAAGTGGAACACCTGTTGTACACCGGCGCTGAAGGAGCGCAGGTGGAAGGCTGGTTTATGAAACCGGTTACCGGCGAAGCGCCCTATCCCACCATTCTGTACGTCCACGGCGGCCCCACCGGTGCTTTTGGGCATACCTTCAGCATGGATTTTCTCAATTTCGCCAACAACGGTTACGCGGTGCTGTTCATCAACCCGCAAGGCTCGTGCGGCTACGGCGATGAGTTCTCCACCGCCATCAACCCGCATTGGGGTGACCGCGATTACCGCGATTTGATGGCCGGCGTGGATCTGGTGATTGAAAAGGGCTGGGCTGACCCGGACAAACTGGGTGTGGGCGGTCTTTCTTACGGCGGATACATGTCATGCTGGATTGTGGGGCATACCAACCGCTTCAAAGCAGCCATCCCGGAGAACCCGGTTGCCGATTGGTGGAGCATGTACGGCGCCAGCGATGTGAGCGCCTGGCTGTGCGAGACGGCCTTCGGCGGTAAACCTTACGAAGTGCCCGAGATCTACCGCAGCACCGCGCCCATCACCTATGCCCACAACGCCACCACCCCCACGCTGCTCATCCAGGGCGAGTGCGATTACCGCTGCCCGGCTGTCCAGTCCGAGGAAATGTACGTCACCCTCAAGCGTAATGGCTGCATCGTTGAGATGATCCGCGTACCGGGCGGCTCGCATGTCATGTCGATTGCCGGCGATCCCAACTGGCGCTATCAGTCCAACCAGGAAATGGTCAAATGGTTCGACCGGTATGTGAAAGGCATCACCGAATAGTTTGATTCTTTCAACCCGGTAACCGGCAAAGCGTTGACCCCTGCCGGTTACCGGGTTTTTCTATGATCCAAACAGCCCGGTGGGTTTACAATAAGGAAGGTTGATTTGCCCGCCTGCCGAACTCTTCAAACCGGCAGCCTCTCAACCACCGCACGCAAATCTCGCAATTGAATATTGGTTTTCTGATTGTTCAACCTCGCATCTTCGGGAGTGACTTCATGCCAGCAAACAAACGCAATTTCGAACCCATCGACGAGCTTCGCTATGCTCAGATGGATACCGCCAGTTTTTCTCCGGACGGGACGAAAGTGGTGTACACCGTCCGCCGCGTCGATCTGGAAAAAGAGAAGGAATTCTGCCATCTGTGGCTGCACGATCTGTCCAGCGGGATCACCCGACAGCTCACGCGCGGCGAGCACAGCAACAGCGCCCCGGTCTGGAGCCCGGATGGAAAGACAATCGCCTTCCTTTCCACCCGTTCCGAAAAGCCGCAGATCTTCACCATCTCGCCCTTTTTCGGTGAGGCCATCCGCCTGACCGATGTGAAGCAAGGCGTGGGAAGCGGGCCGCTTTGGTCACCGGACGGCCGGCACATTGCCTTCACGGTCAGCCCACTCACGGAACCTCGCAAGCCGGAGCTGCCGTACCGCGTCACCCGTGCCGGCTACCGCATGGATGGCGTGGGCTACCTGGATGACGCCGTGCAGCACACGTACGTGGTCCCCGTCCGCTATGAAATGGGCGTATGGAAAGCCGGAGAGCCCAAACAGCTCACCAACGAACCCTGGATGGACGAAATCCTGGCCTGGTCGCCGGATGGACAGGAATTGCTGGTGGCTTCACTGTTTGAACCGGAATCAATGGCCATCTTCTCGGCCCGCATGCGCATTGTAAACCTGAACGGAGAGAAAACCGGCCTGCTGGACGAAAAATGGGGCATGGTCTCCACCGCAGCCTGGCTGCCGGACGGTCAGCGTATTGCCCTGTATGGCCTGCCGGATAAATCACCCGGCGGCACCAAAGGCGATCTGTGGGTGTATGACCGCCGCACCGGGCAGCTCGACTGCCGCTCAAAAAGTTTCAAATACGGGTTTGAAAGCTTCAAGAGCAAGCTGCTGGTTGTAGATGAAAACAAAGCCCTGTGCACCGTCTACCGTGAAGGCATGGGAGAGGTGTACGAGTTCTCGCTCTCCGGCGAGCCGGCCTGGAAATCCCTGGTGACCGGGCAGCGCACCTGCGCCGCTCTGGATCTTAAGCAGGGCAAACTGTTGTTTGCCGTCAGCCTGCTTCACAACCCGAGCGAGCTGTTTACCGCCGATCTGCAGACCGGCGCGGAGACACAGATCACCCATCACAACGAAGAGTGGCTGGAAGAGATCAACATCCCGGAAGTGGAGCGCTTCACCTTTCCCAACAGCCAGGGAGTGCAGATTGAAGGCTGGTTCCTCAAACCGGCCGATGGAAAACTGCCCTGCCCGGCCGTGCTGTGCATTCACGGCGGCCCATATGGCATGTACGGCTACAGCCACCGGTCCGATTTTCAGATGCTGGCCGGTGCGGGCTACGGGGTGCTGTTCATCAACCCGCAGGGCTCCAACGGCTACGGCGACGACTTTAGCCAGCCGCTGAACGCGCAGTGGGGCGTGCTGGATGGTCCGGAGCAGCTCCAGGCCGTCGATCTGGCGGTGGAAAAAGGCTGGATCGATCCCGATCGGCTGGGTGTGAACGGCCTCTCCTACGGCGGGTATATGACCTGCTGGCTGGTGGGTCAAACGGATCGCTTCAAAGCGGCTGTGGCGGAGAACCCGGTTACCAACCTGGTCAGCCAGTACGGCACCTCTGATATGGACGCCTGGGACGCACCCAACTCACTGGGCGGCGCGCCGTACGAAAACCCCGATGGATACCGGCTCACCTCTCCCATCACCTATGCGCATCAATGCGTCACCCCCACTTTGCTGATCCAGGGCGAGAAAGACTTCCGCTGCCCGGCCGGGCAATCGGAGGAGTTCTACGCCACCCTGCGCGCCAACGGCTGCACGGCTGAGATGGTACGCTTACCGGGCAGTTCGCATGTTGGCAGTATTGCCGGGGCCGTCGCGGTACGCAAGGCCCAAAATGAAGCCCTGCTGGACTGGCTGAAGCGTTACATCCCTGCCAAAAAGGAAGACTGAAAAATGGAAAAACACGCCTTTCAACCCATCGATGAACTGCGTTTCAAAAGGATGCTCAGTGCCCGCCTCTCTCCGGATGGAACCAGGGCCGTGTATGCGATCAAAGAAAATGATCTCGAAAAAGAGAATTCTTTCACCCACCTGTGGATGATCCATCTGGGCACCCGCCAGACCCGCCAGCTCACCCGCGGCGAGACGACCAATCATTCGCCTGAATGGTCGCCGGATGGAAAGCAGATCGCCTTTCTCTCCAACCGCAGCGGGAAGACGCAAATCCACTTGCTGCCGGTGGAGGGCGGCGAGTCGCTCCAGTTTACCCGCTTGCCGCAGGGTGTGGGCGACGGGCCACACTGGTCCCCGGACGGAACAGCCATCGCCTTTACCGCCGGACCGGGCGGTGAGCCGGCTGACCTCAGCAAGCCCTACCGCATCACTCGCGCGGTGTACCGCTATGACGGCATAGGGTACCTGGACCCGGCGGTGCAAAATGTGTACGTACAGCGGCTGAATGAGACAGAACCGCAGCAGCTCACCGATCACCGTTTTCTGGCGCACGCCTTGCGTTGGTCGCCGGGGGGCAGCCGCATACTCTACATTGCCGCTCAGGACCCGGACCGCTTTGATCTATTCGGCGCCGCCATTCACGCGGTGGATCTGCACAAGCAGGATAAGCAACTGCTCAATCAGAATTGGGGTTGGATCACTGCCGGCGAATGGACCCGGGATGGAAAAGAGATTGTATTTTCCGGTATGCCTCTTGGCAAAGCCATGGGCGCCAAAGCCGATCTGTGGCTGCTGGATTTGAACAGCGGTGATAAACGGCTGCTGACCGGTTCACTGCAAACCGGATACGCATACGGGTTCGGCCCGTATCAACTGCTGGATGACACGGCTGTGCTGGGGACCGTCCCCTTCCACGGGATGGACGAGCTCTACCGCATCCCGCTGGACGGCGGCGCAGCTCAAAAAGTGATGACCGGTGAACGGGGCGTACAGCTTCAGGATATCCGTGGGAATCAGGTTCTTTTTATTCAAAGCACGCCTGAAAATCCAGGCGAACTGGGAGTGCACAATCTGGCTTCCGGTGAAGAGCAAATTGTCACCGCCGTCAACTCGGACTGGCTGCAAGAGATCAACCTGCCGCGCGTGGAGACGCTGCACTTCATCAACCCGGACGGCCTGGAGATCGAGGGCTGGTTAATGCTGCCCGCCGAGGGACAACCGCCCTACCCCACTATTCTGTACAATCACGGCGGCCCGCACGGCGCTTATGGGTATTCATTCCGGCCGGATTTTCTCATACTGACCGGGGCGGGGTACGCGGTGCTGTATATCAACCCGCACGGCTCGGTGGGCTACGGCGATGCCTTTTCCGCCGGTCTTTCCGGCCAATGGGGGCTCAAAGACTACCCGGATCTGATGGCCGGGGTGGATTACGTCATCCAGAAGGGTTGGTCCGATCCGGACCGGCTGGGTGTGTGCGGGCTTTCGTACGGCGGATATCTGACTACCTATATCGTCGGACAGACACGCCGCTTCAAAGCCGCTGTGGCTGAGAACCCCATCACCGATCTGGTGAGCCGCTACGGCACCGCCGATATGGGACCGTGGGGTTCGCTGGGCGAACTGGGCGGCAAGCCGCATGAGATCCCGGAGGTGTACCGGGTCAGCTCACCGATCACCTTTGCACATCTGTGCACCACACCCACGCTGCTGATCCAGGGTGAAAATGACTACCGCTGCCCGGCGGGGCAATCCGAACAGTTTTACACCACCCTGCGGGCCAACGGCTGCCCGGCCGAGATGCTGCGTCTGCCCAATATGCCGCATGTCGGGTCGATCAGCGGACCGATCCCGGTACAGAAGGCGCAAAACGAAGCCCTGCTGGAGTGGATGAACCGGTATATCCCGATAAATCCTGATAAAAAATCGACGGATGGTCAATAAACCCCATTTGAAACGGCAGATTCTCTGCCGGTGAAGTACAAGGAGACCCTATGAGCGAACAAACAACCAGACGACCCATCACTCCTGAAGATTATTTCAGGCTTGAATACATCACGGAAGCACGTCTCTCACCGGACGCAAAAAAGCTGGCTTACGGTGTGATGCACTACGATCCAAAAAAGGATGAGGACTGTACCGCCCTGTGGCTGCTGGATCTGGAAAGCGGTGAAAACCGCCAGTTAACCGGCGGTGAACATGTGGACTGCAGCTTTGCCTGGTCGCCAGATGGTAAAAAGATTGCTTTTACCTCCACACGCGTGGAACCAGCCCAGGTGTTCGTTCTGCCGATGGACGGCGGAGAAGCGCTGCAGCTTACTTCCGGCAAAGCCGGCGTGGCAGAAGGGCCGCACTGGTCGCCGGATGGGCGTTTCATCGCCTTTACCGCCCCGGATCCTGAAGACGAGATCAACCGTTCACTGCCGTACCGGGTGACAAGGCATATCTACCGCTTTGACCGGTTGGGCTATCTGGGTGAAAAGCTCACCGATCTGTACGTCATCCCGGCTGGCGGCGGCGAACCCCGCCGTCTCACGGATGATAACTGCATGAACTCCGGCCCAACCTGGTCGCCAGACGGGCAGGAGATTCTGTTCATCGCCACCCACCACCCGGATACCTTTCACCTGCACGGGGTGCTCAAGACCGTGGATATGAAAGGCGACGTGATCACGCTGGTGGATGAGGGCTGGGGCAGTGCCCATTCGGCGGAGTGGATGCCCAATGGCAAAATCTGCTTCTCCGGGCAGGTGAAAGAATCCAAAATGGGCCACAAAACAGATCTGTGGGTGATCCCCCGGCGCGGCGGAACCCCGCAATGCCGTACCGATGGCCTGATCGGCGAGGTCAACGGCGGCCCACAGGATGATATCCCGGTTCGTCTGACCTCGCGCACCATGATCAGCCCTGACTGCCAGACCGCCATTGCGCGCGTGGAAAAAGGCGGGTATACCCAGATCTGGCAGATCGCCCTCAGCGGCCCGGAAGATTGCCGGCCGCTGGTTCAGGCCGACGCGTCCATCTTCCCGATGGGAATGACGGACAGCCAGTTTATCTATCTCGCCACCGCCTGGAACGACCCTACCAACCTGTACCGCTGCGGGCGGAACGGTGAAAATATCGAAAAGCTGACCCACCTGAATGAAAGCCTGCTGGGTGATTTGCTGCAGCCCGAGGTGCAGAACCTGCATTTCAAAGGCTGTGACGGCGTGGAAATTGAAGGCTGGCTGATGAAACCCGTCATCGGACAGGCCCCCTATCCCACCGTTCTCAACATCCACGGCGGACCCACCGGGTGCTACGGCAATGCGTACGCCTTCGACTATCAGATGCTGGCGGGAGCCGGTTACGCTGTGCTGTTCATTAACCCGCAGGGTTCCACCGGCTACGGCAACGATTTCGGCACCTCACTCAACCTGCGCTGGGGCGAGATCGACTATGTGGATCAGATGGCTGCGCTGAATCATGTCATCGAACTGGGGCTGACGAACCCGGATAAACTGGGCATCTATGGCCTGTCCTATGGCGGGTATATGACCTGCTGGATGATCACCCAGACCGATCGGTTCAAGGCCGCCATCTCGGAGAACCCGGTCAGTGATCTGGCCAGTGACTGCGGGGTGGGCGATCTGAGCGTGTGGATGAACCTGGACGCGCTGGGCGGTATGCCGTATGAGGTGCCGCAGATGTATGACAAAGCTTCGCCGGTCACGTTTGCGCACCGGGTGAAAACGCCCACGCTCATGCTGCAGGGTGAATGCGACTACCGCTGCCCAGCCTTGAACACCGAGCAGTTCTACACCATGCTGAAGGTGAACAAATGCATCGTGGAAATGGTGCGGCTGCCCGGCAGTTCGCACGCTGAATCAATCGGCGGTAAGCCCATCATCCGCCGCGCGCAGAATGAAGAATTGCTGGCCTGGATGAAGAAATACAATCCGGTAGGGGAGTGAAGCCCTTCCCCCCGACCCCCTTCCCAGTGGGAAGGGGGAGAAAAACTTTCGGATGAATTTTTCCTCCGCAGACGTCGGAAAAATTCATCCGATGGACGGGAAAATCGATATTCGCAACATTCGCGCGGTCGATACATAACAAGGAAATGTAATAAAAGCTAATCATTTTCAAGATGAAAGATCCTCATCGAGAACGGGAATGAGATGCCCTAATCATCGGAAATGATGAAGGAAAGAACAGAACAGGAGAAAATATGACCCAAACTGAAGAAACCAAACGCGGCGCACTGCCCGAGGATTATTTCAAACTTAAATTTATCCAGGCTGCGGCTCTTTCACCGGACGGAAAGAAAGCCGTTTACCTGCTGGAGCGGGTGGATGAAAAGGAAATGAAACCCTGTCACTCGCTGTGGATGCTCGACCTTACCACCGGCGAAAGCCACCAGTTCACCTCCGAGGAAACCGGCGGAGGAGCCCCGGCCTGGTCGCCGGACGGCAAAACGCTGGCCTTCATCTCCGTGCACAAAGACCTGCCGCAAATCTTCATCATGCCGGTGGACGGCGGCGAAGCCTACCCGCTCACCAAAATGGAGCAGGGCGTAGGCGGAGCGCCGGTCTGGTCGCCGGATGGCTCGCAGATTGCCTTTACCGCCGGCCCTAAACCGACCGAGAAGCCGGATCCCAAAAAGCCGTACCGCATCACCCGCTCGGTGTACCGCGCTGACGGCGTGGGATATCTGCATGACAAGGTGCAGGATATTTACGTGATTCCGGCCGAGGGCGGCGAAGCCAAACAATTAACCCATGACGAATCAAACTTTGTGGGCGTATCCTGGTCGCCGGACGGCAAAGAAATCCTTTGCCAGGTTCACATGGCCCCGGATGCCTTCAACCCGGCCACGACCATGAAAATCCTCGATCTGGACGGCAATGCCCGTGATCTGATCAAAGAATGGGGCGAGATCGGCAACGCGGAGTGGATGCCGGACGGCAAGCGAATCCTCTTTACCGGTGTACCGGCCGGAAAACCGATCGGTACAAAATCGGATCTGTGGCTGGTGAGTAAAGACGGCGGCGAGCCTGAATGTCGAACCGCAGGTTTGAAGGTGGGCGTGGGCGGGCATAATCAACCGGATATGCCGTGCATGCTCATGTCATTGCTGAAGATCAACCCGGTTGGTGATCGGGCCTGGTTCAATGTGCAGGAAGGCGGCAAGATCGAACTGTATGAATTTGCCCTGAGCGGACCGGAAAGCTGGAAACCGATCATCACCGGGGATCAATCTGCCATCCTGCTCGGTAAGACGGATGATGTGCTTTTGATCGGGATCAGCAACCTGCACGATCCGGCCAACCTGTACCGCGCTGATGCGGATGGGAAAAATCTGCGCCAGCTCACCCACATCAACGACGAGGTAATCGGGCAGTGGAAGGAGCCGCGGGTGGAGCACCTGTTGTTCCCCTCGGTGGACGGGAAAGAGGTGGAAGGCTGGCTGATGCGCCCCGAAACCGGCGAAGCCCCCTATCCCACCGTTCTGTATATCCACGGCGGCCCGCACTCGGCCTGGGGGAATGTGTTCTCATTTGATTTCCGCCTGCTGAGCGGGGCCGGGTACGCGGTGCTGTTTATCAACCACCGCGCCTCCACCGGCTACGGCGACGAGTTTTCGACTGCCATCAAGGGCGATTGGGGCAACCTGGATTACAACGATCTGATGTACGGCGTGGATTACGCCATCGCTCAGGGGTTGGTGGACGGCGACCGCATGGGTGTGTGCGGCCTGTCCGGCGGCGGCAATCTGTCGTGCTGGATTGTGGGCAACACAAACCGTTTCAAAGCTGCCGTACCGGAAAACCCGGTAGCCAACTGGCTCAGCTTTTACGGCGTCAGCGACATCGGCGTGTGGTTCGCGGTGGAGGAGCTTGGCGGCCACCCGCATGAGATCCCCGAGATCTACCGCAAGTGCTCGCCCATCACCTATGCGCACAACTGCACCACTCCCACCCTGATGGTTCAGGGCGAGATGGATTTCCGCTGCCCGGCCGAGCAATCCGAGCAGTTCTACACCATCCTCAAGGCCAATGGCTGCATCTGCGAGATGGCGCGCCTGCCGTTCAGCCCGCACGCCGGTTCGATCGCCGGAGCGCCGGCAGTGCGCAAGTACCAGAACGAGGTGCTACTGGACTGGATGAACCGCTACGTGCTGGGAAAAACCACCGAATAACCAAAAATTGTTCTTATTGATTCAAAAAAGAGACGCCATTGAACTGCACCCCAAAAGTTGGACACCACCAACAGAAAGGGTGCAGTTTTACTA
>DAISXR010000063.1:0-7187 GCA_036825755.1 Anaerolineaceae bacterium
TATATCCACAAACTGATATCCGCAACGCTCCAAAACATGCTGGGATTTAACATTCTCTACATCAACAGTCCCGATTAAATATCGAATATCATAGTTATTGATTGCCCATTGAGTGACAGCTTTCACCGATTCTGTGGCAAACCCATAGCCCCGATATTCAGGCAATAAATAGTAAAATATTTCCGGTTCGTGTAAGTCATCATGTTTTCCGGCACCGGTAGTACCCACAAGCTTTTTGCTTTGCTGATCAAACACACCAAAAGAGATAAGCCCAGTAATAATATCCATGGCAGCGTATTGCGAAATCAACCAGTTCAGGAAGCCCATTCCGCTGCCAAAGCAGGATTTCTGAACCTCATTCAGCGTTCGTTCAAATTCAGGGTAATCAGATTCGCACAGGCCACGTATGATCAGCCGTTCGGTTGATATCTTCATAAAGTAACACTTTCAAAATAATACGAATTTGGCAGTAAAAAAGCACCGCAGCTTTGTATCAAAGTTGCGGTGCTGATATGGTGGGCGCGGAGGGGCTCGAACCCCCGAACCTCACGGATGTGAACCGTGCGCTCTAACCAACTGAGCTACGCGCCCTGGGTACTACAGCAAGCTAAATTTTAGCATGACCCATCCATCTGCGCAAGGATGTTGCGCCTGAAAACCAGAGCCGATTTTGAACCTTACTGCCCGAAGACCTGCAGCTTGAGAGGTCAGGCAATTGATCATTCTGCTTAAGCCGGTCGTTGAGTTTGAATGATTGTTTCGCAGTATCGAGATTTTTGGCTATCTGTTGATTTCCATGAAAAGATCGTTTTCATACGTTTTCAAATCGAGGTTCCACTGTTGATACTTCGGATCATTTTGTTTATTTTGTAATACCTGCATTTCATGTAGTATCGTTCCCAATGCGAGTGACATCTTTTGTGCTCCGTAGGTGTTGAGATGCTGCCCATCGAGAAAGTCCTTTTCGGGATCAAGTCCGGTTGCTTTTATGGCATCCTCCTGACTGAAATCAAGATAAACGACGTCATGTTCGTCGGCTAAATCCTGAACACTCTGGTGCTGTTCAGGATACCAATGGATGCCGGGAAATGTAATCAACACGAGTTGAATGCCATTCTTCTGGCAAAGGTTGATGATTTTTTCATAGTACCTCAATGAGGCGCTATTGAACTCAAAGCTATTGTCTGGTGAACTTTCCTGTTTAATGTTAATGGTAAATGGTTTTGAATCAAGATATATTTGCGGATATCCTTTATAAACATCAATGATTTTTTGATCTTGCCCAAAAATATCGGACCAGGTCAGTTCATCCCATCGATAATGATATTGGAACATGGGGAATAAATAACTCATGATGGATTGATGGTCGCTGAGTCGAACAATATCATAGATGAACCGAAGTTTTGTCAGCGAGAACCGCATCGGATCAACACCACGGCGCAAAATTCCTTCATTGGTATCTACATCCAGTATCTTGTAAATCTGGCTGACTTCAACAACGACAATTTTTGGGGTCTGATAATGCAATGACTCAGCCAGGAAGTAGTAAGAAAGCAATGGGGATTGAAAGGGATTCGATCGAACAAAGCCCGTGTAACCCTGATTTTTCCAAATTTCCAGAGGGATGACGCCTGAAAACACGTAACTGGATCCTAAATAGAGCACATCAATTGAATTACGAGGTTGTTCGTAAAAGGATCTAAAACGCGCAGCCCACAATGTAGATTGATCAAATGGAAGCAGTATGGGGTTAAAAACTGAAGCCAGAAGGAAAAAGATGGCCAAAAAAGAAGCTGTTCTGAGTGCGATATCCCTTTTACGATTCATAAAACTCTCTAGAAGCCCATATAGATAAAATCAGTGGCTGTGTATGCAATCCCGTAAATGCCGAAGAGGATGATTGAAAAGATTGCAGTAAAGTACAACGCCCAGCGGAAAACGACAGGCTGTGCAGAAATTCTTTCCCGTAATTTAATACCGCTTTCCTGCAGGATATCCACGACCAGCAAAACGATTAACGCAGCAAGCAGCAAAAACAGGTTTTTTTCATTCAAACCCAATTGAACGATTTGATCTCCAGAAAAAAGGGTGAGATCGATGTTGCTGAAGGTTGAGCGCATCATTCTCAATGCGATCGTAAAGCCATCTGCACGGGAAAAATAGCGACCAATGCATACCAGAAATAGGGTTCCGAAAATCTTCAAGAGACGCCACGGGAATTGATCCGTGTTAATTTTTCTCTCCGAAAAAAGCCGTGTCAGGAAAGGATCCAGCAGAATGCCGGTAAAGATCAAAATTCCGTTGTAAAGACCATAAGCCACAAAATTCCATCTCGCGCCATGCCAGATACCCACGGCAAGAAAGGTAATCAACATGGCAAGGAAGGTGGGGGCTAACTTCCCCAGATAGGTGCCAAGGTATTTTCTTGCCGTTTTTCCCAGGCGTGCGAATGAGCGGGAAATGGAGAGCGGGAAAAATATGTAATCGCGCATCCATTCACTTAACGAGATATGCCATCGCCGCCAAAAATCCGCGATGGAGGTGGCAAAAAATGGACGCTTGAAGTTCTCTCTGAGATTGATCCCCAGAACCTGAGCCACTCCGCGAGCGATATCGATTCCGCCAGAGAAATCACAATAAACCTGGATGCAGTACAGAAACACAGCCAGAAATATTGTTAAGCCCTGATAATCAGCATAGTTATCGAAAACGGTATTGACGATAATGGCAGCACGGTCTGCGATGACCAGCTTTTTGAATAAACCCCATAACACTAACTGAAGACCGTGTTTAGCTCGAGTATAGTCAAAGGGATGCTCTTCATAAAGTTGACCTGCCAGTTCGTTGTAACGCCCGATCGGACCTTGAACGATTTGCGGAAAAAAGGAGACAAACAACGCAAATTTGGCTAAGTTTTTATCCGGAGCAATTTTCCCGCGATAGACGTCGATGACGTAACCGGTGGACTGGAAGGTATAAAACGAAATCCCCAGGGGCAGGAGCAAATTCAACCTGGGAAATTCAGCCTGAATGGATAGAATATTGAACGCCATATTGGCGCTGTCGGTGAAGAAATTGTAATACTTCAAAAATGCCAGAATGCCAAAGGTAATCAACAACGATACAACGAGAATTTTCGATTTGTACTTCTTATTCTCTGCTTTGTACCGGTTTTTTTGTTCTTTGGTCAGCGATTCACCGGCAATCGATACTCTTTGAGCATATTGTTCATTTGCCTTGCCAAGGAATATGCCAGTATAAAAGGTGGTTATGGTTGTGAAAAGCAGAAACGCGGTTGTTACCGGGCTGGAAGCGATATAAAAAATGTAACTTCCGGCCAATAGGACGATCCATTGATATTTTTTGGGGATCAAAAAATAGATGATAAATAACAGAGACAGAAAAGTAAAAAAGGAAAACGATGTGAAGCTCATAGAATAATTATTCAGTGTCAGCGTAATGGGGAAAATATTGAGGCTTATTCCTCATCCTGCAGCCGTTGGATCAAATCCAGGATGGCTCTGGGAGAATTAAAATTTTCCGGCAGCAGATGCTCTACCCCGATTTCAACATCATAATGGTCTGATAGCTCGCCGACAAGTGAAATGATGTCAAAGGAATCGAGAATCCCATTATCAATCAAAGCATTGGCTTTCTCAAAATCTACATCGGGACGCAACCCTGACAGAATTTTTATTAATTCTTCCATTATTCTTCTCCTGAAAATTTAATATTGTCGATCAAAACAGGATAAGCTGGTTCGAGTACATACCATCGAAAGTAAATCCCAGACCGGTGTATAAATTGATTGCTGCGATGTTATTTACGTCTACCCATAAAACGTACTGGCGGATATCTGTAGCATGGGTCATGCAAAATTGAACCATATGCCTGGCCAGCCCAAGCCGCCTGAATTTCTGATCCACGGCCACATATTGAATGGTGCTGACCTTTTTCCCGGTTTGAAAATGCAATGCCCCGATCACGTGGCCTTTCTGACCCAGGATACACAGTATCTGTTTCGCATCAACCAACACCCGCAGCTCTTCCAGCGAGGGAATCGCGTTACTGTAGATATCCAGGGTGCTTCTCCATAATGCGATTAGCTCATCCAGTTGATAATCCTGAGCTGGCTGCTGGCTTCCCAGTACCGCTATCGGGCAATCCACATCGTTAATTTGTATAATGTCATTTGTCGTCCCCAATTCACTGCATATCTGGAGAGACATCCTTTTATTGGATTTGTATTGACTGAAACCGCTTTTGATCCAGCGTGCTTCCGTCTCTTCCCAGGGATCCGGGCGGACGTTATCTCGATTAACGAAATGAATTACGACAGGTTTATCCTTGCGGGAGAATTCGATTGGGTCTTTTCCGGCAAGGTAGAAATTCAGTTGATAGAAATCACCGGTGTCGATCAGGAAACCAATGCCATCGTTGAGATCAGTCACAAACAGAGTTTTCTGCTGTGTGTAATGCGTAATTTGATCCGGCAGCAGGAAAGAATTTGAGAGCAGGGTATTTGTAGACGCTTTGAATCGCTTTACCAACGCACTGAAGTGCTTCAGATCATCAACCGGGTCCATTGAAATAATCTTCCTTCAGTTTTGTTCGATCAATTTTGGCATTTTTGTTTAATGGCAACTGCTCAACGTGAACCAGTTTATTGGGCAGCATATACTTCGGTAAAAACTCCTGTAATCCAAGCAGGATCTCGCGGTCACAACTTTGTGACGCCTGGTAGAACAGGACAATTTTTTCGCGCTGAGAATCATACATGCAGCAAGCCGCATCCAAAAAACTGAGTGCATTGGCTGCGATCTCAATCTCACCCAGCTCTATTCGGTGCCCCATATGCTTAATCTGGTTGTCCTTACGGGAGAGAAAAATCAACTCCCCGAGCTCGTTATAACAGCCCAGATCACCGGTCCGATAAATCAGCTCAGGATAGTGCGGGTTGAGGGGGTTCTGGCAAAATGCACGCGAGGTTTCAGCCGTGTTATTGTAATATCCGAGCGCTAACGAAGTGCCGCGAACACAAATTTCACCCGTTTCACCTGCTCCAACCGGAAGATTTTGTTCATTCAGAACCAAAATATCCGTATTGATAAATGGTTTACCGATCGGCAGCCGGTCATTATCAGAGAATGGGCGATTTACAATAAAGTAGGTGCAATTACAGGTGATTTCAGTCGGTCCGTACAGATTGACGAATTGAACATCCGGGAGATGTTTCCGCCAGTAATTGAGCACTTTGTTTGGCATGACCTCACCCGAAAACATGACCTGCTTCAGATATTTGGGAAGATCCTTCTCCAGACCTTTTAAATTGCTGACGATCCTCAATGCTGATGTCGCCCAGATGGTTGTATTGATTTTATTCTCATTCAAAACTTCGATGAGTTTCCCGGGGAATGAGAACAAAGTCCTGGGCAGAATATGCATCGTTCCGCTGTTTCGTAACGTGCAATAAAGATCTTTGACAGAAACATCAAAATCAAACGGAGCCTGATTTCCAAAGATACACTCTGATGAAAAGCTGAAAGCTTCTGAGAAGTGTTCTACCAGATCAATCACGGATCGATGGCATATCACTGCGCATTTGGGTACCCCGGTCGAGCCGGAGGTAAAAATGGCATACAGTGGATTGGTATCGATCATCCGGTCGCGGACGGAATCCAAACCCTCAGTGTCAGGAGCGGTATTAGTGGCATCATCGATGAAAACTTTCTGACCGGTATTGGCGGACGAGGAGAAAATGTCCGCTGTCTTGCCGTTGAGCAGAAGAGCTTCCGGTTGAAGGGTGTTCAAAATGGTTTCAATCCGATATCCGGGCAAACCCGGATCCAGTGGAACGTAAAAATTTCCACTGTAAACGACCCCCATGAAAGCGATCAGGCTGGCTACATCCCGGTCGATGGTGACAGCCACCGGTTGACCGGTTTTGCCATGGAGCCTTTCAATCAGGCAACTCCCAACCGCTTTTGCTTTCGACAACAAATCACGATAGGATACCTGAATGTTTCCATCAGAAAATGCCAATTTTTGAGGGTACCGTGCCGCTGATGCTTCCAGGTACGCCAGTACATTCGTTATCATCTTTTCCCACTGTTCGACAAGTAAAGACACCCTCAACCGGTGAGGCCTGTCGATTATCTGTCTTAGGCCAGTTAACCGCAAAAAAATGAGAGGCTTGAAAAATGAATAATTACGAGTAACAATTCTTTCGGCGAATCATAATGCGGGTTCTGGCGAATGTTAAAGAAATACGCACACGTTTATACCACATCTTTTCTGCGAATTACAGTGACAACCGCCATAAATTCGATGAGGCAGATGCTTCCCAAAATGATCCATCGCGTCAGCGCGGTCTGTCTGAATGAGCGGCCGTAGCTGTCATAAATCGTATTCAGCAGCGATTCGGCGGCTCCAACGGCGCTTTGGCGTTCTTTTTCCCAGGCTGCCAGGTAATCGCCGTAGGTTTCCATCTCATCCGCATAAGTTTCGTATTGAGCCTGACTGTCACGGGCGTATGTTTCCATCTGGTCTTTTTGCTGATCCGCCCACTCGCCGGTGATCTCTTTGAGATCTTCCTGATAGAGGCTCATTTGGCCGGAACGGTCAAAATAATACTGCTGCTGCTGCATCTTCATGGAGGTGATGTACGACTGCACATCCTGCCCCAAGGGGATCTCTGTGGGGGTGGGATACGGCGTAGGGGTGGGCAGCGGTGTGGGCGATGGGATACCGGTGGGTGAGGGTAGGGCGGTGGGTTCAGCCGGTTTCACCGGGCCTGCCTGCGCCAGGGCGGTTTGTGCTTCCGTATCATAGAAATCGGCTGAGAGAATGCCCGGAATGCCGTCACAGCGGGTAAAGATGTTGCTTCCCCAACAGGCACAATCCGCTTTTTCCTCTTCGGTCATTGCCAGCCGTGTATCCTTGTCGAGCTGCCAGCACGGGTCCTGAATGAGCGGATCGCCGATACCGGTGGAGCGGACAAATGCTTCAAAAGTCCAGCGGGTGATCACCACCGAACTGAGCGGTCTCCCCAGCGGGATGTTCTCCAG
Source organism: Anaerolineaceae bacterium (assembly GCA_036825755.1). Classification (GTDB taxonomy): domain Bacteria; phylum Chloroflexota; class Anaerolineae; order Anaerolineales; family Anaerolineaceae; genus JAJFTV01. The sequence continues at coordinate 7,068 of DAISXR010000063.1, forward strand.
CGGGATCAACACACCCGCAAGAAGGAACTGCGGCACCAGTACGGCTACCAACAGGATCATGGCTGAATTTTGATTGGGCACGATGGCCGAAATGAGCAGCCCCATCAGATAACCCGCGAA
>DAISXR010000063.1:7287-8971 GCA_036825755.1 Anaerolineaceae bacterium
ATGGGATCAAAAAGATCCGCGCCCCACACAATGTTGAAAAAGCCCAGCAGCGGGGCCAGCAGTAACAGCATCCCCAAGGAGATGCGGTCTTTGAACAGGATGCGGGTATTGCGCGATGACAGAATGACAAATTGCTTGAGGGCCGATACCTGTTTGATACGGCTTTTTTGCTTCCGCTCCGCCGGTTTGGCTTCCGGCATCCCGCTATGGGATTGATGCGATGATTCCTCGCGGAAACGTATGCCCCAATCCGCCGGGGTGCCCTTGCTGGGATCTTCGAGCACGCGGTAGATGTCATCAAACTCCATATCTTTTTCAAGCTGCTCGCGGTGTGTGCGGAAGCGGTCAAAGTAGGTGAGGGCATTTTCCGGTGCGCCAAAATACGCCAGATAGCCGCCCTTCGCCAGGATAATCACCTTATCGCACAGCATCACATTTTTGGTGGCATGCGTGATCAACATCACGGTGCGGCCCTGGTCAGCCAGACGGCGCAGCAGCTTCATCATCTCATATTCGGTGCCCGGATCCAGCCCGCTGGTGGGTTCATCGAGGAAGAACAGCTTTGGGCGCGTGAGCAGTTCGACCCCGATCGATACACGTTTGAGCTGGCCGCCGGACAGACGCGAGTTAAGCACATCCTTTCGTTCGAACAATCCCAGGTCCTTCAGGGTTTGCTGAACGGCTTCGTCACGCTCTTTTGGGGTGGTATCCACCGGCATGCGCAGACGGGCGGCGTACTCCAGCGAGCTCTGGGGGGTTAATTCCATGTGCACGATATCGCGCTGCGGCACATAACCGATATCACTGCGGAACATATCGTAGTTCTGATACAGATCGATGTTGTTGACCAGCACCTGTCCGTGCGTGGCCGGCCGGTAGCCGTTGATGGCATCCTGCAGGGTGGTTTTGCCTGATCCACTCATGCCGACCAGCGCTACAAATTCATTCTGTCCGATATGCAGATCAATATCCTGCAGCAGGTTGAGCGTTTTACTGACGTACTTCTTCAGCCCGGTCACGTCGATGGTATACCCCTCGGCGGTGGACTGGTGGATAGCGGCGCCGGTGAACTTGAACTGGTACAGGCCGATCTTGATTTCATCGCCCTCTTTCAGCCAGCCGGTCTCATTGATTCTTTCGCCGTTGATGTAGACCCCATTGGCGCTGTGGGTGTCGACAATGCGGTAGCGGCTGCCCATGCGCTCAATCAGGGCGTGGTAGCGGCTGACCATGGGATGGTTGATCACGATGTGATTATCATCCGCCCGGCCAATGGAGATTTTTTCCATCCCCATCAGGTTGAGCGGCTGGCTGTCGCTGAGCTGTGAGGCCGCCCGGGAGACGGGTTGAGCAATCGCTGCTTCTTCCTGTTTGACAGCCTGAACCTCCGGTCGGATGGTTTCAAAGCAAAACGAGAATTTCCCGATCTGAAAACTCTCACCGGCATTCAGCCGTACCGGTTGATTGGCGGGAATGCGGGTACCCTGGATGACGATGCCGTTGCGTGAACCCGGGTCGGTCAGCTCTACCTGTCCCGCTTTGACCACCAGTTGGGCATGTTTCCGGGAAATGAAGGCATCATCCAGATGAATATCGCATTGCGGGTCGCGCCCCAAGGAGTGTGTGCCTTCCTTGAGGGAGAAATAGCGGTTTACCACCCCATCCACCAGCACGGCTAACTGCA
>DAISXR010000063.1:9071-13223 GCA_036825755.1 Anaerolineaceae bacterium
CGGTGTACCCATAGTATATTGCAATTTCTGCCGGATTTGATCCCGATTTTTAGCCCGGTTACCGCCGCGTAAGTGCAGACCGGTTTTCACTGTTTGATGTAGACGTGGATGGTTCCTTTTGCCGGGGATCCGCTCAACACGATGTCATAACTGCCAGCCGGAAGAGAACCCCAGGCCGGGTTGGATACATAGTTGCTGGCCTGGTATCCCTTACCCTGCAGCAGAATAAAGCTCCATCCATCCGGTCCGCGCAGGGTCACATCGATCGAATCAGTTTTCACCTTTTGTGCCTGCAGATATACCCCCAGCGGTCCGTCATCAGGTTTTTCAAAGGAACAGATACTTTCACCGGCTGGGCTGGCCTGCTCCAGGTTGACCTCTGTTACCTGTACATATCCCTCAGGGATCGGTTCTGCCGAGAATCCCCGGTTAATGATGCCGATCAATCCAACCATGATCACTGCAACGATGCCCATCACTGCCAGGCCCTTAAATATGGCGGGCTGTTTCAGCAGGGATTGCGGGTTGCGTATCCATTCAATGTACTGCCGGATCTGGTTTAGGCTGCGAATGAGCATCCAGACGCCTGCGCCCACCAGAACCAGAAATACAGCCGATACCGCCAGCGGCGGGAATCCGGATAGATCCAGAAAATGGGTCACATCATCACCGGGTGCTCTGCCCATTTGATACAAAATGGGGATCACAATCCAGGGCAAAGTGCTGCCCAGCAGCGAGATCCCGGCGATCCAGCGGATCATCAACAGCAGCGGGTTGCTGCCTTTACGGGTGAGCACCAGGAAGATCAAATAAGTGATCACCGGCAGCGCCCAGCCGGAGATGGCAATCAGGGCGTCCTGAGCGCGGGTGAATGTGCCGTCAATGACCACGTGGGCCGACAGATCGAAAAAATTGACGTTGATCCGGCGAATATTGCCCCCGGATATCAAACCGGATACACCATGCCCGCTTTCGTGCAGCATGGTGTAGGAAAAGGTGATGAACAGAGCGGTCAGCAGCAGCAATGCAATACGTGAAAGCATTTCACGCGGGAGTGGCTGTGTGGTTGAAACAGACGTTTTCATGGATGGCCTTTTAATTTCAAAGAATCGCTCACGTGAGTGACGCGAATATTATACAGGAAAGCAGCCCGGTTGTTTGTTGTTATGGAGCGATTAGCAGGCGAAACCCGCACCAAGTCAATCGTCGGCAGCGCAGCGAAAGCCCACGTAGCTGTACCCGATTTTGGGGTCCAGCCGGCTGCGTACCGGGGCACGGATGCCCCAGTTGCTGCTTTGCCAGCAGCCGCCGCGCAGGCTTTTGTAATCACCGGTTTGCGGGCCGGTTGGGTTGATCAGCGGGCCGGTCTGGTAATAGGTTTCATCGTACCAATCAGCAGCCCATTCCCAAACGTTGCCGGCCATATCCAGGGCGCCATACGGGCTGACCCCGGCCGGGTAGTAACCCACGGGTGAAGTATCCGCGTAACCGTCATCGACAAAACGGATGCTCCAGTCATAATCGGTATTGACATCAGCCAGGTTGGCCAGCCGTCCCGTGACGTTTTTATTCCCCCACGGGAACATGCGTCCATCCGTACCGCGGGCAGCTTTTTCCCATTCGGCTTCGGTGGGCAGGCGTTTCCCCGCCCACTGGCAAAAGGTTTGAGCCGATTCCCAATCGACGTACACCACCGGGAAATCCGCGTAATCCGGGTTGTCGTAGTAGCTGGGCCGTGTCATCGAATTTTTCTTGATCATGCCAAAGGCGGTGGGCGGCCGGCAGGCGCCAGCCTCAACACAGGCGGCATAACGGGCATTGGTTACTTCCGTCGCATCGATCCAGAAGGCATCCAGGGTTACCTCGCGCTGCGGCATCTCGCTTTGATACGCATACCGGTCATCGGTGGTGGAACCCATCCAGAAGCTGCCCTGGGGAACGTACACCATATCCACCTGCCCGTTTTCGGTGTGGCGGGTTTGAACCTGAACCGGGGTCATGGTGGGGTGTTGGCTCTGGTTGATCACCAGCATCTCGGTAAAACGGTAACGCATATTCAGCAAGACCAGGATCACGCCAAGGACCAGTAGGAAAATCACCGCTGCTCCGCCGGTGTTCAATCCGAGTCTTTGGATAAAGGTTTTGATTTTGCGCATAGCCGATTGTCTATCCGGTTGATGAAATGGGAAAATGTGGCGGTATTCTCGAATGGATTTTGTAAAAAAACCATCCGAAAATACCGAACTTGATCATAGCATAAATTGTCGAAGAGAAAAGCCGGTAATCAGCAGATGGATGCTGATTGCCTGACAGGTTGATTTATTGAAGAGATAGCACCAGGATGGCCAGCAATGGCAAACTGAGCATGGACAGCACTGTGCTGAACAGGGTGGCTGAAGCGGTGAAACGGGCATCCGCATCGAAGCGTTTGGCCATGATGGTGGTAGACACGGCCACTGGCATGGCGGCCTCCATGACGATCACATTCTTGGACAGATCCAGAGATCCGCTGATCAAAAAGAAACCCAGCATCACCAGCGGGACAATCACCAGGCGCAGCGCTATCACCGCGCTCATATCCCGGCTGATTTCCGACTTCTTAAAGCGCAGATTACCGATCTGCGCGCCGGCTACCAACAGGGCGATAGGCAAAGTGGCCTGTCCCACAGTAGAGAGCGGTTTGGTCAGCCAGGCCGGAAAAGCGATGCCGGTGGTGGAGACGATCAACCCCAACAGTACGCTGACCACCAGCGGGTTGATGATCATGCTTTTCCAATCCCCAAACTTACCGCCGCTGAGCAGCCAGAGGCCGATGGAGAAACCCACCACGGTGAGACCGAAATCGTAAATCACCGCGTAGAAGGCGCCGGTGGAGCCGAAAAGCGCCTCGCAGATGGGGATACCCAAAAAGGCGGTATTGGCCAGCAGAATGCAGAAGCTGAATACGGACCGGCGGGTTTCCGGCACCCGCAGCGGTTTGTAAAGCAGGGGAGCTACCAGCAGGCTGAGGAAGGGAATAAAAACGCCGGCCAGCAGAACAATTGGGGCCTGGCCCAGCGCCTCAATGGAGGCATTTTGAGAAGTGGTGTAAAACAGGTAGAACGGCAGCAGAACGTCAATCACCAGCCAGGAGAGATCTGCCAGCGTTCCCTCACTCATAGGGCGCAGCCGTTGTGCGCCAAAGCCCAATGCAAAGATGAAAAATACAGTGGCAAATGCCGCGATGAATTGACTGCTGTCGATGGCGATGGTACACCTCTAAAATCGAAGAGTGAAAACCTTCCGATTATAGAGGGCTTTTATGCTTTTCACAAGAGAACGAAGCCACAGCCAGAATGGGGTTTCGGTGGGTTACGGGGCTGCTGAATAAATTGTGGAATGATCTCTGCGCGTCGACCCTCCACCCACCCTATGGGGCAATACTGGCCAATGTCAGAACAATCCGGAATTTCATGTTTCCATCCGCGAAAATGCTCCTCTTGCGTGTCATTTCGTCGTGGCTGGCGAAGCCAGACACAGAGAAATCCGCCCGGACGCCTGTTTATCACGTTTCCAGATATGGAACCGGTTATGGCTGGCCCTTGGGCGGACCTCCGCTATCGGGCAGATAATTTGCCCCAAATACGGTGCGTAAAAAAACAAGGTGCGTTCAAAAATCGAACGCACCCTGCACAACAATACCATGTGTATATGTTGATTGTGTAGTTACTTTCTCCACAACACCTTGCCGGAGAGTGAGCCGGTTTCCTGGCCGTGATCCAGCGCCACGGCGCCATTCACCAGCACATATTCAATCCCATCCGGATATACCGCCGGGTTGGCAAAGGTGGCTTTGTTCTGGATGGTGTCCGCGTTGAAAATGGTGATATCCGCCCACATCCCCTCGCGCAGCAAACCGCGGTCGGTGATGCCCAGGAAGTTCATCGGCAGAGAGGTCATCTTGCGGACGGCTTCTTCCAGACGCAGGTATTTGCAGTCGCGGGCATACTCGCCCAGCACTTTGGCGAATGTTCCGTAATTGCGCGGGTGTGCCCACAAGATGGGTGAGGTCAGATCCGGTTTGCGATCAAAGGCTGCCCCATCGGTGGAGATGGATGAATAGGGGTGCTTCAGCACGGTGACTACATCTTCCTCGGCCATGATGGCCCCGGC
>DAISXR010000063.1:13323-14873 GCA_036825755.1 Anaerolineaceae bacterium
ACTTTAGCCCAGGTTTCGCCGTCGGTGATCAGTTCAACCACGTTATCCAGAACATTTTGCATCTCGGGGATCGTCATATCCGGCGAGAGCAGGTATGGCAGGAAGACACCTCCCAGATTTCCCTCGGCGGCGTGCACCCAGGGGTAAAAATCGCAGATAATCTCCAACCCGCGAGCGCGGGCGCGGTCGATGATGCGCAGGGTTTCGTTCACCTTGCCGAAATTCTCCGGGAATTTGGCCTTGTGATGGGTGACAGAACCCGGGATGCCGGCTTCTTCGCAGATACGCACCAGTTCATGGGTCGATTCAATCAATGTATCGCTCTCGCTGCGCATGTGCGAGATGTAAATGCCGTTGTACTCGGCCACCACCTTGCTCAGCTCGATGATTTCCTCGGTGGTACAGTTGCGGCCCCACGGATAGCGCAGCCCGGTCGACATACCGAAAGCGCCTTCTTCCATCGATTCGCGCACCAGCTTTTTCATCCGTTCCATTTCCTGTGCGGTGGGCTCATACCGTTCACCGCCCTTGCCGTCAGGCCCCATCACACTGTTGCGTACCACACCGTGCGGGATGTACGGCGCCAGGTTGATGCCGACGCCCTGTTTTTCGACTTCTTTTCGCCAGTCACCCACCGTACGCCAGTTGACCTGGATTTGATCCAGCGAAACCTGAGCAAACTGGAACAGATCCATGCGGATGGCATCTTCGTAGCCTTCTTCAAAAGAATACGCGCCGGTACCGCACTGGCCTACGCCTTCGGTGGTGACCCCGGAATGGATGCTGCTCTTCGCATAATGGTTGTAGAGAATACTCTCATCGCTGTGTGTATGCAGATCGCAGAAACCGGGCGCTACCGTCAGCCCTTTCGCATCGATGATCCGCTTTGCTTCCCCTTCAATCTTGCGGGCAATTTTGACGATCTTTCCATCCTGTACTGCCAGGTCAGCGCGGAACCACGGGTTCCCGCTGCCGTCGATAATCTTGCCGTTCTGAATGATCAGGTCGTACATGGAGTGACTCCTTGAATAAGATGTTGGTTCTGATACGCCTTCCTTGGATGGAAAGCAGGTTTATTCTTTTTCGGTGACTAAAAATTCACAGTACGCGTCGCCATCCAGCACATTTTGACTGTGCGTGAATTCGAGTGATGGATTGTAGGCGTTGTACTTGGCCTGATCGACATAACAGTACAGCCGGCCCAATGAGACCGCTCGCGGTCCCATCTCCAGAAACGCTGCCGCGATCGGGCAAAAGGTGGCGATCGGTCTCTGGCTTCCGTCGGGCTGGGCAGCCACAGCCGTTTTCCAGCCGTATTTGGGCAGATCGCGGATTTTGCCGTAGTTTTCATCGGTCAGCGGCAGTCCCAGCGCTTCAACCCCTTCGCGGCAGGTGCGTCCGCAGTGCTCACCGTAAGCTTGAATGGCTTTCAGGATCACTTTCCGGCCGGCTTCTTCACCCAGTTCGGCGATGACGGCCTCCGAAAAATAATAATGAAGTAGCGCCGTCCGGCGCGCCATCAGGTTCACTTCAAAGGCGCATTCTTCCGG
>DAISXR010000063.1:14973-20295 GCA_036825755.1 Anaerolineaceae bacterium
TTTTCACAGCCGCGATGAACCGGATATCAGGATACTCGCACAGGCTGTTTCATCGTAAAATCAGTAAAAGATCATATACAGGCCGGTGACCATGAAGAAGACCCTTTTTAAGAAAATCCTGATCGTGCTGGTTGCGCTGTTGGCGCTGACTGCCGGTGCTTTTCTCATCTGGGGTCTCACCCCATTGGGACCGGATGGGCTGGCGCTCTCGGCGCTGGAGAGCAGCGAAGCCGTGCAGGTGACGCAAGAACAGAACTGGATCCTGTTCACACCGGCGGATGGCTACCAGACCGGTTTCATTTTCTACCCCGGCGGACACGTGGATTACCGTTCCTATGCCCCGGCTCTGCACCAGATTGCGGCACAGGGATTTCTGGTGGCACTGCCGCGTATGCCGCTCAGCTTGGCGGTGTTGGATATCAACCGGGCAGAGAAGATTATGGCGGCTCACCCCGAAGTACAGCAGTGGGCGCTGGGCGGCCATTCGCTGGGCGGTTCGATGGCAGCCAATTTTGCATACACCCATCCTGATGCCGTGAGCGGATTGGTGCTGTGGGCTTCTTATCCGGCGGAAAGCAACGACCTGTCCGGCATGGACATCCAAGTGATTTCCATCGCTGGCGGGCTGGACGGCGTGGTGAACCAGGAGCGTCTGCAGCAATCGGCGCAGTTATTGCCGGCGGATACCCAATGGGAGGTCATCCCCGGCGGCAACCATGCCGGTTTTGGCAGCTACGGCCCTCAACCCGGCGATAATCCAACGGCTGTGGCGACTTTTTCATTGCAGCAAACCATCGCGAACCTGACCGCCGAGTTTTTACTGACACTGTCTCAGCCGGTTGAATGATGAAACGATATATCCGGTTGATCCTGTATGGGCTGGTGACAGTGATTGTGCTGGCAGCCTTTGTGCCATTTTTAATCCCCATCCAGCCCGCCAAAGGAGTGCTCCCATTGGATGAACTAGTGGATCCCAACAGCACGTATATCGACGCGAATGGGGTGAAGATATATTACCGCCAATCGGGTATTAACCAACCGGTGTTTATTCTGCTGCATGGTTTGGGGGCCTCTACATATTCCTGGCGGGAGGTGTTTGACGACTTCTCCGGGCTGGGGTCGGTGGTGGCGTATGACCGGCCCGGTTTTGGATACAGCGAGCGACCGGAAGTAGAGGATTGGTCAACAGAAAATCCCTATTCCAACGAGGCCCAGTTGGAGCAGTTGTGGGCGGTGATGGATACCCTCGGCATCCAGAAAGCTATTCTGGTAGGGCATTCAGCCGGGGGCTCGATTGCCATCCAGGCCGCTCTGCAGCACCCCGAACGGGTGGAATCACTGATACTGCTGGCTCCGGCTGTATACAGCAGCTACAGCCTGCCGTTGTTTGTTCAGCGTCTTCTCAACATCCCGCAGATCGACCGGCTGGGGCCGTTGTTTGTGCGGCAGGTATTCAAAGGGGCGGATCGCATGCTGGAAAACGCCTGGCATGACCGCTCACTCATCACGCCTGAAATTCGCGCCGGATATTTCAAGCCGTTTCAGGCTGAGGGCTGGGATATGGCTCTGTGGGAGATGATGAAAATCCGCGTCAATCCGGGCATCAAGAACCGTTTGAAAGAGCTGGATTTGTCGGTGTTGATTGTGACCGGCGATGATGACCGCGTGGTGCCCATCTGGCAGAGCCAACGGTTAGCAAAAGCCATTCCCAACGCACAACTGGTGGTGGTGGAAAACTGCGGGCACATGCCGCAGGAGGAAAAGCCGGAGGAATTTTTGACCGCCGTGGATGCCTTTTTACTCGACTGATCCTGTTTCAACCGCGGGCGGCTTTTCGGACACATCGATCAATCGCGGAGTGTGGCCGGTCATCTCAAAAAACCGTTCGATGTCCTCCCTGCGAATGACCAGCGTGGAGGTGTTCACCAGCGGGTGGCATTGAAATGATTCGCAATCCCACAATGTGCGATCGGCCAGCAGCGTGACCTGGTTGTTTGTATCGTTGACCAGGGACAGCACAGTCACCGAGCCGGGTTCCAGCCCCAGCAGCTCTTTCAGTTTTTCCGGCGAACCAAACCGGACTTTACCCAGCCGTAACTCTCTCCCGATGGGGTTAAAGTTGACCTGCTTGTCACTGGGCACCCATAAAATAAAGTAGCGCTGCTTTTTCTCGTCACAGATGAACAGGTTTTTTGTGCGCTCACCGGGTTGATCCAGCAGATACCGGTTGGCCTGTTCCACCGTGTATACCGGCGGGTGCTCGATGCGCTGATACTCGATTTGATGCGATGCCAGGAACTGATACAAATCATTTTCTGTGAGCATAATCGGTTTTCACCTGATTTGGGATTCTATGAAGCCGTTTGTTCAAGTATATCCTGAACGATACCCTGGGATGAAAATCCATCCCTTGGGATCAAAAACCATCCCTTAAAAAAACCTCCCTTCCGGATGGAAGGGAGGGTGGGTTACACAATTGATGCTGTGCAGGTGTGTATGCGTTATTCCACCTGGAGGCTTTCCACCAGCCCATCCAGCACCGTGAGGGTGGGGTTGAAGGAGTTTGACTCATACTGGTTGATTTGCAGGGTCATCTCAGCGATATACGTTTCAAAATTCTCGTTGAACGCCGCCCAGTCTCCATTGGGCACATTGGCCCCGGTGGGCTGCAGGTCAGGATGGTTGACGGGCAGAATGACTGAGATGTATTTGGTGCCATCATCGGTGAGCCCCTGGTATACGTATATTAGGTCCTCGTTGTTGACCGGGTAGGCGGCCTGACCATACATGGTCAGGAAACGAACACCACGACCGTTCTGGAACGGGATGTACTCGATCTGTGTGCGGATCATTTGCGCCGCGTTGAAAGCGGGTAGGACCGGGATCGATTCGGGATCCGAAGGCTCTTCGTCCAGCAAGGCGCGCAGATCAGCGATGATCAAACCGGCCTGCTCGCTGGCCTGCTCGTAACCCTCCACCGGGAAGACGTAAATCTGCGGGGAGTGGAACGTATTCTGGAGCAGATAATTATCCAGCTTTGCGTTGGTGTATTCAGGACGGATTTCCCACGGGGGCAGATCGGTGGCTCCGGTGGTAGCAGGTACGGTTTCGCAGGTGATGCCAGTTGCCAGCTCATCCGGCAGGGTGATGGTCAACCCCTGGCATGATATCTGGTTCATGGAGACCGCTTCGCCGGCTACCGTCAGGCTGACCGAGATCAACTCCTGTCCTTCGTTATCGGTGTCAAACATGCGCACATCATACTGCCCGGGCTCTTCAGGGGCGGGAAGCATCACCACGCCTTCGGCGCGGCCGTCCAGATATTCATAGGCCACATCCACCTCATCGTTTTCGGCTTCGCTGTCATGAGGGGTGCCGGAAGGAACAATGCCTATCCAGGCATCGGTGGAGAGTGTGGAGGGAGCGGTGAAGCGGACTTGAATTTGCTCGCCGGGGGCGAAATCGGTTTTGTCAAGCTGCAGGGTAGGCTCCAGTACATCGGATGCTTCAGCAGCGGCCTGGGTCTCCTCGGCCGACGCTTCTTCTGTTTCGGTCACCGCAGCGGTCTCAACAGGTTGGGTCTCCTTCCCGGCGCCCAATGAGGGCACACTGCAGGAGAGCACAAGAAACGAGACCAAAAACAGGCCAATCAAAGTTCGTGTTTTCATGATGAAATCCTCAAAGATAAGATAACGGAGAGCCAGGGGTTCTCAATGACCTCGCAACATAGGTTTGTATTGTAATCCAAAGGCAAATGAAGCAGGTCTGCCCATATAAGACGGCAGACCCTTTATGAAAGTTTCCCGAATTCAAAATGAAACTAATGAATCAGCGTTTTTGCCAGAAGTTCAATCCCATGTAAATCATCCAGGTCGAGCCACTGCAGCATCACCCGCTGCAGACCGGCTTCTTCAAGCCCCTGGATCTGTTCCCGGATCGTTTCGGGTGTGCCCACCACGCCGCCGCGCCGGCGGATTTCATCGGCATCCCGGCCCGCCAGTTTTTCCTGTAAACGCGTTTCGTCGGCGGCAAAGCGAATACCGGTCATCATGGTGCGCTTGATCTCGCTGGGGCTGCGACCTAATTTTTGCAGTTCAATATCCAGCAGGGCGTTCAGCTCGCGGAGTTTATCCGGCGGCTGCGAAACGCAGTTCCATTCACTGGCAAAGCGGGCCGCCAGGGGAAGCGTCAGTTTTGGGCCGTTCCCGCCGATCACAATGGGGGGACCGCCGGGCCGCTGCGGGCGCGGAAGCAGGAGCGCCTGATCCAGTTGGTAGTATTTGCCTGAGAAGGTCAGCGGTTCGTCATTTTGCATCAGATGTTGGATGATGACCAGACCTTCTTCAAAACGGTCAAAACGTTCGCGCACGCTGAGCAAGTCAAAGCCGTAGGTGTGATGTTCGCGTTCCTGCCAGCCGGCGCCCAGCCCCAGGCGCAGCCGCCCGCCCGAAAGATCATCCACCGCCATGGCCATGCGTGCAGTCATCACCGGGTGGCGGAAGGATACCGGCGTTGCCAGCGGGCCGAACTCAATGCGGCGGGTGTGATCAGCCAGCCAGGTGAGCGATACCCACAGCTCCAGCGATGCCTGATCCGGCGGGTTGCCGTTGGTAAAGTGATCCGAGCGGTACAGCCCGGCAAAGCCGAGGTCCTCGGCAGCCTGCACAATCCGCTGCCAGCGCGGCCAGGTTAAACCCATCTGTCCTTCAATCATCAAGGCGATTTCAAGCATGGTTCCTCCGTTTCCCCCAGCGTGGATTCTGCATTGTGCCCTCCTGGCGAAAGTTACTTCCGCCAGGAGGATACTTTCGTTATTACTGCTTTGTAAAGATTATATCCTTCACGCGGCCGGCGTTGGCGTTGAAGGCGAATACTTTGCCGGCTTCATCGCGCAGGAAATGCAGGCCCAGAATGCCTGAACTGAAGGTATCCGGGGTGGAGGGTTTCAGCACCCGCATGAAGAAGGTGGACGGACTGACATTCAGCAGGTTTTCACCGGCGGTGAACTGGTAGGTCATATCCAGTTCGTCGCTGTAATAGCTGCCGGCAAATTCGGCCAGTCCAGCGGCTGAGAGTTGCAGGGGGGCTATACGGAAGAAGTCTTTCTTCTGCAAGCCCTGGTTGATGTCAATGGCAAGTTTTCGGTTTTCGTCCTCAAAATACAAGTCAATGCTGACCGGCGCGTTGACCGCAACAAAATGGTTCTCATCCAGCGGCTGGATATGGAATTTCTCTCCCATGACTTCCAGCACCAGTGATTCTTCTCCCACCACGATCTCGGCAATGCTGCCGCCATCGGCATCCTGATATTTGCCCACTTTG
>DAISXR010000064.1:0-14605 GCA_036825755.1 Anaerolineaceae bacterium
CTGGCACGCAACCCGGGGTGATTGTGGATGTATTCCACAGCCGCCCAGGCAATCGAGACGCCGTCATAAGTACTGGTGCCGCGGCCGATTTCATCCAGAATCACCAGGCTGCGCGAGGTCTGTGAACCGAGGATGATCGACAGTTCCACCATCTCCACCATGAAGGTGGACTGCCCGGCATGGATCTCGTCCTGCGCGCCGATGCGGGTAAAGATACGGTCCACCAGCCCAATGGTGGCTTTTTCGGCCGGTATAAAGCTGCCCATTTGAGCCATTAATACGATCAACGCAGTCTGGCGCAGAAAGGTCGATTTACCGCTCATGTTGGGGCCGGTGATGATGCGTACAATTTCGCCGGGCTCCAGCACAATATCATTTGCGATAAATCGTTTGCCAGCCAGGGATAACTCCACCACCGGGTGGCGGGCATTGATGATTTCGAGTGTGTTGTCTTCGGTGATGACCGGACGCACATAATCATGTAATGAGGCGGCTTCCGCCAGCCCTGTCAACACATCCATTAAAGCCAACCGACGTGATGTTTCAAGCAATTTGGCGCCGCTTTGAGCCAACTGACCCGTAATCTGGCGGAAAACGCGCAGTTCGACCTCGTGAATTTGCTCTTCAGCGTTCAGCACCAGCGTCTCATACTCTTTCATTTCCGGTGTGATGTAACGCTCCGCATTGACCAGCGTTTGTTTGCGGATGTAGTTGGCGGGGGCTGAGGCGGTGTTGGAATTGGTGATCTCGATGTAGTAGCCGAAAACCTTGTTGTAACCGACCTTGAGATTCTTAATACCGGTGCGCTCGCGTTCCACGTTTTCAAGGTTTGAAATCCACTCGCGGGCGTGCTGTGAGGATTCAATCAACCCGTCCAGTTCAGCCGAAAATCCCGGACGGATGATACCGGTTTTTTGCAGGGTCGCCGGAGGTGTCTCGACGATAGCCTGGGTGATCAGATTTTCCTCTGCGGTGCAGTCAAACAACTCCACGTTGATCGAAGCCGATTCCGGGCATGGATGCCCGGCCAGCGAGGTGCGCAATGCGGGAATGGCCGATAATGTGTTCCGTATTGCGTCCAGATCGCGCGGAGAGGCGTTTCCTGAGATCACATGGTTGATCAGACGTTCGAGGTCTCCAAGGCGTTTCAGGGCGTTTCTGATCTCAGCACGCAGAATACCGTTCTGTGTGAAGAACTCTACCCAGTCATACCGTTCGTTGATTTTTACCGCATCCATCAATGGCTGGGTAAGCCATTGGTTCATCAGGCGCTTGCCCATGGGGGTGACGGTTTGATCCAGTACATGCAGCAGTGAACCTTTGTCGCCGGCATCGCGAAGGTTGGTGGTAATTTCCAAATTTCGAAAGGTGGCCTGATCCAACGAGACAAACTCATCCAGCGAGTAGGTGGCCAGGTTGGAGAGCAACTTGAGCGCGGTTGGTTGAGTGTCCTGCAAATACAGCAATATGGCGCCGGCTGCGCGGATCATCAAGGGTTTCCCTCGCAGACCAAAACCATCCAGCGTGGTCACCTGGAACTGTCGTTTCAGGATTTCCTCGCAATTGGTGATTTCAAACTTCCATTTGGGCAGAACAGTTTGATGCGCCCGGAAGCCGTTACCCTGCGATGGATCCTCTTCCATCAACAGTTCAGCCGCATTCAGCCGATTGATTTCATCGCGAGCCTTGTTGGGCTGCGCCTGCAAATCTACCTGGGTTACTTTGAACTCGCCGGTGGTGATATCGAGATAGGCAATACCGGCCGCGCGATCTTCCTGGACCAGACAGGCCAGATAATTGTTTTGAGCGCCATGCAGAAGCTCACTCTCCATGACGGTACCCGGGGTTACCACCTTGATCACCTTACGGGGAACCAGTCCCTTTTCGGGCTGATCAGATAGCTGCTCACAGATGGCAACGTGATACCCTTTTTTTATCAGGCGCGCCAGATAATTATCCACCGCATGGTAGGGAATGCCCGCCATGGGTATGCGCTGACCTTTGGCTACATTGCGCGACGTCAGCACAATTTCAAGTTCGCGTGAGGTGATCTCCGCGTCATGGTCAAAGGTTTCATAGAAATCACCCAGCCGAAAGAAAACGATCGCATCGGGATACTGTTTTTTGATATCAAGATACTGCTGACGGATGGGGGTGATTTCAGATGTGGTCATGGACTAATTCTATTAGTCACACCAATTTTCGGCAAGCAAAATATGCAAACTGGTCTTCGATTTGTGCAACCGACGAGGATAAAATGCGTAAATAAAGTAAGAACGGATTCAGGAGGTAAGGGATGGCAAAATTTACACATCAATTACGCAGATCAAGGAGCAACCGCTGGGTGGCAGGTGTATGCGGCGGTCTTGCAGAATTTTTCGGGATCAGTGCGTTCTGGTTCCGGCTGGCGATGGTGTTGACGTTTATCCCGGGTGGAATTCCGGGTTTACTCATTTATGGGATTTTGTGGATCATTGTTCCGTTGGAGAGCAGAGGGATCTAGAACTCAACTTCGAGGACTTTATCGTCTTCCAACATCGTGGTGGGGCTGATCACAATATCGGAGAAGGTGTTCTCCTGAGTTACTTCTAAAATATGCTGTTTGATCAGCTCCAACACGGCTAAAAATGTCACCACCATATCCACACGGGTACGGTGTTCCAACAGGCTGAAGAAGGATAAAGCCTGTTTTGTTTTTAAGCCTTCCAGGATTTGGGTGATTTTATCCCGGATAGTCAGACGGGGAAACGAGACTACCGTCTCCAGTGGAAGAGCATTCTGATTGAGGTTGAAAATCTCTTCCGCCAGATGAGCCAGATCTGTCAGATTGAAATCATCCAGATCCAGGTGCGCTTCAAAGTGGACCACCGGCGCGTTCAGGCGCAGATAAGAGCGCATACCGGATTTCTCGCGTTCTTCCAATACCGCAGCAACGGCTTTGTACTTTTTATACTCCAGCAACTGCCGAACCAGCGCTTCACCGGTGTCTTCTTCCAGTTCTTTTTCTATGGAAGGAGGTCTGGGAAGCAGCGCCGCTGATTTGATCTGTACCAGGCGGGCGGCCATCACCAGGAAACTGCTCACCTCATCTGCGGTTCGATCGGTGAGGTTCTTGATGTGCTCCAAAAACTGATCGGTCACTTTTGCGATCGAAAGAGTGGTGATATCCAGTTCTGCCCGTTCAATCAACTCCAGCAGCAAATCCAGCGGCCCTTCAAAAATGGAGGTAGAAACGACATATTCTGATGTCCCTGGGAGCCTGGCGGTATTCATCAGCGGAATTATACACTTACTTTTCAATGCGATCGAAAGATACGGTAGAGGGATCACAGAAGAGTGCCGGTGCCTGTCCGGTGAAAATTCAGAGAGAACAGATTTCTTCAGATCAATCACAGGGATGGAAAGTGGATGCTATACTTAACGATATAATAACAGGATGTCAGGTTCAGAATTCACTCACCTTGATTCGGGTGGAAATGCCCGTATGGTAGACGTCAGCCAAAAGATTGAAACCGCGCGTTTTGCCGCGGCTCAGGCTGAAGTATCTGTCAACGCGCATACGCTTCAGTTAATCCGGGATGGTTTGATCAAAAAAGGTGATGTTTTCACCGTGGCTCAACTGGCGGGTATCATGGGCGCCAAACAAACCGGGCATCTGATCCCATTGTGCCATCCCATTATGCTGGATCAGATCCAGGTGAAGATTCGTATTGATGATGAAACCGGTCAGATCGTGGTCACATCAGAAGTAAGCGCCTTTGAGAAAACCGGCGTTGAAATGGAAGCCCTGACGGCTGTCAGCATTGCCGCGCTGACCATTTATGATATGGTGAAAGCAGTCCAAAAAAACGCAGTGATTCGCAGCATCCACCTCGTCGAAAAACGAGGGGGAAAGAGCGGCGATTATCACTTTGAGCAGGAAGGTTGATGATTTCGGTTCTATTTTTCGCCTATTTGAAAGATTTAATCCCGGGCGGGAAGGTCAAAGTTGACCTCCCGGCTGAAACCACCGTGCAGGAATTATCTCACCTGCTGGTAGAACGTTTTCCCATTCTGCAGGACAAGTTGCAAAGCGCAATTAAATCGGTTAACCGTGAGTTTGCATCGGATGAACAGGTATTACACGACGGCGATGAAGTTGCGTTTTTCCCGCCGGTAAGCGGGGGAGGTAATCAACCTCCTGTTCTACTGATCACCCCGGAACCGCTATCAGCGGATGATTTGGTTCGAAAATTGTCCACCAGCACAACCGGCGCGGTATGCTGTTTTTCGGGGGTCGTTCGCGAGAATACGGTTCGGGAAAATCGAATTACCCCCGAGCTGTTTTATGAAGCATATGAAAGCATGGCGTATGAGAAGATGCGCCAGATTACCGAAGAGATTTATCAACGCTGGCCGGCAATTGAGCAGGTGGCAATCATTCAACGCACCGGTCTGGTCAGGGCTGGTGAAACCAGTACGCTGGTTGCCTGCAGCAGCAGCCATCGTGATAGTGGTATTTTTGCGGCCACACAATATGGAATCGACCGGCTGAAGGAGATTGTTCCGGTTTGGAAAAAAGAAATCTCTGAACACGGTGAAGCATGGGTGAGCGGTGACTATCATCCGCGCCCGGGAGAATGAGAATGGTGAAAAAAGACCGTTTGTTCAAATTTGTGCACCGGAACCAGCCTGGTTCTGATTCAAACGAGGAAACCACCGTAACCGAGTCTGAAAAAAGTAATACAGCAGAGCGTATTGAATTCCCGAACGAAAGTCCGAATGAATTCGCGGCGCGACTCAACCTGCCGTTCCAGGATAGTTTTCTGCTCAGCCGTGCATTGACCCACCGTTCGTTTCTCAATGAGCATCCGGAAGCGTTGGAAGATAACGAGCGACTGGAATTTCTGGGTGATGCCGTTCTGGACTTTCTGGTTGCATCCTGGGTGTATCACCGTTTTCCGGAGATGCCCGAGGGTGAATTAACCCGCATGCGGTCCGGTTTGGTGCATACGGAACAACTGGCCGTCTTTGCTCGCAAGATCGATTTACGCAGGGCAATGAAACTGGGCCGTGGTGAATCTCATTCAGGCGGGTATGACCGCTCTGCTTTACTGTGCGATACCTTTGAGGCTGTGATTGGCGCTTTATATCTCGACAAAGGATATCAGGCCGTTGAAAAATTCATGTTCCCATTCCTTGAAATGGCCATCGATGAGCTGCTGGTGAATATCGAACTGGTCGATCCCAAAAGTCAACTTCAGGAATGGGCGCAGGCTCAAGGGTATGCCGCACCCAAATATCGTATCAAAGAAGAGAGCGGTCCTGAGCACCGCAAACATTTTGTGGTGGGCGTTTTTGTGGATGGCAGGCTTTTTGGCACAGGTGAGGGTTACAGCAAACAGGCTGCCGAAAAGAATGCAGCAGCCGATGCGCTTCAAAAAAATAATGTAAACAACGTGTAGAGGCGTGGATGCCGTCCAGATTATTGTCCATTGAATTGCAAGGTTTTAAAACTTTCGCAAACCGGTATAAATTTGAATTTCCCGGGGTGATTACCTGCGTGGTTGGCCCAAACGGATCAGGCAAGTCGAATGTGGCTGATTCCATCCGCTGGGTGCTGGGTGAACAATCCTATAACCTGCTGCGCGCTCGTAAAACGGAAGACATGATCTTCACCGGTTCTGCCCAGCGCCCTCGGGCAGGCATGGCATCCGTCACCATCACGTTTGACAACGCAGATAACTGGTTCCCACTGGATTTCTCGGAACTGGCCATCACCCGCCGGGCATACCGGGATGGGCAAAACGAGTACTTCATCAATAATCAAAAGGTGAGGTTGAAGGATATCGTCGAACTTCTGGCGCAAGCCGGTGTGACCCCCAGGACGTACACCATCATCGGGCAGGGTCTGGTGGATGCAGCTCTATCACTGCGGCCGGACGAACGGCGTGATTTCTTTGAGGAAGCTGCCGGAATCACCATTCACCGCAAGCGGCGCGAAGAGGCCCTTCACCGACTGGATACTACCCGGCGCAACCTGGACCGGGTGAAAGATATTCTCAGCGAGTTGAAACCGCGTGTCAGCAGCCTGGAACGGCAGGCACACCGGGTGATTGAACAGGAACGTCTGAAAGCGGATCTGAAAGTGCTGATGAAGGATTGGTATGGTTACCAGTGGCATCGCACCCAGGACGAGCTGACGCGCTCGACCGAAATCTTACGTACACAGGAAGAGCACCTGGAAAGTATTCGCGGACAGAAAGAAATCGTTGATAAGGAAATCCTGGCCCAACAGGAAGAAATCACACGTTTCCGAGTGGATTTGAGTGGGTGGCACCAAAAATCTTCCGCCATTCACCGCCAGCTCGACAGCGTCAACCGATCCATCGCGGTCATGGAAGAACGCGTCAGATCTCAGGATGAACAACTGCATTTCCTCCAATCCGATCTTGTGCGAACTCAGGAAGAGGAAATTGCGATCAGTGCTCAGGTTGAGAAGCAAAAGTCGGAAGCCGGCCAGTTACGCGGTGAAAAGGATGAGAATGCCCGTCTGCTTGCTGAAACCGAGAAGAAGTACAACGCCCTCTACCGGCAGAAGCAGGATCTCTCACGCGAGCGCGGTATTCTGGAACGGCAGAACAACGAGCTGGAAACTGAGAAGGTTCGCATCAAAAGCCAGATCATGGAGCTAAATTCGCAGAGTGAGCGGTTTGTTTCCACGAAAGAAGCGCTTGATAAAGAGCGTACCGATCTTTCAGGCAAACAAGATGAACTCAGTCGTGAAGTGGAAGGACTGCGAACTCAACTCACTCAGATTAAAACTGATCTGCAAAAGGCGGCTGAGGAACAAAAACGGAACGCAGAGGAGACAGCAGCGCTTGAAAAGGAACTCGCGCAGATAAACGCGAAACACCGCGAACTGGAAAGCGCACGCTCCAAGAAAACCGCCCAGATGGAAGTCTTCAAGAGCAGTATTTCATCGAATGAGCACCTCAGCAGCGGGGCAAAAGCTTTCCTGAAGGCGGTCAAGGGTTCCTCTCATGCGGACCGTGTCCAATCGCTTGTGAACTCATTTTCAGTTCAAAAGGGCTATGAGAAAGCGGTAGCTGCCGGCCTGGGCGAGTATATTGACGGGCTACTGTTGAACACCGGCTCAGATCTGAATGAAGTGCTGGATGTTGTTCGGGCACGCGAGATTGGGCGGGTGATTGTTTTCCTGAATCGCGATCAGAAAGCTGAACAGAAACCCAAATGGAGCGAGGGAGCAGGTATTCTGGGACCGGCGAGCCAGTTCGTGGATGTGCGCCAGACCAATCGAGTGATCGAATCGCTGCTGGAAGAGATTGTGATCGTGGAAGATCGCCAGACGGCTCTGCGGCTGTCCAACGAGGTGGGTCGGGGTGTTTGTGTGGTCACGCTCAACGGCGAGGCGTTTCGCGGCAACGCGGTGGTGCTTGGGAAGGATCAACGCGACGGAATCTTTGTGATCCAGCAGAAAATGAATGATCTTTCAGCCGAGATTGAACAGATTACCCGCCAGATCGATGAACTGACACAGGATTTGTCAAAGAAAAATTCGCTGCTTCAGAAATCCACCGAAAAGAAAAAGCAGCAGGATGCAGCAGTGATTGAACTGCGCAAACAGCAGGAAACCGTTCAGCTTCAAAACCAGAAAACCGAACTGCAGTACACCCGCGTGGTGGAGCAGATGAACGCCAATGAAAACCGGATGAAAGATCTCGACAGGCAGTATGGGGAGATCCATCAAAAACTGAACAATGCGCAGGCGAGACTGAAGGAAATCACCGAAAAAGCCAAAACGATAGCACAGCAGCTTCAGGAAAAAATCCGGCAAATCCGTGAAATCAACACGGATGACACGCAGGTGGAAGTGAACCACTGGCGCACGAGGCTGGCGGTGTCACAACGCTCGATTGAGGAGTTTGACCGGCGGCTGAAGGAAACCATGCAGCGTCTAGAAAGCATGGCAAACCAGAAAAATAACCTGACACTGCGCATAGCCAGTATAGAAAAAGAAATACAGGAAGCTCGGACCAAACAGGAAGAAGCAAAAGCGCAGGTCAAGGAACTGGATGCTGATCTGGCTGAACTGACCGGGCATATTCAACCGACCGAGCAAATCGTTGAAACGTTGGAAAAGAAAATCCGGAAGCACCTGGAAACACAGACCGCGCTTCTGCAGCGGTTGACCGTCGCTGAACGATATGTGACACAGGCTCAACTGGATCACTCTCGCCGCACCGATGAGCTGGATAAGTTGCGCGGCCGGATTGAAGATGATTTTGGGCTGGTCAATTTTGAATACCAGGGGCAGATCACCGGGCAGACGCCGCTGCCGTTGAATGGTCTGGTGGATGACCTGCCGATGGTGAAGGAACTGCCAAAAGAGATGGAAGATGCCATCAACCGCCAGAAGGCGCAGTTACGCCGTATGGGACCCATCAATCCGGATGCGCGTGTAGAGTACGAGGAAGTCAAATCCCGCTACGAAATGCTCACCACTCAGATGGCAGATCTACAGAGCGCAGATGAGGATCTGCGCGAGGTGATCACGGAACTGGATGAATTGATGAAGGTGGAATTTCACCGCACATTTAAACAAGTAGCTGTCGAGTTTAAAGAAATGTTTACCAAGCTGTTCGGCGGTGGCTCGGCCCGTTTGATCCTGATGGATGAGGAAAATCCCACCGAAGGCGGGATCGAGATTGAAGCCACCATGCCCGGAAAGCGAAAACAGGGACTGGCTGTTCTTTCAGGCGGTGAACGCAGTCTGACCGCTGTAGCGCTGATTTTTGCCCTGCTGAAAGTTTCTCCCACACCGTTTTGTGTACTTGATGAGGTGGACGCTGCGCTGGATGAGGCCAATGTAGGGCGTTTTGGGGCGCTGCTGCGTGAGCTGAGCGAGCATACTCAATTTCTGGTCATCACACATAACCGTAACACCGTACAACTGGCTGATGTCATTTATGGCGTTACCATGGGCCGCGATTCATCCAGCCAGGTGATCAGCCTGATGATGAGCGAGGTCACCGAGACTTTGGTCAGTTAAATAAAACAGCGGTGATCCGGGTGGTTTCACCTTGATCACCGCTGTTTTTGTTTAATCCAGAACTACGGTTGGGGAGTTGCGACGATCATTTCGGGCGGGATAACAGGCGTCAGGGGTACATCGTTGACCCAGTTATCCAAGATTTTGACCGAATCTTTGGCGGTTAATTCATCCAGCCATTTGCTGAAAACCTGATCCTTGCTGGTCTGCAGTGCTGACTGGGTCAGAGGGCGAACTTCATGGCCCAGCACCTGAATGATGTGATAACCGTAATCAGATTGTACCGGTTCGCTGATCTCACCGATTTTCAGACTGAAGGCTGCTTCTTCGAAGCTGGCTACCATCTGACCGTGAGAGAACCAGCCTAAATCGCCGCCGGTATATTTATTGCTTTCATCGGTTGAGTATTCTTCCGCGAGGGCTGCCCAATCTGCGCCATCGTTCAACTTTTGCAGTACTTCCTTGGCGGTTGCTTCATCTGCCACTAAAATGTGACGTGCCCACACCTGTTCCTGTTCACTCTTCACATCCGCAGTTATTTGTTCATAGACTTTTTCGCGGAGGACAGAATAGCGGAACAGTTTATCGAGATCGGCGCGGGTAAAGTTGATGTCAGCCATCCCTTCAATTACTGCATCCCGTTCACCTTCAAAACCCTGGTAGGTATACTCGGTGGCTGTTGCGGTAGGCTCCAATGTGGCAGTGGCTGTGCCTTCATCCACCACAGCTTCTGTCGCGGCGGGTTCCGTGGCTTCTGCAGCAGTACTCTCAACAGTAGCGTCAGGCGTCTGTTGTGCCTGTGTGGCAGTAGGTGTTACCTCTTCGGTGGGGGGAATTTCCGTATTCGTCGGGGTGGGTGATACAAGGGCATATTGTTCCGCCGAAAGGGTGGATGTGACAAACGGCGTGGCGGTGAGGGTGGGTGTGGGAGTGCCATTGGCATAATACCCAAACTGTTCCTCAATCGCTTTGTCAATCTCCTCTTGAGAAACGGTGATCCCATTTTCTTCAGCATACTGGGCAATCGCCACATTATCGACCATGTTTTGCAGAACATCCTGGCCGAAGGTGACCTTGTTTTCTTCAGAAAGTGAATTCTCAATGCTTTGAAGATTGCCGAGGAACGATGAACCCATTTGAGCGCCAAATGCATTATAGAGCTGGGCGTAGCTGGAATAAGTCTGTATCTGCTGGTAGCGCTGGAATTGAACTTCTTCCTGGAAATCCTTCAAAGAGATCCGTTCACCGTTCACATTGGCAACGGTTTTCATTCCCTTAAAGACCAGTTCGTACGACAAACCGAAAACAACCAGACCGATCACCACCGCAAGAACGACAATCGTGCCGCCAATGATGTAGCTTCGCTGCCGTTGTTCTCGGTGCAGGCGCGTCATTTCTTTTCTGGTTACAACTTTTTTCTTCGTTTCCTTGGCCATATCGACTCTCGTGATATTGATGAATGAGCTGGCACCTCAACACAGAGATGCCAGCATAATGCCTTAGCGGATAACGTTCTGCCAGGGTTCAGCGGTAAACGGCAGAAGGGCGATATGACGGGCGCGTTTGATCTCGCGGGCCAG
Organism: Anaerolineaceae bacterium; assembly: GCA_036825755.1. GTDB lineage: Bacteria > Chloroflexota > Anaerolineae > Anaerolineales > Anaerolineaceae > JAJFTV01. The sequence goes on from DAISXR010000064.1 coordinate 10,633, forward strand.
GGCGCGTTGATGACGCGCGCAGGTACCGGTCTGGCGACGTGGGCGGATCTTTCCATCCTCAGTCACCATGCGTTTCAGCATATCAACTTCTTTGTAATTAATTTTGATCGATTTATCGGCGCAAAATTGGCAGAATTTTGGACGGGCAACATACCGTCGCCGGCCGCCATCGCCTTCCTGTCCGATCATATTGTCACTCATATTTCACCTCTTAAAAACTGATTTCGTTCAGATCTAAATTCATCAGATCTTCGCCGGCTGTTTCCTCGGAATCACCCGATGAAGAAAGAAACAGCACATCCAGGGCATGAATTTCTACGGAATTATGCTTGATCCCATCACGATCTTCCCACTGCCGGGATTGAAGTCTTCCTTCCACATAGACCTGGCATCCCTTTTCAAACTGCTGACTGCAGGATTCGGCCAGATTGCCGAATGCGACGATGTGGAAACGTTCGGTATCCGAATGTTTTTCACCATCGGAAGTCACCCAGTTGCGATTGGTTTCCAGCAAAAAGGTAGTCACCGGTCTGCCGGAAGGGGTGTATCGCATTTCGGGTTCTCGTAGAACTTCACCGATGAGAAGGACTTTATTAAGACTCCGGTTCATATTCTCACTCCTGGATTAACAGCAACTTACTGGATCCTCAATCTTCCACGACAGTGACAAGGAAGCGAATGATGGGTTCTGTAATACGGAAGTTGCGTTCCAATTCGCCGATCGCGGCAGGTTCAATCTCGGCATTGAGGAGTACGTACTGACCTTCACGCTGTTTTTTGATCGCGTAGGCCATGCGTCGTTTTCCCCAGATGTCTTCCTTTGTAACTGAGCCGTTTGCATCGGTGATCCAGCCTTTTACTTTTGAAACGACGTCTTTCAGGCTCGTTTCATCCAGATCAGGATGGACAATGAATACAATCTCATAATTACGCATCGCTGAATATCTCCTTTCCTTGGGATTACCCATGTTTCACATCGTGGATGGATCATGGGCGGAAAGGCAGCAGGCATGGTTAGCTCTACTGACTTTATCGGCCAATTCTAGCACAGAACTGCGTGGCTGACCAGTCCGATATGCGGACTAATTTCAAGTCATCTCATCTTCATTGCAGCAGATACACCGGAGAACAATACTCTGGACTATAATCTGTCATCAAACAGGAAAGACAACAAGAGGAAAAATTCATTGAACTGGTATAACACGGGTACCCACGCAAAAGATGGAGATCTGGCTCAACTGGCCAGTATAGGTCACAAGAATTTTATCATTCGTTTGAAAGCCGGAACAGTATTTCAATCTCATAAGGGCATCATTCCCCACGATGAGATGATCGGGTTACCCTGGGGATCTCAGGTTGTCAGTCACAAAGGCAGCCCGTTTTTTCTGCTGCAGCCGTCCTTTGCCGATTTGCTGATCGAGACACCGCGCACTACTCAAATACTATATCCAAAGGATATCGGGTTTGTTATGGTCAGCCTGGGGGTGATGCCTGGATTGCATGTGGTGGAGGCCGGAACAGGTTCAGGCGCGCTGACTTGCGCGTTTGCCAGTTTGGTCGGTGAAACCGGTAAGGTAACCAGTTATGAAGCCAAGCCGGATTTTCAGAACCTGGCTCGCAAAAATCTGGACCGGTTGGGTCTGCTTGATCGGGTGGATCTGAAGCTGCGCAATATCAGCGAGGGTTTTGATGAACGTGACGCCGATGTGCTGTTTTTGGATGTACCGGATCCTTACAATTATCTTGGACAGGTCAAATCAACCCTGAAACCAGGTGGTTTTTTTGGCAGCATTTTACCCACCACCAACCAGGTTTCTTTATTATTGATCGAACTGAAGCGGAATGGATTCATTTTTATTGAGGTGTGCGAGATCATGCTGCGGTATTACAAACCCGAACCTGCGCGTCTCCGGCCGGTGGACAGGATGGTGGCACATACCGGGTTCCTGATTTTTGCCCGACCTGTTCTGCAGCCTCTCCTGGAAGAGGGTGCCCCAACAGACACAGAATCCATTGAAACAATCGAAGAGGACCCCGATCTGCTGTGAGCCTTGCTTCACATCCGCTATCGGCGGAGGAGATTGCTCAAATTTTGAGCGTTAGGCCGGCAGAGACCTCACGGGTGTGGGGGATCGCCAATCAGGCCGCCGTCCTGGTGCCGCTCTTGAGGCTGGACCGGGCGTGGCATCTTCTGTTAACCCAGCGGACCCATTCGATTGCCACTCATAAGGGGCAAATTTCCTTTCCCGGTGGAAGGGCGGAAGTAGAAGATGCCATACCTGAGGGCACCGCTTTACGCGAAACCTGGGAGGAAGTGGGCATTGGCGAAAAAGATATTCACCTGGCCGGCCGGTTGGACAACTTTGTCACCCATTACGGAGTGGTGATTACGCCGGTAGTTGGCATCATTCAATGGCCAGTGGAGTTAACCCTCTCAAGTGATGAGGTCAGCCGGGTGTTTACGGTTCCCCTCTCCTGGTTTGCTGATGAGGAAAACCTGGAAACCCGGATCCATGTTGAACCCGATGGTTTTCAACGAGAGGTGTTTTATTACCGCGAATATGAAAGCGACGTGGTGTGGGGCATCACTGCACACATCATTGAGAATCTGGTTCACATCCTCAATTTGAGATAAAAAAAGAGTACGGGCAAAACCCGTACTCTGTTATCCACTTTACTGATCGAAAACGCTTTCGTTTGAGAGCTAGTCTTCGACTTCTTCCTTTTTGCCTTTTTCAATGACTTCCGGTTCCTCTGCGCCGCCTTCAGTCTCTTCAGCAGCCTCTTCGGCTACAGCGGAGGTTACACTGACGATGATTTCTTCAGGATCAGCAAGCAGTTGAACACCGGCCGGAACCTGAAGATCACCGACGCAAATACGGCTGCCGATGGTGGTCAGGCTGGAGATATCCACGAAGAATGATTCGGGCAGGTCGGCGGGCAGGGCTTCCACCTCAACCTCGGATATGACCTGATCAGCCACACCGTTGAAGTCACGCACGGCGGGGGCTTTACCGGTCAGATGGATCTGAACGTAAGCGCGAAGCTTTTCGGTCATGGAGACGACCTGGAAATCAACGTGCAAAAAGCTGGCCTTGAGATAGTCACGCTGTTTATCGCGGACAATGGCATTCAGCATTTCGCCGTCCAGATCAATTTTGACGATGCTGGAGCTGGTCAGGTCAAACAACTGACGGCTGGCTTCACGCATGTCGAGGGTGATGGCGCGCGGTTCAAAGCCGTGACCATATAATACGGCAGGCAGCTTTCCTTCACGACGCAGGGCTTTTACTTGTTTTCCCTTAACATCACGTTTGGTTGCTTTGAAAACAACACTTTCCATTAATACCTTCCTTTGGGCGCCTCTCACCGTGTCGCAAGGTTACCTTCGCCCGGTTAAAAATTTTGGTGAACGACAGGGTCTGATTTTAGCCGTGTTTGCTGACTGCGTCAAGCCGTTCGGTCAGAAGAGCGGTGTCAGCGTAGAGCGCTGCCGTCAAATAAGACGGGATTACCCATCCACCCAATCAAATGTGCGCTGCACGGCTTTTTTCCAGCCGGCGTACAACCGCTGTCGATCGTTTTCAGGCATCCCCGGCTGCCACACTTTACTCTTACGCCAGTTGGCACGCAGGGTGTCCGTATCGGGCCAAACACCCACAGCCAGGCCGGCTGCGTATGCGGCACCCAGGACGGTGGTTTCGATCAACTCAGGTCTGACCACGGGGACGTTCAGGATATCAGCCTGGAATTGCATAAGCAGATTGTTCACCACCATGCCGCCATCCACCCGCAACTCTCGTAACTTGACCCGGGAATCCATCTCCATCGCGTCCAGTACTTCTCGGGTCTGATAAGCGGTTGCCTCCAGGACAGCCCGCGCGATATGTCCGTCACAAATGTACGAAGTCATACCGGCGATTACGCCGCGCGCATCACTGCGCCAGTAGGGTGCGAACAAACCTGAAAAAGC
>DAISXR010000064.1:14705-20129 GCA_036825755.1 Anaerolineaceae bacterium
CCGGTACCGTACGTATTCTTGGCCTCACCCGGGTAGAAGCAGGTCTGACCGAAAAGGGCCGCCTGCTGATCACCGAGCGCGCCGGTGATGGGTACATCCATCCCATCCCACCGGGTAACTGCCAGCGGGCCGGATGAGGGCAGAATTTCAGGCAGCATGCAGCGGGGAATATCCAGTGCCACTAAAATTTCGGGATCCCAATCCAGGGTAGCCAGGTTCATCAACAGGGTTCTGGAGGCATTGGTCACATCGGTCACGTGCCGGCCACCGTCAGGGCCGCCTGACAGGTTCCACATCAACCAGGTATCCATGGTACCGAACAACGCCAGACCCTTGTCCGCATCTTCGCGTAATCCGGGCACCTGATCCAACATCCATTTGATTTTTGGACCGGAGAAATAGGTGGCCAGAGGTAGCCCGGTTTGCTTCTTAAAACGGTGCTGCCCATATTCACGGGCGAGATGATTGCAGATGGAATCCGTACGAGTATCCTGCCAGACTATTGCGGGGTGATACGGCTGCCCGGTCTGTTTATTCCAGATCACCGTGGTTTCCCGTTGATTGGTGATGCCCAAGGCCAGAATATCGGTAGGAGTGATCCCCAATTTTTGCAGGGCAGAATCCATGACCGCACGTGTGTTTTGAATGATCTCCAGCGCATCATGCTCCACCCAGCCCGGCTGCGGAAAGTACTGTTTATGCTCTTTTTGTGCGCTGGCGGCTGCAGTTCCCTGTAAATCAAAAAGGATACACCGGGTACTGGTGGTACCCTGATCGATCGATGCAATATATTTGCTCATATGCCACTTCCAAATGGGTGTGGTAAGGTGTTGAGAAAAACGACAGCTACTGGAACAATCCGGTCAATTGCGCAGGGTCGGTCAGATGCAGTCGATCTCCGTCTATGGTCATCGCTTCGGCGGGTACCTGGCGATACTCCAGCGAGCCGCTGGCAGAATAGCTGAGCACGCAAAATGTACTGACCAGTTGGGCAGAATCCAGATTGGTGTGGATCCGGCTCTCACGATCTGAGAGCCAAGTGTTCAATTCGTTCAGGGTTTTCCTGGTCTGCACCGCTGTAAAGAGAGCCTGTAATGCAAGATCCTGTCGGGCAAGACGGGCTGCTTCGCCTGAAGGACCTGTGGTAAATGTGACAAACTGCCATATATTGCCTGGGGTCAGCTCCATACTGCCTGCCGGAAATTCTGTTTCATCCACCATGAAAGCTTCAGGATTATTGATCGTGACAGGGCCGGTAAAGCGGATCCAGAGCCGGAGAAATGACTGATCGATGCTGATATAAAAATCCGGGTTGATATCGAAAGCCTCGGCAATTGCCGAATTCACCGCCTGGGCTGCGCTGGCATGGCGCTTTTCTACCTGAGTGGTTCGTTGGTAAACCGTGTGATAAACACTGCCCAGGGTTGAATCGAGAATACCGTACTCCTGCTTCAGACTGGTGGCAGGTACCGCCAGGTAACTGGATAGGGATACGACGAGCGTCCTATCCGTATCCACCTGGACAAGGCGGATCAGTTCCGCTCCAAAGGGAGGCTCAAAGGTGTACGAATCTTCCAGAATAATCGATGCCTTGTAGGGGACAGGGATATCACAAATACTGCTGGTAACTGTATTCGAGGGCGGCGTGGATGGCCACGTGGAAGGCTGCGGCGTCGGGTCGGGCTGTGAGGCTGTTTGTGAGGATTGAGTAACTTCCGGGGTGGGTGTATCAGATAATCCGAGAGCATCTGTGGCGGATACATCCGTGGCGGATACATCCGTGGCGGATACTTCCGCACCAGGTTCGTCTGTTACCGTGAGATCAGTGTTTGTTTCGTCAACCTGCGTCTCTGGTTCAGTCGAAGAAGCAGACCCCTCATCGGGTGTGGTGGTCTGAGGTGGTTCAGCAACGGTCTCAGTTGTTTTTGCAAGCTGGAGAAATGAGAACACAGGAGTTGACGCGATCAAAACTGTCAGAGAGACAGACAGGATCAACAGGACTGCAAAAATGCCGATGACTATGATGAGAATCCGATTCGTCATATTACATCTCGTTTTGATACGCAGGAACAGGGGCGGATCGAAAAACTGTCTGGATTGCTTTGTGGATTATACCATCTGCATTCCAGATGGGGAGATTAACAGACCGGTTGGCAAAACTGAAAGGGAAAAGACATTTTATTTCTCCGCTCGTTGATTCTCGCCAAAGACCTTCTTCACCGCATGGTATGTGTTGATATGCGCCTGTACGGTGATTTCTACCGCAGAATACCCGCCGCCCATGGTGAGAACAATTGGGATATGGTTATTGCTACAGGATTCAAGTACCATTTCATCCCTGCACTGCAAACCCGCCATGGTCAGCGTCATCTTATTGAAACGGTCTCCGGCCAGTGGATCGACCCCGCCGATGTAGAAAAGGACGTCCGGTTGAAATTCGAGCACCGCCGGGAGCGATTGAGCAAGTGTTTCCAGGTAAAGTGAATTATCTGCATTTTCGGGCAAGGGAACATCCAATGTAGCCGGCACGCGGCGAACCGGATAATTTTTGCCGCCATACAGGTCCAGAATGAATACCCGCGGATCATCCGCGAAGATGGCCGCGGTTCCATTGCCCTGATGGGCATCTGCGTCAATGATGGCAGCTTTGCGGATGGATCTGTTTGCGAAAAGATCCTCTATCGCTACGGCAATATCGTTGAACACACAAAAACTGCGCCCTTCACCGGGAAAAGCGTGATGCGTTCCTCCTGACAGCGAACCGGCTGCGCCATTCTGCAGAGCGGCGCGGGCGGCGGCGATCACCGCACCGACACCCAGATGGGCGCGGGTCACCAGTCTTTCGCTCCAGGGAAGACCTAAAACACGCAATTGCTGAGGGCTCAATGTTCCCGAACAGACCGCGTCATAATACTCCTCAGTGTGCACACGCAGGATCTGTCCTCGCTCGGCCGGGACAGCCGGGACAAGTTGATCCATAGAGATCACCTGCTGTGATACCAGTTCATGGCGAAGGCGCACATATTTATCGGATGGGTAAACGTGCCCGGCAGGTAAGACGAGCGGCTGCAGGTCACTGTAGAATATTTTCAATGAGGATTTTCCTTTGAATTTTCGAGATAGCGAAGAAAATAAGCAGCCACACCAAAAGCAGTCGCCACATTGACTGAGCCTTTGGTGCCCAGCATGGGAATTTCAATCACCAGGTCTGATCGATCCAGGATTTCACGATCCACGCCTGTGACTTCGCTGCCCAGCACCAACACGAGCGGGAACGCCAACTGGGGCGGCTGTAGGTCAAACAACGACACCGCGTTGGATGCCAGTTCCAGCGAGACAATCCGGGCGCCTTCCTGTTTACGACGTTCAACCACATCCAGCGCATTCCACTCCATCGACCAGGGGATGGAAAATTCTGCCCCGAGAGCAGTCTTCTGAACTTTGGACTGATCCGGGGTGGGTGTGGTCCCGCAACAATACAGATGGCTGATCATCATCGCATCAGACGTTCTTAAAATGGAACCTACATTGTAGGCACTACGGATGTTATCCAGCAGCACCTCGATAATCCCCACATGGTGGGAAATCGGTTCGTTGACCTGATCTGTCACCGGAAAGCTGAGCACCTGTACCGGGCTTCCACATTTTGGGCAGACTGTCTGTTCCGGCAGTAAGGTAGTGGGGTAACGAAACCGGCAACTCGGTTTCAGACAAACAACAACATAATGAGGAGTGTGCTTTTCCATATCCGTTTTTAATCAGGTCTTTTATATCAGCAATCTCTTTATCACGCAACTAATGACCTTCGGAAGATGCGTCTCACGATCAGTATATAATTAACCATCAACAGGTGAGGAGAGCTTCATGACGGCATTATACGGCGCTATCGAAACCGGCGGGACAAAATGCATTTGCGTGGTGGCCAGTTCGCCAACACAGATTCTGGCGGAAACACGCATCCCAACCGGTGAGCCGCGGGAAACCACTGCCGCCATCGCTGATTTTTTTCACCGGTACAGGCAGGAGACCGGTGGGCAAATTCAGCGAGCGGGTCTTGCTTCTTTTGGCCCGCTTGATCTCAAGCCGTCCTCACCAACCTTTGGGCAGATACTCGCCACCCCAAAATTACAATGGAAAGGTTGGGATCTGCTGGCGAATATGGAAAATGCCCTGGGCGTACCGGTTTTTCTGGATACCGATGTAAATGCAGCCGCTTTGGGTGAGCACCTGTGGGGGGCCGCTCAGGGTTTGACCAACTTCATCTACCTGACCATTGGAACCGGGATTGGCGGGGGCGGGATGATCGAATCACAGTTGATACACGGGCTGTTGCACCCTGAGATGGGGCACATTCTGATTCCGCATGATCGATCTGCTGATCCATTTGAGGGGGTGTGCCCGTTTCACGGCGATTGCTTTGAGGGGTTGGCATCCGGCCCGGCGCTGGAAAAGCGCTGGGGGACAACAGCTTCACATATTTCGCCTGAACATCCGGCCTGGGATCTAGAGGTCCAATACATTGCCGCAGGTCTCCATTCGCTGATCTGCGCGCTTTCACCGCAGCGCATCATTTTGGGGGGCGGTGTTATGCAGCAGCAATTTCTGTTTGAGCGGATCCGATTGAAGGTTCGCGAATCACTGGCGGGTTACATCTCTTCATCCAAAATATTACATGAGATGGATGAGTATATTGTGCCGCCGGCGCTTGGAAAACAGGCCGGCGCTCTGGGAGCCCTGGCGCTGGCCGTAAGCGGAATGGGAGTTACCCGAAGAGCTCGTTAAGCGCAGTTAACCTGTGCGTATCCTTGAAGTGAATGTGCAGAACTCGCCGTCCTCGGCTGGTCAGTGCTTCAATATCTCCGGCTGCCTGGGCCAGAATGAATTGCCGGAACTGGATAGCTTCCTCGGGTATTTCCAGTTGTGAAGACGAATCCTTCGTAAGAACCAGGAACAAACCGTTGTTTTTTCCGCCTTTATGAAGTTGACCGGTTGAGTGCAGATAACGCGGTCCAAAGCCACTGGTTGTCACCACCCCGGTACGGCTGGTGATGTTGAAACGCAGATTGGTCAGAAGCTGTTGATTTTCAACGGTATCCGGCAGAAAGGCATTTACAGCCAGATAATCACCGGGCTGGATTTGCGCCAGGAAAGCCTGTATGATCTCAGGCAGGTTTTGCAGGGGAAGACCGGTGGGATTATCCCAACGTACTTCAATGCCCTCGTCCTCGAACTGAGGCGCCGGTAACCCAAGAGAGCCGGTCTGGCGGAGCCGCTCCAGTTTGGTTTTGGTGAGCGTTTTGGTCTCCTGCACATTGGGCTGATTGAAAGCATTCACTCCCAATTGCGAACAGGCTACGGCGATGGCAACTTCCCAGATATAAAACTGGGCAGCCAGGTCATCCACTTGAGAAAAGTCAAAGGTCA
>DAISXR010000065.1:0-13352 GCA_036825755.1 Anaerolineaceae bacterium
GCCAGCTACGCTTACCAGGTGAAAACCGACGGGGTCAACCTGCTTCGCCCGGTTGACTGCACAGCACACGGATGCACGAATCTTGACACAAATTATTGAGAATACTATACTGCAGGAGAACGGGCAACCAGACCAGTTTTCACACGATCTCACGCGCCGAGACTGTGAAAGGATCAATTTTTGACCACCCAATTTACAGTCTCGCCATGATTCGAACCTTCATCGCCATCGACCTATCACCAGCCATTAAATCCGCTTTGGATACTCTGATCAAGAAGCTCAAATCGCACGGTTCTTTACCTGTGCGTTGGACTGCCGCGCAAAATATTCACATCACGCTCAAATTCCTGGGCGATATCGATGAACGGCGATTGCCTGAACTGAAGACACGGCTGATCAGCGCAGTGCAGGGGGTGCAGCCATTTTCTCTGCAGGTTGGAAAATTGGGCGCCTTTCCCAACGCGAATCGAGCCCGCATCATCTGGGTGGGGTGTCAGTTGGAGCCAGCGGGTTTTCTGCTGCAAAAATCCGTGGAAGAAGCTACGTTGGAAATGGGATTTCCCCGCGAAAAGCGTCCCTTCAGCCCGCATCTCACCATTGGCAGGGTCAACACGACGTCAAGCTCACAGGATCTGGCGGCTCTTGCCCGGTTGATCCGCGAAACACCGGTGGAATGGCTGGGCACACAGCCGGTAGCGGGGATCAGGGTCTACCGCAGTGATTTACTGCCCGGCGGCTCCAGGTATACCCCTTTGTATGATATTTCACTTGGGATAACTGGCCAGTTTATGGCATAATTGAGATAATTAATCATCTGCTGACGGCGTGCCTTTAGATAGGGTTCGCTGGAGCAGACAAAAAGAAAAGAGAGGTGTAGATCTGAATACAAACGAATTATCCAGAATGATCGTGACTGCCCTGGAGGACAAGAAGGGGGAAGATATCGTCCTGTTGGATATTTCTGAAATCGCCGATTTTACCAGTCAATTTATTATTTGCAATGGAACCAGCGTACGCATGCTGGACGCGCTGGCTGATCACGTAGTCGATACGGTCAAGCCGGTCATTCATCACCAGCCAAAAGTGGAAGGGAAACCGGAAGATGGTTGGTTGGTGCTGGATGTGGGCGATGTGATCGTCCACCTGTTTACCCCTGATCAGCGCGATTACTTCAAACTGGAAGAACTCTGGTCAGAAGGGAAAATCCTGCTGCGCGTACAATAAACCCGGCTATCTCTGCCGGGTTATGCAAATAAGGCTGGTATTTCCAGTTTTACACAGATTCTAAAGTTTGAATTCCATCAGAACCTGCTTGGAGTGTTCTGCCGGTTTGACGTTTTCGTACACCTTTTGAATCTTGCCATCGGCATCGATCAAATAGGTGGTGCGCAATACGCCAAAATATTCCTTGCCGTACAGCTTCTTTTTCCCCCAGGCGCCGTAGGCTTCCAAAACGGAATGCTCTGCGTCCGAAAGGAGCGTGAATGGTAGATTGTATTTATTGCAAAAACCCTTGTGAGATTTGACTGAATCCGGGCTGATGCCTAAAACCACCGCTCCCGCTTTTTGATACTGCTCACTGTCATCGCGGAAGTTGGTGGCCTCAAGGGTGCACCCGGGTGTGTTGTCTTTTGGATAGAAATACAAGATCACCGGCTTGCCCCGGAAATCTGACAGGCTGTGCATCACCCCATCCTGATCCGGTAGTTGAAAATCGGGAGCCATCGAATTTTCTTGCAGAACCATTTTTCCCTCCTTTAAGTTCATGATGATTGACAGCTTAACGACCGCTGAAGCGATATCCGCGAGCGTTATTCGCTTGCGAAGTCCGCTCGCGAAATTCGCTCATGCAGATTGTACCCACTAAACAGAACCGCTGCAATCCAGAATTTCCTCTCCCATACGAGCAAACGAATAGCCCTTCAACTGGCTGATCTCTGTTCGGAATTCAGGGTCCTTCATCAACTCAAAAATAGGGTCCAGCAGTCCATCCTTTAAATGACGACAGGGAATCACCAAATCATACCTCTCTGAAAAGAGGGGAATGAAATCCAGATCCAGCGCACCGGCTGCCGCGGCAATCCCTAAACCGCAATCCGCCCGCCCGGAAGCGACCGCCACCCCCACATTCAGATGCGTGAACTCCTCCTGTAAATAGCCCCTGATTTGCGTGGAGGACAGGTTGGCCTGTTTGAGATGATAGTCCAGCAGCACACGGGTGCCTGACCCTCTTTGCCGATTGATGAAGGTGATGTCCTGTCGGGCGAGATCGGATAGAGATTCGATGCGTTTGGGGTTCCCTTTCGACACCATCAGCCCCTGCTCCCTCTCCGCCCATACCACCAGGCGGACGGGTTCATCGGGAAGATATTGCCTGATAAAGGAAAGGTTGTATTCGCCGGTGTTCGGATCCAAAAGATGTGAACCCGCCAGATGAGCTTCCCCACGATGGAGCGCAATCAGCCCGCCCTGGCTGCCCACATTGGCCGATACCAACTGGCGATTGTATCGGCTGAGGTGCTGGGCCAGCAGATCCAGAGTCATGTCATGTGATCCGATCGCCAGAATGGTGGTGTCAATCTGGTTGACCGGCCGATATAGGCGTACCTTCACCTTTGCACCAGCTTCCAGCCCCTGAATGGAGCGGGGAATCACGGCAATCCCATCGGCTTTGACCAGCGAGGTGATCACACCCGCGCCGCGGGAAATGGGCGCGGCTTTGTACTGACCATCCACCTTGCCCACCACCACCCGCAAGAAATCGTCATCGCCAGCCGGGCTGGTGATTTTACGGGTAATGGATGCTTCAATGACCGGTGCCTCGGTGCCGGTTTTCCCCAACCAGCGTTCGATGAGCGGTTTGACAAAGATTTCACCGGTGAGTGCCGCCGAAACCGGAAAACCGGGCACACCGATAATGGGAACCTGGCGATTATCCAGGTGGATCATCCCCAAAATTACCGGATGCCCCGGCCGTACAGCCACACCGTGAACCAGCAACGTCCCAAGCTGACTGACGATTTCAGCCGAAAAATCTTCTGATCCCGCCGATGAACCGGCGTTCAGAAGCACCAGGTCACTGCTCAGGGCTGCTTCTTTTACAGCGTCTCGGATGAGCGGCAGATCATCTGCGATGATGGAATGTCGCAAAGCGATACCGCCCCAGCGCATCACCTGACCGGCCAGCACCATGGAATTGTATTCGATGATGTCGCCTGGTTTGATGGTATCGCCAATACGGATCAGTTCGGTGCCGGTGGGGATGATCGTCACCACCGGTTTTCTGCTGACACTGACGTGAGTATGACCGCTGGCTGCCACCGCTCCCAGATCGGCCGGACCCAGCACGCGCCCGGAGGGTAGAACCAGTTGCGAGGCAATAATATCTTCGCCGACTGTGCGCACATTTTTCCAGGGCGGGATGCCGGCCCGAATGCGAATTTGTTCGGCGCGGCGGGGATCCGGAAGTAAACGATCCTGATCGTTCAATCCCTCAACCACTTCAATCTGGATCACCGCGTTGGCCCACACCGGCACAGGATCACCGGTATCGACATACTGGAACTGGTTGCCGCGTTTTAGAACCAGCGGTTTCGTCTCACTCGCGCCGGCGGTATCATCCGAACGCACGGCAAATCCGTCCATCGCCGAGGCATTGTAGTGCGGTGAGGAAAGCCGCGCCCAAATAGGTTCAGTCAATACACGATCCAGAACCTGTTCAGAAAGCGGCAGGGTTTCCTTCTCAAGGACCCGGTCCAAACCGACTTCCTCGAGAGCGTGGTTGATTGCTTTTTGCGCCTCGTCGAGTGGTATATCGTGCAGGAAAATACTCATTCAATGTCTCCGGGTCTCATTCCGTTTTGGGTCAGGGCAGGTTCGAGATGACCTGATCGCCGTTTGCATCGTTTCCGATTTCCAATCGCGACAGATAAAACAGGTAATCGGTGGTATGCGTGGTGCTGTCATACCAATGCAGACCCAATGCGGCCTGGTAGCCCCAGGTGGAAATTCGGCTGAGGATGATGTCATCGGTACGTCCAAACGGGTAGGAGAAGATGGTCACCGGGGCTCCCAGCATCTCTTCCAATTGCAGGCGGGAAGCGGAAATTTCTTCCGAAATAGCGTCATGGTTGGCGGTCAGATCATTGCCGTACATGCCGTGGCTGCCCACACTCCACCCGGAAGCCAGCAGTTCTTTCAGTTGATCCACGGTCAGCATGCCGTCCTGCCCAATTTGCGACACGGTAACGTATACATTCCCGACATACCCTGCAGATTGTAAAACCGGGAAGGCTTTCTGGTAGATGCCGGCCGCAGTCGAATCAAATGTGATCACAATGGGTTTGGCCGGCATTTCCGCGCCGTACAGCAGGGTATTGATCATGGTTTCCATGGTCACAGAGTCGTAGCCTTTTTCACGCAAATCCAGCATATGCTCCTGCAGTTTGGAGGAGGGCATTTGATCCACTGCCGCCGCATCGAAATCCGGATAGTCGGACGCGTCATCGGCGATGTGATAATAAACCAGGATAGGAGCGTCGATGCTTCCGCGGGTATGGTAAACCCAGGTAGCCGTGGGTGACGGAAGTGTTGGCGACGGTTCCGGAGTGATCGTGATGGTGGGTGTTGGCTCAGCGGTGTTGGTTGGGGTGGCTGAGGGGGTCTGCAGAAAACTTTGTGTCAATTGAACCGAGACCGTTTTGGCGGCCTCGGTGTACATTTCAGGAGGAATACTGCTGGGTATACTGTTCCCGGCACAACCGGCCAGGAGTAATCCGCATAGAATGAAAAGAAAATAACGGCGCATAGATTTCCCTTTTTCAAGTGTATTGGTCAGTAAGTTAAATATACTTCAACTTTTTCGCCAGCCGATAGACCCACCGCACTGGCAGGTACATGCAACAGACCGTCGGACTGCGCAAGTGTGAAGATCATGTTGCTTTTGAAGAATATCGGTTCTGCTTTCCAGCCACCCTGATGAGCGATGAGGTGGACCGGAACAAAATCCTCGCGGCCGGCGACTGATGGAACAGGCAGGGTCAGTTCAGCCGTCAGCATGGGTCGTGGGGTCGATTCAGTTTGTCCGCTCAGGCGCTCCAGGACGGGTATCACAAAGAAACCGGCTATCACCAGCGCGCTGACCGGATTGCCCGGCAGCCCGATGACTGGTTTCCCATCGCAAACCGCCAGAATGGTAGGTTTGCCCGGGCGGATACGCACCCCGTGCACCAGCACACCGGGTTTTCCAAGCTTTTGGATCACAGTGGAGGTCAGATCGCGGGCGCTGGCCGATGACCCGGCGGTGACCACTAACATATCACATTCATCAAAAGCCCTTTGAATCAGGCTTTCGAAGGCGGTAATTTCATCCGGAGCGATGCCGTACAAACGGGTCTGCCCGCCGTGGCTTTCCACCAGCGACTGAAGCGAATAGCTATTGATATCGCGGATCTGGCCGGGCAGGGGCGTTTGATGGGGTGGGATCACCTCGTCGCCGCTGGAAAGGATGCCTACCAACGGTTTTCCGGCAACCAGCACCTGGCGGATGCCGAGTGCCAGCAGCCCACCAATCTGGGCGGGGCCAAGCTTTGTGCCGGTTTTTAGCACCACATCGCCTGGCATCACATCTTCGCCTGCGCAAATGGTATTGTCACCGGCAGCCACGGCTCGGGAGATTTCGATCTCACTCACGCCTGCCTTTTGGGTGTCTTCCAGCATCACCACGGCATCCGCGCCCTGCGGAAGCATCCCGCCGGTGTGGATCAACCATGCGGTTCCAGGTTGAATCGGTGTGAGAGCCGGCTTGCCCATTGCCACCTCGCCGGCAAGCGGCAGATAGCATGGCAGGCTCTCGTTAGCCCCAAAAGTATCGGCAGCCTGCACGGCGTATCCATCCACCGTACTGCGCGAAAACGCCGGTGACATTTCACCGCTGATGATATCCTCGGCCAAAATTCTTCCGAGTGCCTGTTCGGTGGGAAGTGTTTCTTTGTATAAATCGATGGTAGGAAGAGCATGGAGAAATGTATCCAATGCCTCCTGTCGAGAGGTGAGCTGAAGAAATTCAGGCATATCAACCGATCCAAAGACTGAGCGTGATTAGATAGGCGGTCAATCCAACCAGGGCGGCAGAAGTCAGGTTGAGGATATTCCAGTTTGGTTTTATGCCACTGGCAATCTGGCGGATCTGGAAAATCTCATACAGGCCTACCGGCATCACCAGCAAAGCCGGCCAGTACAGACTCCAGGGCAGCCCCTGCAGAAGGGCGAGTGTGAGCAAAAAGAAGGCCAGCAGGATCAAAACATTATGCAGTCGCATGCCCCGCTGCCAGCCCATGCCAGTCATCATATTCATGCGTTCGCGGGCTACATCTCTGACATAGGCAGGCAGAGCCATTGCCAGACGCATGGCCAGCATCAGGGCGGTAAGGGGGATGGTGAGCATCAACAGCAGGCGATGAATTTCACCGGTTTGCAACAGAAAGGCAAAGGCAGGGATTAAGTTGGTGATCAGAACAGCTTCGACGACTTCACCCAGGCTTTTACGTGACAGTTGAAGCGGCGGCACCGAGTAAAAATAGCTGACCAGGAACATCACCGCCAGGATGAAGGCAGAGGCCGGTTCGATGCGCCGTTGGGTGATGAGCAAAATGGTGAAAAATGCCGCACCGGTGAGCGCGCTGATCGCAAGCTGTAAAACCAGACGGCGGAAGCCAATCAGTGATAGATCGGGCTTCTTCTCAGAGAGCGAATTTTGAATGGGTAGAGCGGTTTCAGGTGGGTAGGTGCGAAAGAATAAATCCAGCAACTGGCTGCCAAGCACCAAAAAGAGGCTGACCGCCATGCCCAGCAGATTGGCAGACGTATCCACCGGTGTACCTAAAAAATCAGCGATCCCGGTTCCCAGAGAATACAACAAAATAACCAGGATCAATGACCCCGGATGAGTCCACATCAGAAGCAGGCGAATGATATCGATCATAGCGTGTGTTATACCAGTTGATATCCCCCATCGACAGTGATGATTTCCCCGGTGATGTATTCACCGGAGAGTAAATACTCAATCGCATCACAAACAAAGCGCGGCTCTCCCGGGCGTTTGAGCGGCAGCCGGTTGACCAGTTTGTCCCAGGTTTCGGAGGAGAAATCCGACGGAGGTAGGATCAGCCCGGGCGCCACGGCATTGACCCGCACCGCTGGGGCGCAGGTGCGCGCCATCAGGCGGGTGAGTACATCCACGCCGGCTTTACTGATGGAATATGCCGCGTAACCGGTCCACATGCGGCCGGCGCCGGAATCAGAAATGTTGATGATCGATCCGCCATTCTGCATTCGCCTGAACGCGAGTATTCCACACTGCCAGACGGCGCGTAGATTGAGGTTCATGGTCAGATCCCAATCGGCGATATCGAAATCATCCAGGCCGCCTTTCAACATGACGGAGGCTGAGTTGACCAGCACCGACAGTGGCAAGCCGGTCTGATCGATTTGCTTAAACAGGTTTTCGATCTGGTGCGGGTCGGTCAGATCGGCCTGAAATAAAAAGGCCTTCACGCCAAGCTGCTCGATCTCACGTTGGGTGTGTGCTGCTTCTTCTGCAGAGCCGTGATAGTGAACCGCCACCGCATATCCCAGGCGGGCCAGCCTGAGCGCAATTTCTTTGCCCAGCCGGTGGCCTGAACCCGTCACCAGCGCGAGCTGTGAACCGGGAGAAAAGGGTGTGGTCATATCATCGGGCTTCAGCATATCTGTCACAGCCTCAAATAGCAGTAATAAAGAATTCTAACATAATCTCATGACAGGCATTTAAGGATCGACAGGTCTTGCCTGCGTGCCGGGTGATAACCTGCGAAAGCCTGGAAATCAGCCGCCAGAAAAATGCAAAAATTTTGACTTTTCATTTTGTTTGTGCTATTCTTCTTATCTAGGGCTTGGTCTATTTTTGTTGACCTTATTTCTTATTCTTTCAGGATGGTTTTATGCAGCGCGAACGAATTTCAGAAAACGTATACTGGTTCCAAAGTGAAATCTATGCCCAGGTGACTTCCGGTGTCATCACCGGAAATGACTGGGCAGTCGTCATCGATACGATGGCCATCCCGGAGGAAACTTTGCAGATACGTTCCTTTATCGAAGAAGAACTAAAAGTACCGGTTCGATACATCATCAATACCCACCATCAGGCTGATCACACCTGGGGAAATTGCTTTTTCCCCGGATCCACCATCATTTCGCACAGTTTATGCCGTCTGTATATGCAGGAATTGGAACAGAAGGCGCTGGAAGCCGCCCAGAAGCAGAATGCCATCTACCGAAACACAAAAATTGTACTGCCGCATCTTACCTTCCAGAACGGGAACATGTCACTGCGTGTAGGAAAGAAGCATCTCACATTGATCCCCACGCCCGGCAACAGCCCTGATGGTATTTCCATTCTGGTGGAAGAAGACCGTATCCTGTTCGCCGGCGACGTTTTTATGCCCATCCCGTTTATCGTGGAAGGCGACATGGATGAGCTGAACCGTTCGATCAGGATGATCGGCGAGATGAGCCTGGAAAACATCATCCAGGGTCATGGCGATATCATTTTACGGGGTGAGATCGAAGATTCTGTCAAAGAAAATGTTGCCTATTTAGCTGCGCTGAACAAATCGGTCCGTGCAGCCATGAAACGGAAAAACGCCGTGGAGTTGCTTGAGGAGATCGATATCGAATCATGCGGGAAGAGCAAGGTATTATTGGGCGGCCTGGCAGAAGAGCTGCACTCGCGCAATGTATATGCCCTCTACCGGACGCTTCTGGAGCAGACACCCGCCCAGTAATAGTTTGGGGTAACTCTGAAATTTACACCGTGTCAAAAAATTGGATGCGGGTGTAATCATCATCTTTGATCTCGTAGGCCTGAATACTCCATTCAGGCCCTTTTTTTGCGACGATGACCGAAATCACACCCGGGTAGCGGTATTCACGCAGATCAGTGGCAGAAGGGTGCACCGGCCCGTACGGGTGCGAGTGGTAAATGGCCACCAGATCGAGGTCCTGTTCTTCAAAGTAGAGGAACGCGCGCAGTTGAGCTTCCGGATCCATTTTAAATTGGGATTCACTGTGCAGGATGTTGCTGACGGGCAGATGGACTGTCACCGTTCCATCCTTTCCACCCAGTAACCCGCAGGCTTCCTCGGGGAGATGGCTTTCAAGGTAAGAGGTGATTTCCTTGAGGATAACGGTTGGGATGAAGAGGACCTTTGAGTTCATGCGGGGTGGATTAAAGGATGAAAGCAAGCAGGAGAAAAACTAGCATCATGGCCAGACCCAGCCACAGGTTCTCGCGCCCGCGTTTGAATGGATAGGCTGTCGCAAAATCGATCAGGGCGTAATAAGGTCCCAGTAAAATCAATCCGTAGGAAACGGGCCTTACTGGCAGATAATGCAGCCCCAGGGCCATCTGTGCGATCAGAATGGTAATCACAGCGGCCCAGTTGACCAGCCACTTGCCGCCAGTTTGCAGATAAAACACGCGCAGCAGGATAAAAAAGGCCGTCAACCCCACCGCCGGCAGTAGCATGTACAGACGTAAAATATTCACGCGCACTGAGAAGAGCACGAAGAAGAACATGGCCAGCGAGAGCGCTTTCAAAAGACCGGATGCCAGCACGTGCTGTTCACTCTTAATATCTACCACCACGTATTCAGCAGTTAACGTCACAATCAGCATGGCGCCACCCAATAAAAAGACGATCCAGCGGGTGGAATCGTTCGACATTTGCGTGAGGGGCAGGCCAATCACCCAGGCGGTGAGGGCCGGCAAAATGCTGTGCTGGAGCGGGTAACGGTCTTCGGAGTAAGCCGGATGGGTTTTGACCAGCCAGTAAGCACCCACACCTGCAAAGGCCGGCACCAGAATGGTGATGTAGGTTTTCAGATCGAAAGTGAAATTATAAACAGCGCCGAAAACATTCCATTTGATTTCTGCGCTTGGCAGATTCACAAAGGAAGTGACCGCATAGGTGAGCAAAATGATGGCTGAAATGACGCTCAGTTTTTCAAGCAGCGGATCGGTTTTTTGTGTAGCCATTGGTTTGATTGTATCCAGCATTGGCTGCATTGGGAAGTCGAAAGAACAACAAAACTGGCGCTTCCTGCAGGCAGAGTATATAATATGAATATATGTTCTATATAAGGAGTGATGAGTTCACCATATTTATGATAAAATGAAGGTTCAATGGAAAAACTGGAAAAAACCACACTATCAACTCCCCCCGGATTGATCCAGTCTTTTACGGCTGGGTTCAACTCGGTGGCTGCAAATATCCGCCTGATTCTCTTGCCGGTTCTGCTGGATATTTTGCTCTGGTTTGCTCCCCGATTGACGATCAAGCCGCTTGTTCAACCCATGTTTCAACAGTATTTTGAGCTGTTAGCAGCTTCCGGAGCGAAAGATTTACAGGCTTTCATCACCAGCAGCCAGCAGTTGCTGCAGGAGGGTCTGGATCATTATAACCTGTTGAGTTCCCTGCGCACCCTGCCCATTGGCGTCCCCAGCCTGCTTTCGGGGCGGGGCGTGCTTGCCAACCCGCTTGGCCCGCTGAAAGAAATCGATCTCAACTCGCTCGGTTCCACCCTGGGGCTGTGGCTGATCATTGCGCTGGCGGGTATTGCTGCCGGCAGCCTGTTTTTTGGCGAGATCGCCCGCATCAGCCTGAACCTGAAAGAAAAGTTCAGCCTGAAGCGCGCATTGAAAAACTTCCGCGATACGCTTTACCTGACCGTGAGTTCGTATGTGCTGCTGGCCATTCTGGCCATCCCGGCTGTGATCCTGGTGTTCATCATTTCCATGATCAGCCCTACCTTCTCACAGCTTTCCATCATCTTTATATCCCTGCTGCTGATCTGGCTGCTGATGCCGTTGATTTTCTCGCCGCACGGGATCTATGGCTACAATCAAAATGTGTTCACATCGGCCATCAACAGCATTCGGCTGGTGCGGTATTTTCTGCCGGGAACCGGTGTGTTCATTTTGTTGGGCGTGTTTATGAGCCAGGGAATGGATATTCTGTGGTCTTTCCCCACTGAAGATTCATGGATGGTGCTGGTGGGCATTTTGGGGCATGCATTTATCACCACCGGTGTGATCGCGTCCAGCTTTATTTATTATCGGGGTGGTTTGCGCTGGATGAATGAGCGCATGCAGCATCTCAATAGCCAGCCGCAAGTCTCACTCGACAAGCAATAATTTTAGATTCTCTGGTATCACATCATCATCCTGAAAAGGATGATTTTGGAGGAATGAGTGGTAGAAAAGAAAGCAAATTTGAGTAGTTACGATGCAACCAGCATCCAGATCCTGGAAGGCCTGGAGGCAGTACGCCGCCGTCCGGGTATGTATGTGGGCGGTACCGATATCAAAGCGCTTCACCATCTGGTTTATGAAGTGGTGGATAACTCCATCGATGAGGCACTTTCGGGTATCTGCAACCGGATAAACATCGTAATTCACGAAGATGAGAGCGTTACCGTAGAAGACAATGGGCGCGGCATCCCGGTAGGTATCCACCCACAGCGCGGTAAATCTGCGCTTGAGGTGGTTATGACCACTCTGCATGCCGGCGGTAAATTTGGCGGCGGCGGATACAAGGTATCAGGCGGTCTGCACGGCGTGGGTGTATCTGCCGTGAATGCTCTTTCTGAATGGTGCGAAGTACAGGTCTACCACGAAGGCGAAATTTATTTCCAGCGATACGAACGCGGTATCCCTCTGGAACCGGTGAAAGTGATTGGCAAAACCGATCCCGAAAAAACCGGCACCAAAACCACATTCCGCTTTGATACCACCATTTTCAAAGATGAGGTCACCTTCCGTTTTGAAACGCTCATCCAGCGCTTCCGTGAAATGGCTTTTATCACCCGCCAGGTGCTGATCCACATCTTTGATGAACGAAACGACCGCGAGATGAACTTCTACTATGACGGTGGGATCGTCTCGTTTGTTCGCTATCTGAATCGCAACCGTGAGGTTCTACACCCGGTGGTGTATGCCGAAAAAGAGGTGGATAACATTGTGGTGGAGGCAGCGGTTCAATACACCGACGCCTATACCGAATCGGTCTATTCTTTTGCCAATACCATCAATACCATTGACGGCGGGACCCATTTAACCGGTTTACGCAGCGCCATTACACGCGTGATTAACGATTACGCTCACAAGAACAACATTCTGAAGGATTCAGACGCCAACTTCACCGGCGAGGATACACGCGAGGGTCTGACCGCCATCATCAGCATCAAGCACCCGGATCCGCAGTTTGAGAGCCAGACCAAGGTGAAGCTGATGAACCCCGAGGTGCAGAGCCTGGTGGCCCAGGTGGTGGTGGAAGGATTTGGCACTTACCTGGAAGAGAACCCCTCCATTGGTCGAGCTATCGTTTCGAAGTGTCTCACCTCTGCCCGTGCCCGTGACGCCGCCCGCAAAGCGCGCGATCTGGTGATCCGAAAATCAGCCCTGGAAAGCCTGACCCTGCCCGGCAAACTGGCAGACTGTTCCAACCGCGATGCCATCAATTCCGAGCTGTACATTGTTGAGGGAGACAGCGCAGGTGGCACGGCCAAAATGGGCCGTGACCGCCATTTCCAGGCTATTCTGCCGCTGCGCGGCAAGATTTTGAACACCGAGCGCGCCCGCCTGGACAAAATTTTGTCCAACAACGAGGTCAAGGCGTTGATCTCCGCCATTGGCTGCGGGGTGGGTGACCATTTTGATAAAACCAACCTGCGCTACGGGCGTGTGATTATCATGACCGATGCTGATGTGGACGGCAGCCATATCCGCGCGCTGCTGCTCACGTTTTTCTTCCGCTATATGCAACCGCTGATTGAGGAAGGGCATGTGTTTATCGCGCTTCCGCCGCTGTACCGGATCTCATATAAAAAGAAGATCGAATACGCTTACTCTGAGGCCGAAAAGGAAACCATCCTGAAACGGCTTGGCTCCACCTCGGAAAAGGCCGCTGTGCAGCGTTACAAGGGTTTGGGTGAGATGAATGACGACCAGTTGTGGGAAACCACCATGAACCCGCAGAACCGCACCCTGTTGCAGGTGGATATTGAAGACGCCGCCGAAGCCGACCGGACGTTTGACATGCTCATGGGGGCGGCCGTACCTCCGCGTACCAAGTTCATCACCACGCATGCCCATGATGTACGGAATTTGGATGTGTAGGTAGTATAGTCTTCTGTTATTTCATGCTTGAATAATAATCTGGCCACTAAAGGCCAGATTTTATTTATGACCCGCCTGCACAGTCGGGCCTAATCCTTCATCTTATTCCAGATCTCGTCAAAGGCGTCTTCCAGAC
>DAISXR010000065.1:13452-20043 GCA_036825755.1 Anaerolineaceae bacterium
GCGATATGGATGCCCATGTTGAGGAACTCGCTGTAATGGAAGCGCTGCTGAATATCCTCCAGCGTCTGCGATCCAATCAAAGTATGCGTCTTCATCACCTCAAATTCATCCGGGGTGAGCGGCCCGGGTTTGAGCAGGATCTCATCCAAGATGCCCACCTTGCCGATATCATGCAGCGGGCTGGCGTGATACAGCCGGTCGCAATAGGCCTGATTGACCTGTGAGCCAAACTTTGGGTGACCCAGCAGGCTCTCTGCCAGCAGCCTGCACAGGGTGCGAATCCGTTCAACATGTTTGCCCGTATCGCTGTCGCGCGCTTCAGCCAATTTGGCAAACCCGAACAGCATGGCCATTTGAAGTTCGGTAATTTCCTTCACCTGGCTGGCTACCAGGTCTGAAAGGTTGACCTGTAATTGATGCAGGCGCAGGTGAGTTTCCACCCGCATGCGCACCTCTTCAAACTGGAATGGCTTGGTGATGTAATCAACTGCGCCGACCTCAAATGCTTTCACTTTCTCGTTGATCTCGGACAACGCGCTGATGAACAATACGGGTATTTCTTTCAGATGCGCATCACTCTTCAATTGCTTGCATACCTCATATCCGTTCATTTCCGGCATATTGATATCGAGTAAAATCAGGTCCGGTTTTTTCCCGCGCGCTGCCTGGATGGCCAGACGGCCATTGGGAACCGGCCGGGCTGTGTACCCACAATCTTTCAGCATGCGCGTGAGCAGTGACAAATTTTCAACGGTATCATCCACCACGAGGATATTGGCGTTCTCGGATAACAATGATAGATTAATGTCCATTGGTGTCCTCTTGTTCGAACAGTCTACTGAGCGCATCGTATTGATACCCGTCGGCCAGTTTTTGCAACAGTAAGGAAGTTTTTGGCGCATACTTCGCAATTTTTTGGATCAAGATTAGAATCTGGTCATACTGGGCGTTGATTGTGGCAGCTTTTAGTTGCTCGACTAATTCTGGTGGAATGGTCTGGATTTCCTGCAAGGTGACATCGCTCGAACTCGAGACGGATTTATTCTCATCCGGTTGTTCTTCATCGGAATACACGAATATTTTCCCAAATTTTGCCTCCAAAATTGAAAACAGTTGATGCTCTTTGAAGGGCTTTCTCACGTATCCGCTCATGCCGTTGTCGAGAATTCGCTTCTCATCGATTTCAAGCGGTGAGGCGGTGACTGCAATGATGTGCATCTTTTCTCCCGCTTCCGTAGCTTTGATGATACTGGCGGCTTCATATCCATTCATGACGGGCATGCGAAGATCCATCAGGATTAAATCCGGTACCCAGGATCTGGCTATTTCAACCGCTTCCGCGCCGTCCTGTGCGCTGCAGGTGAGAATCCCCAACGACTCGATCATTTCCTGGATGACCATGCGGTTATCCTCATTATCATCCACGATCATGACTTTGATCGCAGGAGCGTCTGGTTTCAAGCCGGTCACCTGCCGTTTAGGACTGAGCGTACGAACTTTGATGCCTTTGCTTTCGGTGACCGCCAGTTTCACATGCATGCAGGTGCCTACATAGCGTGTGCTCGAAATGGTAATATCGCCGCCCAATAAACGGGCGTGGCTCAGGCTGATGGCCAGCCCCAACCCTGTACCGCTGTGTGAATGGTCACTGCCGCGGCTTTGTTCAAAGGCTGTAAAGACATGGGGAATATCTTCCTGAGCAATGCCTATCCCGGTATCTTCAACGTCGATGAACAGGAGAAGGGCTGCCGGATCCGTTTTGGAGGGATCTTGTTCAGACCAGCAGCGGAGCGTTACGCCCCCTGTATTGGTAAACTTGAGCGCATTTCCGAGTAAATTGATGAGAATTTCCTTGAGCTTTGTCTCATCGGTACTGATGTATTTGTGCAGGCTGGAATCCAGCTCTACCGTCATGCTCAAGTCTTTGGCCGCCAGGCGGGGCAGGAACATGTCTTTGATATCGTTGATCAATGATGGAAGGTGGAATGTGACCGGGTTATAGGTCACGTGTCCGCTTTCGATTTTTGACATCTCAAGAATTTCGTTAATGAGGGTCAGCAAATGCTCGCCTGAACGGTTGATAATGCCAACATACTCGCGGCTTTTTGCATCCAGCGCTTTGTCTTTCATCATGATCTGCGTGAACCCCAGAATCGCATTCATGGGGGTGCGGATTTCATGGCTCATGTTGGCCAGGAATGTGCTCTTGGCCATATTTGCTGTTTCAGCGGCCTCTTTTGCCTTGCTGAGTTCCCATTCCATCTCCTTTTGATCAGTGATATCCTGGGTGACACCGGAGATGCCAATCCTTCGACCGGCTGAGTCTTTGATCACATTCCCACGGGCATGGATCCAGATTATCTTCCCATCCACCGGGCGGCGGTAGGGGTATTGCTGGTCAACCCGGTCGCGCCTGCCAAAGATCACATCATCAAAGGCTGTTCTTACGACTGAGGCAATATCAGGGTTGGCCATCTGCAGATTGATCAACCATTCTGACTTCAGGTGGTAGCGTGCATCGGAATGTTTTTCATCTCCGTGAATTTCAATCACACGATCTGATGGGTAGTAATAGTTGGAGCCATCCAGTGGAATATACCAGTAGCCTGATTTGGCCAGTTCAAAGGCGGTTTCAGATAGGTTGTTGATCCGTCGAATTTCAGCTTCGATCGCTTTTCGTTCCGTATTGTTGAACATGGTGGAGCGAGTGTGTGAAAATTGGCTGTTTTTATCATAAACAGCAACCGCATTCACGATCACCGGAATAAGAGTGCCGTCTTTTCGAACCAGGTCAAATTCGAGGTTATAGGCATATCCCAATTCTTTCATGCGATTGAACTCGGTCACAAAACGCTGATAGCACTCCGGAGAAACGAGATCGCCAAAGCTTTTTTGACCGATGATTTCATCACGTGAATAACCCAGCCAGTGCAGTTCGGTTTCATTCATTAACTGGTAGATTCCATCACCGTTGAGTGAGTGATACCCGATGGGTGCATTGTCGTACAGATCCTGCACTTCGGCTGTTCGCTCCCGTACACGCTGCTCCAGTACCTGCGAAAGACGGCGATACTTTTCTTCGCTGTGTCGAAGCTCAATTTCCATCTGCTGCTGCTCGGTGATGTCACGGACGATCACAACTGCTTCATTCTCAGCCAGGTTGGCCACAACCCGGCCTTCAAAAGTGTAGTATTGGCCGTCTTTATTGGATTGATAATGGAAGATTTGTAGTGAGTCGTACTGAAAAGCCTTTTGAATGGCATTCATATAAGGCTGTGAAATTTCTTCAGGCAGCACCTGTTCAATTTTTCGACCGATGTACGTTTGAGGAGGAGCATATAGCTTGTCTGTGTCTTTCGCGTGAAAGTCGATAAATGTTCCATCTCTTTTTATCCGGAAGAGTACATCCGGAATGGCTTCCACCATGGTGCGGTTTCGCAGTTCGCTGCTGATGAATCTTTCTTCCGCTCGAATTCGTTCAGTGATATCCTTGCCGGTCTCGATGAAGTTGGTGATTCTGCCATTCGAATCGATGAGCGGGGTGGACGTTTTGATTTCGTAAAAAATTCCACCATTCTTTTTCCGGTTTTTAAATTCAGCAACAAATACATCTCCCCTTTGCAACGCAGCATTCATTTCCTCATAAAAATCATCTTTATACTGATCAGCACCCAGGATTGATTTGGGGGTCTTCCCGCGGATTTCCTCCAGACTGTAGCCTGAGATCTTTTCAAAGGCCGTATTGGCATACTGGATCTGCCAGTTCTGATCAAGCACCAGAACTGTATCCGCCATCTGCTCGATAATGTGGGTAAAGCGGCGGTTTTGTTCTTCTGCGATCTTCTGATCGGTAATATCAAAGGCAAACATAGCCAGCAATGTCACGTTCTGATTCTCGTCCACAATAGGATTTGCTACATTCAGCATTTGCCTGCCGTAGCGTACATCTTCCCATTTTATCGGGCTGCGGGTTTCGATCGCCTGTTTCATT
The DNA here is from genome assembly GCA_036825755.1 of Anaerolineaceae bacterium. Taxonomy (GTDB): domain Bacteria; phylum Chloroflexota; class Anaerolineae; order Anaerolineales; family Anaerolineaceae; genus JAJFTV01. The sequence goes on from DAISXR010000065.1 coordinate 17,444, forward strand.
TTTTCGCGGCGGATTTCTCTCACCTCAGGTGGAAGAATTTCATAGATACAATGGCCTACAAATTCCTCTTCTGTCACGTTCAGGCGTTTTAATGTTACAGAATTTGCCATCACCCCCATTCCATCCGCGTCAACGAGAAAGATCGATTCGTTGATCGCTTCCAGCATGGAACGACGGAAGTCTTCTACTTTACGGAGCATTTCCTCTGCCTGTTTCCGTTCATGGATATCGATGGTGTGAATGGTCATGCGTTTGACTTCGTCATCGATAATAACAGGGCTGAACAGGACCAGCATCCAACGGTATTCAGCATTTTCCTGCAACAGTTGTATCTCTGCCTGCTGGATTGTTTTGGTGAGAATTGATTTTTTGAATTGTGCGGTCGCCAGCTTCTCGTGCTGCGGATGAATGCCACGTAAGAAGTTCCTCTTGTAGAATTGTTCATCCGGGACGCTGGCAACCGGATGATTGGTATACTGAAAATAGCCTTCCAAATCAACCAGATAAATGGTGCCCGGGGTACTGGTGACGATCGATTGGAGAAAACTCTCGTGTTCCTTTAGCTCCATTTCCACGCGTTTGCTTGTGGTGATATCACTGCTGATGCCGGTGTAATAGGTGACCTTACGATTCGCATCAAATACCGGGAAGCTGCGTTCCCAAATGAAGCGAACCAATCCGCCTGGTTGCAATATTCGATATTCCAGCTCGGCTGGATATCCGTCCCTGACGCGCTCGCGTGAATGGATTAGTGCCTGTTTATCATCGGGGTGAATCTGGTTGAGTACGTAATTGAAATCATCGATCATCGCGTCCCGGCTGAGCCCCCATATTTTTTCGAATGCCGGACTGATGTAGACGAATTTTTGACTGCTGAACTCAAAGATCCAGAAAACTTCAGGAATATTCCCGGATAACATCTCAAAGCGGTCATTTATGATACGTAGATCATTTTCTGCTTTTCTGCGCAGTGTGGCGAGACTGACCTGTCCCAGCAACCCCTCCAGGCGCAGAAGATCCTGCCCGGAAAAGATATTTTTGCTGGAAATCTCAATCAGGCCAATCGCTTCATCACCAGAAAATATGGGTACAGAAATGATCGATTTTATCCCAAGAAATCCGGCTATCTCCTGATAGATGCTCTCACGTATTGTTTCGGAGGTGGATAACACAGGAGTAAACTGAGTGATTGATCTGATCCGATCCAAAATCTGATCCGCTGCGGTGATGATAGATCCGCTTCTTGATTTCAACAGTGGAATATATACTTGAGCGTTTGCGAGGGGAATGATTGTCGCTGGAAACTGCCTTCCGATCCGCTGGCTGATTTGATCGAAGAATTCCTTCTTTTCATCTTCGATTATCGTATAGTCAGTTGCTGACAATGAGAGTTTATCATCGCTCAACATAAAAATGGTCAATGCATCGGCCTGGAAGACCTGCTTCAGGATACTCCGCATTTGCAGAGCTAACTGATTAATATCCGCTCCGCGATTGAGGCTGTTAATCAGTTGATTCACCAGTTCAAGATCTTCATAGAACTGCTGCTTCTGGATTTCAGCCTGTTTTTGAGCGGTGATATCTTCAGCATAGATGCTGATGTGGTTGACCGTTCTATCTTTAGCAAATACCGGGTAAAGGGTGACCTTTTTATATGCATTCCCGGATTGACTTTCATACGAGACCGGTAATCCCGTCTGAATGACCACTTGAAAGTGAACTCTCAATCTGGCGGCGGCCTCAGACGGTAAAATGTCAACCAGTTTTTTTCCTAATAACTCATCCTGTGAAAATCCACGCTCTTTAGCACCAGCCTCATTTACCGCCAGGATGTTACCCTGATTATCAAGAAGAAACACGCGTTGAAGAGTCGATTCAAGGATTGCCCGGATCGTATTCAGGCTCAACCTGAGTTCGTCTTCTGTCCTTTTTCGATCCGTAATGTCGCGCGAGATGCCGATGATTTGGGCAACGCCGTTGTCATCGAACGCTAGCGAGGTAGTAACTTCGGTCTGAACGCGAGATCCATCTTTACGTATGTGTTCCACCTCGATGGGATCGAACACCGTGGGGGTCTCCAAAGCGGCTAGCATTTCTGTGGGAAATGCAATATCGGCTTTTTTGTATGAGGCCGGTGGGAGGATCTCTTTCAGATAATGACCAACAATTTCATCGGGAGAGAAGCCAAGAAGGGTTTGCACCGAAGGGCTCGCATAGGTGAGTTTTTCGGTCAGCGCATCTGCCACCCAGATGACATCAGAGGTATGATCGGCGATCAGATGATATTGGGAAAGACTCTGATGCAGCGTGGCTTCAATTTGTCTGATTTTATCCAACTGTCCGATTTGTTCTGCCATCACCTGGAGAAAGTGAAATTCTTCAGCAGAAAAAGGGCCATTTTGCAGAGAGGGATATTCTTTCAGATAACCGATTTCGATAAAACCGATTTCAATATCTGATTTTGACACCGGAATTGTGATGTGCCAGGGGGTTTTCTGATAGCCGGGAGAGAGGTACTCGCGCCCTGAGAGATTCAATCTTCCATATGCCTGATCCGAATGACGCATACTGGCTGGAAGCAACTCGATAAAACGCTGGCA
>DAISXR010000066.1:0-19628 GCA_036825755.1 Anaerolineaceae bacterium
CATCAGCGGAAAGATGCACGCCCTGAACGAGGGCCTTGGTTTCATGGATCCTACGCGGCTGACCGAGCGCGCCGTCAGCGGAAATATCCAGCACATACAGCTTGAAACCATCCTGCATGGCAGCCAGCAACCCCAGATGTCTTGAATCGGCGCTGGAGGTGATGGAATGAGAGGCGTACGGCACCAGATCAGGCGTCACTTCCTCTTCCGGGCCGCCCTCAAAGGGTACACGCACATAGTGACCGATCTCGTTGCTGCCCTCATCTTTGAGATAATAAATGTAGCGACCGTCCGGCGATAAATGGCCAAACATTTTGCCGGTAGGGAAGTTGGTGATCTGGCGCAGGCTGTTGGCAGGCACATCCCAGGCGTATAATTGCAATACGCCTGACTGGTTGCTGCCGGCCAGACCCCGTCGGGGATCTAAAGCAGCCATCTGCGTCCACGTCACACCATATGCAGTAAAGCGCTGTTTCCAGCGTGCCTCAAGTTCGGGCGTTCTGTTTTTCATGCAACTGCTCCTGTGAAAAGGTGAAGTACTCTAAATTGGGGAGTAAAGCCCATCATGATCATGACCAGGCAGGATAAGTCTATCATGAAAAACAGGCGTGAGTTTTTTCAGGGTGAGACACTGCCTGAATGGCCGCCTCACCGGAGATCACAGGTTCAACGATCATTATTGAAGAGATAAAACAGGAGATGGGCAACGATGATGATTGATCCATATGAGAATTTTGCCGACAGCTATGACCGTTTTGAAGGCGCGTATGATCAGCATGATCCGGCCGAGGTCAGCTTTTTTGAGCGCCTGTTTGCCGAATACCAGGTGAAACGGGTGCTGGATTGCGCCTGTGGTACAGGGCATCACCTGCACATGAGCAGCCTGCTGGGCGCTGCCGTGATGGGCAGTGATATCTCGCCGGCCATGCTGCGCCGTGCAGCCCATAACCTGGCCGACGCGGGGATGAACATTCCCCTGCTGGAAGCCGATTATCGCAGTCTGCCGGATTACTTCAACCCGGATTTCGACGCTGTGCTGTGCCTGCGGAGTTCCATCCTGCACATGCCATCACCGGATGAAGCGCTGAAGGCTTTTGTCAGCATGCATTCGGTGCTGCGCCCGGGCGGCATTCTGGTGCTCACTCAGGGCACCACCGACCGGCAGTGGCGTGAAAAGCCGCGCTTTCTGCTGGCGGTGAACGAATCCGAGTTCACCCGCCTGTTTGTGATCGATTATGAGGGAAAAGGCGCCCGGTACAATATTCTGGATATTCATCATAGCGACAGGCAGAGCGGGCTGGAATCCTTCAGCGTGGAGTATCCCAATATTTTGCTGCAGGAAGAGCAGGAGCATTTGCTGCACAAAGCCGGCTTTGAGACGGTGCTCTCGTACGGCAATTATCAGTTCGATCTGTACAGCAAAGAAACCAGCCGACGTCTGATTTTGGTGGCTGTCAGGTGAGCGTCGAGGATCACAAATCAACCCCCGATCGCCAAAACCCGGGATGGAAGGATGGGTTTGGGCTATAATGACCAGTGTATATGGATGAATCTACTATCGGAGAAATGATCTGGGTCGACAAGCCGTCTGCCTTGAGCAAAATGGTAAAAGACCTGGCTTGCTGCAGCCACGTAGCCGTTGATACAGAATCCAACAGTCTGTATGCCTATCAGGAACAGGTATGCCTGATCCAGTTCTCCACCGGCAGTCAGGATTATCTGATTGACCCGCTGGCGCTCAAGGATCTGACCGCCCTGGAATCCATCTTTTGTTCGCCGGATATCGAGAAAATATTCCACGCTGCTGAATATGACATCATCTGTCTGAAGCGCGATTTCGATTTTTCATTCGTCAACATCTTCGATACCATGCTGGCCGGTCGAATTCTCAAATACGAGCAGATTGGTCTGGCGGCCATGCTGGAAACCGAGTTCGGCATCGTGCTGGATAAGCGTTTTCAGCGAGCCAACTGGGCGGAGCGGCCACTCTCGGATGAGCAAAAGGCGTATGCGCGGCTGGACACCCATTATCTGATCGAACTGCGCAACCGGCTCAACGAGGTACTGGAAGAAAAAGGGCTCTCGGCCCTGGCGCGTGAAGATTTTGAGCGCATGACCAAGGTTCATGCTGGAATCCCCGAAAACGACAATGCCCATTTTTGGAAACTGGCCTATAAGCAGTTTCTGGATCAAAGACAGATGGCTGTGCTGTATGAGTTATACCAGTACCGCGATCGGGTTGCGCGCGCGCGCAATAAACCGGTATTCAAAGTAATGGGGGACAAAACCCTGCTGGATATCGCCGAAAAATTACCCACCAGCCGTGATGAGTTGCTTAAGCTGTTTGGTGTAAACCAGCGCACCGTCAGCATGCACGGCGGTGAGATCCTGGCAGCCATCCAGCGCGGGCAGGCCGGCAAACTCCCCCAGCGGCCCGTTCGACGGCAGCCCAACGGGCGTTTTATTAATTTACATGAAGCCCTGCGCTTGTGGCGCAAGGTGACCGCGCAAAAGCTGGGCATCGAATCAGATGTAGTGCTGCCGCGCGATGTGATGGAAGTGATCGCCAAAGAAAATCCAACCAATCGTGAAGCGCTTCAATCCATCATGAGCGATCTTCCATGGCGTTTTGAGGAGTACGGCGACGAGATACTGGAAGTCGTCCACAATCAGGAGACATCATGAAAATTCATTTCGACGGTGCAGCCCAAACGGTGACGGGCTCACAGCATCTTATTGAGGTGAACGGCTACCATATGCTGCTGGAGTGCGGTCTGTATCAGGGAAAACGGTCTGAAAGCTATACCATCAATCACACCTTCCCGTTTGATCCCAAACAAATAGACGCCGTGCTGCTCTCGCATGCGCACATCGATCACTCCGGCAACCTGCCCAACCTGGCACACGATGGCTACAAAGGTCCGGTTTACGCCACCCCGGGCACCGTGTCGCTGGCTGAAATCATGCTGCGTGACAGCGGGCACATTCATGAAGCCGACGCCGGGTATATGAACAAAAAACTGGCCCGGCAGGGCAAGCCGCTCATCGAGCCGCTGTACACCATCCCTGATGTGGAGAGCGCCATCCGCTTGTTTGTCAAACGTGAATACAACCAGGAGTTTGAGCCGGTGCCGGGGGTGAAAGCGCGTTTTGTGGAAGCCGGTCACATTTTGGGAGCCGCCGCCATTGTGCTGGATATCACAGAAAACGGTTCCACCAAGCGGCTGTGGTTCTCCGGGGATATTGGCCGCCTGGACCTGCCTATTGTGCGCGACCCGGTGCTGCCGGAAAACGCCGATTATCTGATGATGGAATGCACCTACGGCGATAAAGTTCACCGTGACCCCGAATTGGCATTTGAAGAATTCTGCCAGGTGGTGCAAAACACAGTAAAGCGCAAGGGAAAGATCATCATCCCGGCCTTCGCGGTTGGGCGTACCCAGGAAATTGTGTTCTTCCTCAACCGCATGTTCGAAAACAACCTCATCCCGCGCATTCCGGTATTTGTAGACAGCCCGCTGGCGGTAGGCGTGACGGATGTTTTCCGCATGTATCCGCAATATTTTGACGAGGAAACCCACCGTTTCATGCAGCAGACGCATGAGATGGCGCTGTTTTACAAGGGGCTTACCTATACCCGTTCGGTGGATGAAAGCAAGGCCATCAACAACATGAGCGGTCCGTTGGTGATTATCTCCGCGTCGGGCATGGCTGAAACCGGCCGCATCCTGCATCACCTGAAGAACAATATTGAAGATGCGCGCAATACCATCATGATCGTTTCCTGGCAGGCCCCCAACACCCTGGGCCGCCGTCTGGCCGATCAGGAGAAAACCATCAACATCTTTGGTGAACGGTACGTGCGCAAAGCCGAGGTGGTGACCATCGGTGGGTTATCGGCGCATGCCGGGCAGGATATGCTGCTGGAATACGCTGAAGCCACCCAGAAAACGCTGAAGCAGTTGTTCCTGGTGCACGGTGAGGAACGCGGCGCTATGCCGTTGATGGAAAAACTGCATCAACACGGGTTTGAGAACATCACCTTTCCCGCCCGCAAGCAGGTGGCCGAACTGTAGCGGAGTTTCTGCACGGTTCTTTTGAAATGAAGCAGAGCCTGTTATAATTGGGCTCGTTCGGAGAGGTGCCAGAGCGGCCGATCGGGGCGGTCTCGAAAACCGTTGTGGAGGTTCCCTCCACCGTGGGTTCGAATCCCACCCTCTCCGCAGTTCCTTAAACTTAATTTCCAAGAGGTTAAAACGAATTACCTCGGAAAAATGTCGCCCGGATAATCTTCCGAATATGGGCGATTTTTTCTTTTCCCGCACTTTTAGGAATCTCAGTTTTTTCAATTTAAGCGTTAATTAACCAGCCTGCTCAATAATGGAGTTGTGCACAGGACACTCTGGTGTGTTACCGCCTGGCGAGTTTGATTATCCATGCTCAGGGCAGTCACCAGGTTAAACCTTTAAGCAGACGCCAATAGAAAGGAACGAAAAATGGCTGACAGCAAAGTTGCAGTTTTCCGCCCGGGCGAGGGCAGCACGCAAACCGCCCAAACTACCGGTATCCAGCGTGAAGAATTGGTCTCGAACCCGGATGCCTGGGTGGGCATGGCATATACCCAGCCAGGGTTTACATCAGGCTGGCATCATCATGGTGATTATGATACCTATGTATATCTGATCTCGGGTGAAATCAAGTTTGAGTTTGGCAAAGACGGGCAGGAAAGTTGTCTGGTCAAAACCGGTGAGGTGGGGCACATACCGAAAAACACGGTCCATCGCGAGTCAAACCCCGGTACCGAGCAACAGGTGATATTTCTCGTGCGGGTCGGGAAAGGCGCGCCGGTCTTCAACGTCGAAAAGCCCTAAGGGAGAAAAATCTAAAATCGTTTTTCGCCCGATGTACTTGAAATTGATCACCCTGCTGACTTGCGAAGGCTACAGCATCACCTCAAACGATTACGCCAACCGGCGGGTAGTCAAAGCGGTGCTGGTGAAGGTGGATTGAATCTGCGAAGTGATATACATAAATGGCGGGAGCCGGGTCCATGGGCCCGGCTCCCGTTTTGTATAACCCCCTCCCTTACGATTACCAGGTCACCGTCACCTCATTTGAGCAGACGGTCGTACCGGCCTCGCATACTTTGTAAACTGCGGTGGTCAATTTTTTATCCGGTTTGTCGGTATACGCTCCATCGTTGGCGGTTGTGATGACGAACACGCCGTTGCGATATACATCCACGTTGGGATACTGCGCTCCGGTCCAGGTCAGATCGGCGTATTTGTTGGTGCGTACTTTATACGCGTAAACGCTCAGGGTAATCACATCCCCGGGCAGCGGTAAAACCGTAACGGTCACTGAAGCAGTTCCTTCAAGACCCCCCACATCGGTCACCGAGGCGGTAATTACGTGGGTACCCTCACTCAGTTCAGCAGTAAACGTGCCTCCTGTGCCGATCTGACCGTCCAGATCTGACACCCACACCAGACCATCGGTCAGGTCTCCGTCCTGCGCATCGTTTGCTGAACCGGTAAAGGTCACGGGCGTACCAACCGTCACGGATGTGCCCGGCGTTGGCGCGCTGATGGTCACCAATGGCTCGGTATTCACCTCACCGCCGCCGATAGGGATGAGAGCTGGCACAAAAGTGGATACATCCAGCAGGGGTTCCTTTATGCCGTCACCGGAATCATCGACCCAGTTATCGTTACCGGCATCCTTCACCTGTTGATACAGGCTAAGCACATCGGCTTCATTGTCCGGGTTGTTGACGCTGGCCAGCAGAGCCAGAGCGCCCGCTGCGTGCGGGCTGGCCATGGAGGTGCCGCTGATGGTGCCGTACGTGCCCTTTTCGATCGGGTATGTTGAAAGAATACACACGCCTGGGGCGGCGATATCCACCTGACTGCCCCAGTTGCTGAAATCGGCCAGGGTGTCATCCACATCCGCCCGGCAGGTTGCAGCCGCACCCCCGCCCGGTTCACCGTTGAAATCTGCCAGCGCACTGACCGAAAGCACGTTATCGAACCCGCCCGGGCTGTAATTCAGTGCGTCATCATCTTCATTTCCGGCTGCCACCGCAAAGGCCACGCCGGCTTCCACCGCCCCCTGAATAGCGTCATATTCAGCCTGGCTGAAACCGGCTCCGCCCAAACTCATGTTGGCCACTTCAATGGTTGCGGCATTGGCTGCCACCCAGTCGATGCCGGCTACGATCCATGAGCTGTAACCAGACCCGCGTTTGTTGAGTACTTTGACCGCCCACAGGCGAGCGCCGGGTGCTACGCCCACCACCCCGTCGCCGTTGTCGAGCGCGGCGATGGTACCGGCTACATGGGTGCCGTGATAGTGATCATCATCCCCGCCGGTGGTGCAACTGGGAAAGAGAATCGAGTTGGTGCAGGTCACACCGCCCATCACATTCAGGTCAGGGTGCTGCAAATCGATCCCGGTGTCAATCACTGCCACATCCACATCCACCCGGTAGTCATCGCTGCCGTTAATGGAGATGTTGGCGTTCTCATCCGCGAAGATGCGCTTGATCCCGGTGGGGATGGTCTGGGCGCTGATGCTGCGTTCAAGATCCTCCACCACATATTTCACACGGTGATCTTTTTGTAGCGCGGCCAATCGGCCTTCCGGCACGATTGCCGACATGCCCTTGAGCGCATGTTCATACACAAACCCGGTCTGCAATCCATAAGCCTTTGCAAGGCCGCGCGCATTTTCGGTGGGCGCCCCATCATCATTGAAGACGATGATGTACGATCCGGCATTGGGTTGAGCCGCCTGTACTTTGCCAGTCGGAATGATCAGGCTGACAAACAGAAAAACGAAGACGGCAAATGAAATCAGACGATATGGACGAACCTGCTGGGTGCTCATTTTTCCTCCTGTGATCTCGGTGTATATACAAGCCATTCAGACGGCTGCACGGTTCAGCCGTTTGTAGGAAGAAAAGAGGAAAAGGAAGCCTCTTCAGCAATGCGTACAGGGTGCGTTGTTTGAACCGAATGTGGAATTCAATAAGAATGAGTACTGGAACCCTACTCTTGATAATATTGTACAGAACCGGCAGAACAGAGTCAATCATGTGACTCAAATTTGCCTGGTCATATCCCCGAATAAGATACTTACCCCGTATTCCCGGTTATAGAAGACAGTGATTCATGATAACCGGATAAGAAATGATCACCCTCCTGTGGTTATGGCGGCTGTTCGCATCCCAATTGTTATACTGAGTGATGGGGGATACACATCATGTATGTTTTGCGTCTTTTCTCAATCATCGCCTGGATCGCACTTCCCACGGTGATGTACGGCGGTTATGCTTTGCTGGGGATGCTTACCCGCAACGGACTGTCAGAATTTCAGCAAACCTACTTTCGGGCGGGGCACGCCCATGCGGGGGTACTGCTGCTCATGTCGCTTCTGTATCATCACTACATGGAACAGACCTCCCTGAGTACGGGCATCAAGGTGGCTTCCGCTGTGGTTCTGCTGGTGGGTATACTGGCGCAATCCGGAGGGTTTTTCCTGCACATGGCCATCGGTCAACCGGGTCAACCCTCTCTGGGGACGACCATTACCATCATCGGGGCTGTGCTGCTGGCAGCCGCCCTGTTGACCCTGGTGTACGGGTTGATCATTACAAAGTAACCGGGCTGATTGGGTGGGTAAGGAAGAAAAAGCCTCATAAAAATTCCCTCCTGATCCTGAGAGTGGCTATTGATGATTCCACTCCCGAACAGGGATGGTCTCAAATTAACATGGGGTTCCGGCTGCGGAAGAATGCAAGCTACGTTCTTCCGCTTTTGATTTTTCACAAAGATCGCCCGACCCGGGAAAATCTCTTTCATGTTTTTCTAATATCCATCCATTAGTAGTTAAGTACATTGAAAGGAATTGTCTTATGAAGAAGCAAATTTTCACCCTTGTACTCATTTCCAGTATCCTCAGCGCCGCTCTGCTGGTGATCGGAACGACTGTACTGGGTAAATATTCACCCGTTCTGGCGTCTTCCCTGGGTGCTCTGGTTTCGGGCACCGAGGCGAACGGAACCGGCAACTTATTATCGGTTGAAAAAGAGGTTGCGCAGGCCGGTCCGGAACAAGACAGCCTTCCCAAAGTCATCACCACTCCCATGCTGAACCCGGCCTTATGGGCGGGACCCGATACCTCATCCGCGGAAAACGAGAGCGATCTAAAAGCATCGGTCACCGTTACAGAGCTGACCGCCGATCCAAACCGGTATGTGAATCAACTGTTCACCCTGAGCGGGATAGCCACTTTACTGAGCAATAATAAAATTTTGGTCAATGATGGTACCGGTGAAATTCAACTCACCGCGCTGAACGGCCTGTGGGAAACAGTCACGCTCAATGAAGAAATGATCACTATCACCGGCTGGCTGAAAACTTTCAGCAGTGTCTCCGGCCTGGGCGTATCGGTTTGTTCCATCACCGGTGAGGCCGGCGCGATGTTTATCGATGTGTGTGCTGAGAGCCGCCCGGTTCTTGAGCCGCAGGTCCCTGCCACTCAACCCCGAAATAACAATGGGAACGATAATCCGCCTAGACCCACCCTCACCTCCACACCGCAGCCCACCACACAGCCCACCGATGATCCGAAACCAACCGATAGGCCGAAACCCACCGAGAAACCAAAACCGACTCATAAACCAAAACCCACTGACGAACCAAAGCCCACCGACGAACCAAAGCCCACAGAAGAACCGGCTCCCACCGATGAGCCCACCCAGGAACCTCAACCCACCGAAAACCCGGATGACAATGATAACGGGCGCGGGAATGATCCTGTACCTACCGATAGTGGTGATAGCGATCAATCGTCCATCACCGCGCCCGGTGATACCCTGACGATGGATCAACTGGTTGAGGAGACTGTAACCTTCACCACTGATCTGTCCAATCAGTTGTCAGACAGTATTGAGTCATTTTTCAGCGACGTGCTGACCGTCAGTCAATTGAATGGAGGGTAGCCTGGTGGATTAAATTCGCACGCTGAGTCAGATGATTTCACCCGGATCGGTCAGTTTGCGGCCAGCAGCCTGCTGGCTGCGGTATTTCCTTCTGCCTTAGAATGGGGTATCATCAGTATGGACTTCCGTCAGAGAAATGCCTGTTACAGGGGGGACATTTTGAAGGAAAACGAACCATTATCCATCCTGATTGTGGAAGATGACCCGGCTATCTGCTCGCTGGTTTCATTGGGTCTGCGTTATGAGGGATACGACGTGATCACCACCGATAACGGCCTGAAGGGGCTGCAAATGTTTGAAAGCCGCAGCCCGGATCTGGTGATTCTGGATTGGCTGCTGCCGGGTATGGATGGCATACGGTTGTGCCGGATGATCCGCTCGCAATCGGATGTGCCTATCATCATGATCACCGCCCGAGATGCGGTTCATGACCGGGTAAACGGCCTGGAAACCGGCGCGGATGATTATATTGTGAAACCGTTTCACATCGAGGAGCTGATCGCGCGAGTGCATGCCCGCCTGCGCCGCCGGGTACACAGCGATTCGCTGCTCAGTTTTCAGGATCTCAGTCTGGATGCCGGTACGCATGAGGTGTACCGCGGCCGACATGCCCTGGAATTGACCGGTACCGAGTTCAAGCTGTTGACCTATCTGCTGCGGCATCCCCGCCAGGTGCTATCCAAAGAGCAGATCCTGGAGGAAGTGTGGGGATATAACTTCATGGGCGACGCGAACATCGTGGAGCAATATGTCCGCTCTCTGCGGCAGAAAATGGGCGCACCGGCCCTGATCCAGACCCTGCGCGGGGCGGGCTATTCGTTACGCGAGTCAATCTAATGAAACGGCGCCTGTCTTTCCAGAGTCTCATTATTCTCGTATTTCTGGGCAGCATGATCCCGCTGATGGTGATGGTGGGGCTGGTGGTGTTCCGGTTGCAACAATCCTATCTGATCAACGATGCCCAATCCCGCCTGATCGGGTTTGTACAGGCCGGCGTGGAGCAGTACACCGGGCAGAACGATCTCACCACCCTGGCTGTCAACCTGGGTGAGCACCTGCGCGTGCTGGGCGCCGATTTATTTATCCAGGATGCTGACGGAAATCCGGTTCCGCCCTCGCTGGGCACCGGGCCGTGGCTGTCAGATGGGCAGCACCAGGCCGCACGCCAGTCACTCACCAGCACGGTGCAAATGATCGGTGAAGGGAGCGCCGCCCGTATTGTCTATCTGGCCACCGTGGTGGATAAAACCGGTCTGTTGCTGGGCAGTGTGGAAGCCAGTTTACCCCTGGCTGCTATTCAGGATCAACTGGATGCTCTGCGGCGCTGGCTGATCCTGATCATCACGCTGGCGTCGGCCGTATCGGTGCTGTTAATCGTATCACTCTCCCGTCTGATGACGCGCCCGCTCAAAAGCCTGGTGGATTCGGTAGAGCAGGTGCGCACAGGTCACCTGGAACAACGCGCGCCGGTGCCCGATGTGGAAGAACTCCGCCAACTGGCCGTCACCCACAACCTGATGCTCGACCGTATTTCGGCAGATTTTGAGAAGCAAACTCAACTGGCTGAAAATATGCGCCAGTTTGCCGCTGATGCCTCGCATGAGCTGCGTTCGCCGCTGTCGGTATTCCGTAACAGCGTGGATTTGCTCAGCCGCTTTTCAGCGACTGACAGTCTCAGTGCCGATGACGGTGGCACCGATGACGGCGGCGCGGACCGCCGCGCCGTTGTCCGCAACGAACAGTTCGCCGAGATCCTGGCCATTTTGCGCAAGGAAGTGGATACCATGACCCTGCTGGTGGAGAACCTGCTTCTACTGGCCAGCCTGGATCAGCCGGAGGAAACGCTGGCTTCTGTGCTGCACCGCGAGGAACTGCACCCCTTTCCGCTGCTGGAAGAGGTGTATGAACGCTCCCTGCTGCTGGTTCAGGGGCAGCAAATTGAGCTGGTCTGGCCGAGTGGTGAAATCAACCCCATCTGGGCGGATCGTGAGATGGTACGCCGCTCGCTCAACAATCTGGTCGAAAATGCCATCCGCTATACTCCTCCGGGTAAAAAGATCTCTCTCAGCGTGGAAAACAGCGATGAATATTGCCGCTTTATCGTCGAAGACCAGGGGCCGGGCATCCCATCCGATCAACTGCCGCGCATTTTTGACCGCTTCTTTCGCAGCGACGCGTCGCGCAGCCGGCAAACCTCAGGCACCGGGCTGGGATTGTCGATTGTGGCAGCCATTGTGAGGGCGCACAGCGGTGAGGTACAGGTGGAGAGCCAGCCGGGCCAGGGAACGCGTTTCTGTTTATCCTTTCGCACCCAGCCGGTACAGGTTTACTAATCCTTTTCATTTTTTCTAATTTAGATCAATTTAGTATTATTCAGCAAATTTTCAGCCAACGTACGGTTTCCTTTCAGTTTGCCCGGTTATTCTCAGAGCATGAACATCATTTACTTCATTTTGAAAGGAACCATTGAATGACAAAAAAGGTTTTCAGGCTTGTGTTTATCGCGAGCGTTCTTAGCGCCGCACTATTATTTGTTGGAACCACAGTCATGGGGAAGTTCTCGCCGGTACTGGCTTCCTCGCTCAACGCGCTGGTCTCAAATACGGGCAATGAGACATCCACCGGTTTGAACCAACCGCTCAATCAGGATGCCGGCCTTATCACGGCAGGAGCCCGGCAGGCAGAAGAAAAAGTCTCTGCCCAAAATGCAGAGGTGGCCGCCGAAACGCTTTCATCCATCCGTCTGGAATCGACATCCACAGCTACCACATTACAGGCATCCTCCGTCACCATCGCGGCTTTGCTCAAAGATCCGGCTCAGTATCGTGACCAACTGGTATCGGTGAGCGGGATCGTCAGCCTGCTGAGCGACGAAAAACTGCTGCTCAACGACGGCACCGGGCAGATCCTGGTGGAGTTGGAGAGCGGGCATCTGTCCGGTGCGCCGGCGGAAGGCCAGACTCTCACCATCCTCGGGCGTTTTGATCCATCCAACGATGACAGCAGCTTCAAGATCGAAGCGTATGCTGTGCTGGACGCCAATGGCGTGCTGCTGGCAGGCAGCCTGCTTGATCACGAAGACAGCTACGTTGAAGACAGTGGTGATGGAGCAGAGGACAGTTATGATGACGGAGCTGATGACAGCTATGACGATGACAGCAGCGATAACCACAGCAGCATTGAGGACAATAGCGACGATAGTCATGACAGCGTGGACGACAACGGCGCTGAGGACAGCAGCGATGACAGTCACGACGACAGCCACAATGATAGTCACGATGACGGAGCTGAGGACAGCTATGACGACAGTCACGATGATTAAGCCCGACTGGAAGCGGTAATGCAATCGATCAAACCATCATAATCATCTTTACCCTATAAACAACGATCGCTCCTCACTATTATTCTTATCATCGAGGAGCGATCGTCTTTTTAATCCTCACCTGTGTGACCATCACTCATGTTCATTACTTGAGAGATCCGGTTGCATACCTATGTACAAACCGTAGGATGAGTTCGGGGTTTGAACGCACCACATTACACATTCAATTCCCTGTGCGGTGCATTCACAGATCGAACGCACTCTACCGCTTCCGGAGAGAGGCGCTCATCCGTATATTACCCGGCACCGATCTATCCATTAATCAACCACGGGCCGAGTACGACCCGACCGGGATTATGTTATACTGATTTTGTCAAACAAACGGAAGCAGACTATGAGTGGTTTCTTTTCTATGTGTATCATTCGCATTCGCACGAATTAGCGGAACCCATCGCGGATCTCTTGCATGAGTCATAAGAGATACGGCAGCCCACCGCGGCGCCGTTTCTTGCTGTTCGTCAGGTTCCTTTCTGCTCTACAACACTGACATTTCATACAACTGACAGGATGGGTTTTGCTTTATCGCAATGGTCGATGACCGCTGCGATTTTTTGTTTCCCCCCACCCGTTCTGATCAGGAGGTTGTATGTCAGTCGTTTCACATACGCCGTTGAGCGTATCCCAAAATTTTCTGCATGATCCCACACTGGTTGAATCTCTGGTTCAGCAATCCTCGATTGGCTCTCAGGATACCGTGCTTGAAATCGGTCCGGGGTATGGCATCATCACCCGGGTGTTGTGCAGTCACTGCCGGCAGGTCATCGCGGTTGAAAAAGACCTGCGTCTGGCCGGGATGTTGAGAAAACAATTGCAGAACATCCCCAATCTGGCCCTCTGCAACGATGACTTTTTATCGCATCCCCTGCCGGAGGGTGCATATAAAGTATTCTCGAATATCCCTTTCCACATCACATCCGCCATCCTCAAGCGCCTCACCGGGGCAGCCAATCCGCCTGAAGATGCATACCTGGTGGTGCAGAAAGAAGCCGCCCAGGTGTACACCGGCGGGTCAACCCATACCCTGCGCGGCGTCCTGCTGTATCCCTGTTTTGAAACGGCCGTCACGCACCGGTTTCAGCGTGTTGATTTCATACCCCACCCGCGCGTGGATGTGGTGCTGCTGCACATCCACCGGCGCAGCCAGCCGCTGATCGACCACCGCAGCCGGCAGTTCTACCGGGATTTTGTGGTGTATGGATTTTCCACCTGGAACCATACGGTTGAAAAAACCCTCAGGACGCTATTTTCTTATCACCAGTTGAAACAATTACGGAAGAGACTCGGCTTGAGCCTGGATGTGCCTCCGGGCGGCCTGCTGCCTGAAGCGT
Organism: Anaerolineaceae bacterium; assembly: GCA_036825755.1. GTDB lineage: Bacteria > Chloroflexota > Anaerolineae > Anaerolineales > Anaerolineaceae > JAJFTV01. Next base: position 13,715 of record DAISXR010000066.1, read on the forward strand.
GGCTGCGCATATTTGACGCTTTTCAGCAGTTCGGCAAACCGGAAATGCACTGGAAAATCTCGGGCAATGAGGCCAGGCTGCTCCGGCAACAGAAGAAATTATGCAAACGACATCGAACCTGTGTGGCTCATCAAAGCGAGTGATAAGATTAATCACGCATGTCAAATGTCATATATCATTATGAATATTCGGTATTTACCGAACGTTCTAAATGGTGTAGAATTATCAAATTGGTGCGGCTGGCAACCGCATCCGGAGACCATCATGGAAGACGATATCAGACATCAAATCGAGGAAAAACATTTTATCGAGGACATCGGTTTGTTCTTCGAGCAAATGGGCATGCCTCGCATCGCCGGGCGGATGATCGGCTATCTGCTGATCGCCGAACCCGAGGCCCAGTCGGTCAACGATATCACCGAGGCGCTCAAGGCCAGTAAAAGCTCTATCAGCGTGATGGCACGCCTGCTGGTGGATAACGGGTTGATCGAGCGGGTTGCCTCACCGGTGCCCCGCCGCGATTATTACCGTTTCAAACCGGGCGGCTGGATTTTATATCTGCGACACTGGATGGGATTGATGTCTGAACTGCACAACATCACCGAGCGCGGACTGGCTTTGATGGACGGTAAATCCGACGAGCTGCGCGAACGTCTGTTGGAAGCCCATGATCTGTTCTCGCTGATGGAAGAACGTATCCCCACCATGCTTCTCACACTGGAAAAAGAGCGCGGCGCCCGTCATCAGTCATAGCGCCGGCCGAAACCTGGCTTTACCCGCTCACACCGATGAAGAATTTTTCGTCGGGGAGGATTTTTGTACGCAAATTTATGCAGGATTTGAGAAAAGGATTTGACATGAGAGAAAGAAGTTTTCAACGCCATACAGAACATGAACTGCACACCCTGGTGGATCCGCATCGCCATAGCACCTCCGGCCTCTCAGATATCATTCTGGGCGGGCAGGACGGCCTGGTAAACGTGCTGGGCGTTATTCTGGGTGTGGCAGCCGCCTCCAGCGACCCTCACATGGTGATGGTGGCGGGCCTGGCGGCTACCTTTGCTGAATCGGTCTCCATGGGCGCGGTGGCGTTTACCTCCACCCTGGCCGACGCCGATTATTATGACAGCGAACGGGAACGCGAATTGCGCCATATTGAGGCGGCTCCCCGCCTGGAACGAGAAGAGATCCGGCAGATTTATGCAGAGAAGGGCTTTAAAGGTGATTTGCTGGAGCGCATCGTGGAAACCATCACCGCCAACCGCGATGTTTGGGTGACAGTGATGATGGCCGAAGAACACCAGTTGGCGCCGGTGGATCGTAAATCGGCCCTGAAGGCTGCCCTGGTGGTAGGTGGCGCAGCCATTGTAGGCTCATTGATCCCGCTCATCCCGTTTGTCTTCCTGTCGGTGGCCAACAGCATGTGGGTTTCGGTCTTGATTACCGCTTTGGTTCTGTTCGCCGTGGGTGCTTATAAAGCGCGCGTCACGGTGGGTAAACCGGGCCGCAGCGGTCTGGAGATGGCCCTCATCGGCACACTCAGCGCCCTGGTGGGCTATGCGGTAGGCGCCCTGCTCAAAGTACCCCCCGTCGGGTAAATTCAACTAATCGTCCTTCTCCGGCAGCAGCACCAGCCGGAGAAGGAAAAATACCACAAAAGCAATCAGAATCAACACCGCGGCCACCGGTAAGGCGGCCGACAGACCAAATCCCTCAAAGCGTTCATACACCAGAACCGGCACAATTTTGGGGTGGTAAGCGATAATCACCACCGCGCCAAACTCGCTGATCCCGCGAGCCCACATCATCAGCGCACCGCTGACAATTCCGCGCCAGGCCAGCGGCACGCTCACCTTGCAGAACGCCTGCCATTCAGACGCGCCTTCCACCAGGGCGGTCATCTCCAATTCACGGTCCACCGCGGCAAACGCCTCTCGGCTGATATTCACCAGATACGGCAGGCTGACAAACAGCATGGCGATCACAATACCGGCCAGGTTGTCCACAAAAAACAGCCCCAGCTCGGCCAGCGGACCGCCCAGCAGACCCCGCGCGCCAAACACCATCAACAGGGCGATACCGGCAGCCGTGTGCGGAACCACCACCGGCAGGTTTACCACGGCCTCCACCAGGCGTTTGCCCGTAAAGCGCCGCCGCGCCAGCAGATACGCCAGCGGGACCCCGCCCAAAGCAGCCAGCCCGGTAGCAACAGCAGCCGCCAGAAAGGTGAGCCGAATAGAGCGCAGCACCTGGTCGTCCGTCAGCGTCTGCCAGACGACCTGCGGGGTGGCTGCCGCGATGGTGGTGATGAGCGGGAGCAGGATGAAAAGGATCAGCAGACCGCCGGCCGCCGTCATCATGCTCTGAAAGAGCCGTTTTCGCCGCGGGCGGTCTGGCTGGGTGCTCATGAGGTTACATCGCAGTACTTTTGCAGACCGGGCGGAATGTTCTCCGTCTGGTCGCAGATCAACGGGTCCAACAGCGGGTGAGAAACTGATTTCATCACCTCCCGGCCGGCCTGGCTGAGCAGAAAATCAACATACCGTTCTGCGGCGTCCGGGTTGGGCGCGTTGGTGGGGATGGTGATGCCATAGCCTATCGGTTCCCCTCGAAACACCGGCTGCACGGTGGCAAAACGCTGGAAATCGAGTTTCACCTGCACCGCGCCGTATTGTTCGGTATACGCCGGATTGCCCAGGTTGATCTCATCCGGCAGGGTGATGCTCATCAGGTCATGCTGGGCAATCACACTGGTGTATTCGAATGCGTAATCGATATCGCCGGTCTCCAGCAGGGCCAGCAACTGAATACTGGAACCCCGCATAACCGTGTTGGCCCCAGCCGTGGTCTCCAGTACCTCCGGCACAGTGATCTCGGTGAGACCGTCTTCGGCAAAATGAGTGACCGGGTGCGTGAAGTCCCCTTTCAGCAGCGTATCAAACAAACCGGCCGCACCGTAATACTTCTGCGCCAGGGTGGTGACCATGAACATCCGGTAACCAGCGGCGTCAAAACGCGGGTCGGGCAGCCCGATCTTCACATCCGGGCGCGAAAGGATCTCGTACCAGTTTTGCGCGTCGATTTCATCGGCGTAACGGCTGTTTGCGCTATAGGCCAGCCCCATGCTGTTGCCCGCAAATCGGATATACCAGCGGCTGTACGGCTGTCCGGTGTCTTCATCAACGGTGGAATACATGAGCAGCGGGATCAGCGCGTGATCGGCGGTCATCACCACATCAATGGGCTCGTGCAGCTCGGTCACATGCCGGATCACCTGGATGCTGCCGTGACACTCACTTTGCACATCCACATCCGGGTTGGCAGCTTCAAAGGCCTGTTCCAGCGCATCCACCGGTATCAGCAGACTGCCCGCGCAAAACACGCGCACAATCTGCCGGTCAGGCTGCGCGCCGGTTGGCGTATCACCACCCGGCGCTGCGGCAGGGTTGCAGGCAGTCAGAATCATCAGGCAGCCGGTCAGCGCCAGAAGCATGAAAGCGTTTCTGCCCATAACCCGGTTTTTCATGCTATTGAACTTCGATGCTGACCAGATCTTTGAGCCAGGCTGAGCTTTCAAAACCAGGCATGACCATGTCCAGTTTGCCTTCCTCGCACTTCGACAGCAGGCAATCGGTACAGGCGCGCACATCGGCCAGCGGCAGAGAAAGAGAATAGCCGTCAGAGGCGGTGAAAACCAGTGTTTCGGCTCCCTCCATCGGGATGGCGAGGTCCAGCACAAAGTTCAAATACATGCCTTCATACTCACCCTTTCCCTTTTTGGGGTGTTCGAGCGTCAGTTTGACCTGCGGAAATGCGCTTACGGTTGTATCGCTGAGGTACAGGGTATTGGTCACCTGGCCGGTGATGGCCAGCACGGTACCTTCCGGGATAATCACTTCAGCCGGTTCGGTATTCGCCGCAGGGGTTTCATCGGATGGCTGCGCTGTTTCTTCATAGCCCAGCATGGCGTTGACCTCATCCATCAACAGCCGGATTTCGGTGATGGCCCCGATGCGCTGCCCTTTTTCGGTATCGGCCCCCACCAGGCGCAGGGGGAAGTATTTGTCAGGAAGCTGGGCGTCATTGACCAGGTAAGCTACCATGATCTGACGATCATAATATACATCGGTGCTGGAAAGTGTGGTGGTGTACCCGTCGGCTGCCACCAGTTCGATGTCATAACCGGCGTTGGCCAGATCACGGTTGTAAGCAGGGCCTTCGTGCTTGAGTTCGTCGTCCACACGCCCGGTCAGCAGGTACAGGGGCACACCCGCCCAGATCTGGCCTTCCTCGTCAGTCCAGGTTTCCTGATGGCATGAACTGGTGCCGCAGGACTGGAAGGTGTTACGGTCGATCACTTCTTCCCGGTTGCCTGCCAGACTGAGCGACCATTCTTTGCTGACCGGTTGTACCTCAATGCGGTTCACCCACTTCACCGCCCAATGTCCGTCGGTGATCTGGTTGTTGGTGGAGCTGATCACCACCATGCGCAGTGTGCCATCTCGTTGAGCATCCATCGGCTGGCCGTCCATGGCATAGGCGATCATGGCGCGCAACTGCTCATCAAACTCTTTTTCGGTGCCGTCCGAGGGGTCATAGGTGATGAAACCGCCGTTGGTCACCTGGTCATACGAGAGCGTCATGGTATAGCCGTCTTCCGCCACAATATTCACACCCAGGTCCGGGGTGATGCCGCCCATCAGATCCAGCAGATCGGTCAGCAGTACGCCGGTGTATTCAGCCGGAACGGTGATTTTTCCGGTGGAACTGAGCATGCCGGCCTGCCCGGATGTGGCCGTTTGCGATTTTAGTTCATCCAAAGTGAACTCGAGTTGCTGATCGCCGTTGACCAGAGTCAGCACTACCGGGCCGCTCTCAGCTTCCGCAGCCGCCGGGGCAATCGCTTCGGTGGCTTCTGTAGCTTCGGTCGGTTCCGGCTGAGTGGTTTCTTCCACAACGGGCTCCGGGGTAACAGTGACCGCGGCCGGTGTGCAGGATGCGCAAAGTAGTATGAATACAATAAGGGCAGAGAAGGCAAACAGACGCTGCTTCATGGCGAGTCTCCTGGGATGAATTGTATACTTGTGTGGTTTCAACAATACAACGATACAGTATACACATCCGGCGGGACTGTGTCAAATGAAAGGGAGGGGTATGCTTGATTCCCCTTTCCCCCTGCCCCCTTCCCCACGGGGAAGGGGGAATTCTTTAATGTGAGGTGCTGTGCAGTCTTCTGCACAGCACCTCACATGTGCGGGAAAAACCCATGCGGTCTGCGCCACGGTGGCGAGTCGTCATTAAGGCTATGGAGCTTTTTGATTATTCAGATATTCGTTTTATCAGCCCCTATCCGACCCTTCGCTTCACTCAGGGTGACAGAATGAGCAACGATCGGTGCATAGTGTAATTCCCCTCCTGGGAGGGGTGGCGCAGAGCGCCGGGGTGGTAAATCTTATACTGACAAAGTCTATCTTTGCGGGCTTTCCCCGCCCACTGCGGAGGGGCGGGGACTAAGGGGTGGGTTGCGTATGAAAAACCCCAACCCCCGCGTCACTTCGTGATGTACCCCCTTCCCGGCGGGGAAGGGGAAAAAACTTGCTGGCAGATTTTCACCGAGGACGTCGAAAATCTGCCAGCGATGCGGTACTCTAATGACACTGAATGCAGCCAAAGCTGTTTTGCATTTGCAAATGGTATGCATTGGGTTTTTCCCGCCTTTGTGAGGCAAGGTTGCCATTCTGACGGCAACCTTGCCTCACAAAAAGTCTCCCCGCCCCTTCGGAGGGGCGGGGACAAAGGGGTGGGGTGCAATACACAGCACTTGTTACCAGTTACTGCATTTTTCATTATGCAGATCATCGTTTTATCAGCCCATGTCCGACCCTTCACTTCGTTCAGGGTGACAAAATGGGCA
>DAISXR010000067.1:0-19575 GCA_036825755.1 Anaerolineaceae bacterium
TCACCCGGTTGCTGGTATTTTTCAATGAATTGCAGGCACAATTGGGTAGAGGGGTGCATGCCGGTGCCAAAGGCCATGCTCGGGTCGATCTTGACCGCCTTGCGATCCGCATAAGGGTTCTCAAGCCATGCCGGCAGAACCAGCAGCCGTTCCCCGATCAAAACGGGTTTGTAATGATCTTTCCAGGCCGTCATCCAGTTCTGATCAGCGATTTCTTTATACTGGATCTCCGGCAGCGGCATAATCTGCCCCAGATGCCAGAGCGATTCTTCGATTAACTGCTTGCGCGGCTCCAGATGCGCGTCCACCGGGAGATACCCGTACACGCGAGCCGTTCCCACCGCTGTGCCCAGATCGTCATCGTCGCGGTAGATCATGTCATTTTCAATCACCACGCCGTTGGCCACATATCGTGAAAGCACCTCGGCGACCGCCTCGGCGAGTTCATTCCCTACCTGCAGGGAAATTTCCAGCCAGTGTAACTTTTGGCCCTCATCCACCCAACACCTCTTTTATCTTATCGAGGAAGCTTCGTTCCTGGGGAAGCACTTCCGAACCCAAAGTTTTTGCGAGTGCCTCAAACAAATCCTTCTGCTCTTTGGTAAGGTGGCTGGGCACTTCGACATTCACGATCACCATCTGGTCACCCCGGCTGTTGCTGCGCAGGAAAGGCACCCCCTTGCCGCGCAACCGGAAGCTTTTACCGGGCTGGGTGCCGGCCGGGACGGAGAGCTTCACATCACCCTCCAGTGTAGGCACCTTGATTTCAGCGCCCAGTGCTGCCTGGGCGATATTGATATTGATATCGAGAAAAATATCATTCTTCTTGCGGTGGAAATATTGGTGTTCTTTTACCACCACTTCCAGATATAAATTACCGTGCGGGCCACCGTTGAGACCGGGTTGCCCCTCACCGGCCAGGCGGATCTGATTCCCGTTGTCCACGCCGGCGGGCACATTGACAGTTTTCTTGACCGTCTTGCGCTCCAACCCGCGCCCGCGGCAGACGGTGCAGGGGCTGCTGATCATCTCGCCTTTGCCCTGGCAGGTGGGGCAGGTGGTCACCTGCACCATGGAGCCCAGCAGGGTCTGCCGAACTGTACGCACCTCGCCGGTGCCGTTACAGGTAGAGCAGCGCACAGGTGTAGTGCCGGGTTCGGCGCCGCTGCCCTTGCAATGGCTGCAGGTCTCATCACGGGTGATCTCGATCTCTTTTTCGGCCCCAAAAACAGCTTCTTCGAAGGTCAGGTTGAGGGTGTAGTTCAGGTCGGCGCCCCGCATGGGACGGTTGCGTGAACGTCCGCTGCTGCGTCCAAACCCGAAGCCAAACAGATCCTCGAAAATATCCGAGAAATCCATCGACGACATATCGGGCATGCCGCCCATGCCGTTCAGGCCTTCGTAACCGTATCGGTCATACACCGAACGTTTTTCGGCATCCGAAAGGATCGCGTAGGCTTCATTCAGTTCTTTGAAACGTTCCTCGGCGTCGGGGGCCTTGTTGACATCGGGGTGATATTCACGGGCCAGCTTGCGAAAAGCTGACTTTAATTCATCGGGGCTGGCGCCTCGATTTACGCCCAGAACTTCATAGTAATCACGTTTTGCCATCAGATGCTCTATTATATGTAGAATGGAGAATTCGAGAAGGGGGAATTTCCTGCCTCTCGAATCTCCATTTCAGATTTTTGATTATTCATTGGTTCTTTCGGCTTTAGCCGAAAGAACCAATGAAACACTTACTCGTTTTTGAACTCACCCTCAACCACATCTTCACCGTCATCACGCGGCTGTGAGTCGTTATTTGGGGCGGTGTTCTGCGGTCCGCCGGCGGCCGGGTTGGGCTGCTCAGCCTGGTACATGCTGGCGCCAATCTGCTGGACCACATTGCCCAGGTCCTCGGTAGCCTTGCGGATGCCGTCCACATCGTCACCGTTCATCAGATCGCGCAGGCTCTTGATGCCGTCTTCAGTCTTGGTTTTCAGATCCGCGGGCACCTTGCCTTCGTTTTCACGCAGCAGTTTCTCAGCGGTGTAAATGACGTTATCGGCGTGGTTGCGCACTTCAATCAGCGCCTTCCGCTTCTCATCTTCTTCCTTGTGCAGCTCGGCATCCTTCTTCATCTGCTCGATCTCCTGTTCCTTGAGACCGGAGCTGGCGGTGATGGTGATGTGCTGGCTGCGGTTAGTAGCCTTGTCGAGCGCGGTCACTTTGAGGATACCATTGGCGTCAATATCAAAGGTCACCTCAATTTGCGGGATACCGCGCGGCGCCGGCGGGATGCCATCCAGGATGAAGCGGCCCAGGGTCTTGTTATCGGAAGCCATGGGACGTTCGCCCTGTAAAATGTGGATCTCTACCTGCGTCTGGCCGTCACCGGCTGTGGAGAAATTCTGGCTCTTGCGGGTGGGGATGGTGGTGTTGCGTTCGATAATGGCAGTTGATACACCGCCCAGCGTCTCCACCGACAGGGTCAGAGGGGTCACGTCGAGCAGCAGGATGTCTTTCACCTCGCCGCCCAGCACGCCAGCCTGGATGGCTGCACCAATGGCAACCACTTCGTCAGGGTTGACGCCCTTATGGGGCTCTTTGCCGAACATCTTGCGCACGGCTTCCTGCACGGCGGGCATACGGGTCATACCACCCACCAGCACCATCTCGTTGATGTCGCCGGTCTTCAGGTTGGCATCTGACAGAGCCGTTTTCACCGGTCCGAGGCTGCGCTGGATCAAATCTTCGGTCAACTGCTCCAAACGTGAGCGGGTGAGTGTATACACCAGGTGTTTGGGGCCGGTCTGATCGGCGGTGATGTAGGGCAGGTTGATCTCGGTCTGCATAGTGGAGGAAAGCTCAATCTTGGCTTTCTCGGCGGCTTCACGCAGACGCTGCAGAGCCTGGCGATCGTTCTTCAGATCCATGCCGGTGTCTTTCTTGAAGACATCGATCAGGTGATCCATGATGCGGATATCGAAGTCATCGCCGCCCAGGAAGGTGTCACCGGAGGTGGAACGCACCTGGAACACGCCTTCACCCACATCGAGCACGCTGATATCAAAGGTACCGCCGCCCAGGTCGTAGACGCCGATCACTTCGTTCTTTTTCTTATCCAGCCCATAAGCCAGTGAGGAGGCCGTCGGCTCGTTGATGATACGCAGCACTTCCAAACCGGCGATGCGTCCGGCGTCTTTGGTGGCATTGCGCTGGGCATCGTTGAAGTAAGCCGGTACGGTAATGACAGCCTGTGTCACGGTCTCACCCAGGTAAGCTTCGGCGTCTGCCTTCAGTTTGGCCAGAATCATGGCCGAGATCTCCGGCGGTGAATACTCTTTTCCATCCAAAACGACCCGCACGTCACCGTTGGCCGCCTTGGTAACCTTATAGGGAACGCGCTGCATGGTGCGCTGGACCTCGGGGTCCTCGAACTTGCGGCCCATAAAGCGTTTGATGGAGAAAATGGTATTCTCAGGGTTGATGATGGCCTGATTGCGGGCCACACGCCCCACGAGACGCTCGTGGTTCTTGTTCACCGCAACCACCGATGGACACAAACGCTCCCCTTCAGCAGTGGGGATGACAATGGGCTCGCCGCCGACCATGACGGCTACGACAGAGTTGGTTGTTCCCAGGTCAATTCCAATAATTTTTCCCATAGATTAATCCTCCTATTGAGCTACTCGAACTTGCGCCGGGCGCAAAACCCGGTCGCCAAGCATATATCCTTTTTTCAGCACTTCTATGATCTGCCCGCTGCTATGTCCATCACTTTTTTCAAAGGTGACGGCTTCATGCCGGGTCGGATCAAATTCCTCCGCGTCGATGGCGGTAACGCCTTCGCTTTCGAGGATCTTTTGAAGTTTTTTGTAAATCAAATCGATCCCGGAGAACCATGCCTTTTCCTTTGAATCCTCAGGGAGGGCTTTCATGGCCAGTTCCAGATCATCCAGGATCGGTAAATATTTCTTGATCATGTCGATTTTGACGTTCGAACGCAGATTTTTTTCATCGCGCTCGATGATCTTCTTGTAATTCAGGAAATCAGCCCGTTCGCGTTTCCAGTTTTCCAGATGTTCGTTCGCAGCCGCCGCATCCGCTCTCAGCTTATCCACATCATCGGCAGGAAGCAGAACCATTCGGGTGGCCTCTTCCCCCTGTTCGGCGGAGCCGCCTTCCTGAGGAGCCGTGTTTTCCTTATTTTGGGCTTCTTCGTTATTTGATTCGCCTGTTTTCTTATCTTTTTCTTTTTTTAAGCTCATACCTTACTTCCTGTCGATTTATTTTTATGATCATTCCATGATGGTTTCAGCAACCAGATCACTCAACAGCCCCGAAAGGAACCGTACGGTCGAAATGGTGCGGCCATATTGCAACCGCATGGGGCCTACCACACCCAGCATCCCGGTTACCAAACCCGGCATACCGTAACGCGAGAGAACGATTGCGCACTGGCGCAGCTCATCCCATGAACCCTCTCCACCGATCAGCACCTGTACGCCGCCCACCGTATCGGCTGCCAGCGCCTGCTGCAGCAGTTCCTGGATCTGCGATTTTTCTTCCAGCATACGGATGGCCCGCCGGGCTTCAAGGGAGTTATTGAAACCGGGCTCTTCGAGCATGTTGGTCAGCCCATCCAGATAGACCTCGCCGGATGTCAGCGAATCGATGGACTCCATCTCTTTGATGACAAAACGCAGAATATCCTGATCCAGCCCTGAATATTGACTCTGAACAGCCTTGACCGATGCAATATCCTTGCCTTGAATGGTATGTGTGAGCCTGCGCGATGATTCGGATAATTGCTCCTGCGAAACCGGCTCATCCAGCGTAATCACACGTTGATGAATTTCACCGCCCAGCATCACCAGGATCATCAATACCTGCCGCCCGCGGGTGGAGATCAGCTCCACATGTTTCAGTAAAACCTGCTCCGGGTGAGGAGCCGTCACCAGCGAAGCCGCGCGGGTATGCTTGGCCAAAATCGAAGCAGCCAGACGCATCCATTGTTCCACATCCCGGCGGCTCTGGTAAAACTGGTGGCTGATCATGGAACGCGTGGAATCAGGCAGTTCGGTTTGATGCAACAGGTTGCGCACAAAATAGCGGTACGCTTCTTCGGTGGGTTCGCGTCCGGCCGATGTATGCGGCTGGCGCAGATAACCCATCTCGGTCAGCGCCGACATTTCGCTGCGAACCGTGGCCGAACTGATATCCAGACGGTAGTCCTCCACCAGGTTCTTGGAGCCTACCGGCACAGCGGTTCGGGCGTATTCATGGATCACCAGCGTTAGAATGAGTTTTTGGCGTTCAGATAAGTCACTCATCTTTTTTCCTCAAATTTAGCACTCTAAGGTTTAGAGTGCTAAATTTGTCCCTATTATGATAACATGCCAAAAATTCAGCGTCAACCATCAACGGTCATTTCTGACAAAACATTTATATTTGGCCCCTCCGAAAAGCTGGCTGTTCATGGCTGCCCTCAGAGCAATCCGTTTACTTCACCGAAGCAACAGGCTTTCCGTGTAAACGCTATCTCATTCTCCATACGACCATAACGGATCAGGTTTAAAATGAACATATTCAATGGTGGAGTTTCGGTCTTCGCTTCTTTTTTCGCGTTGATCACCCATCCGGTTTGCCAACCGGACAAAATTGATTCAACAGTCCTGTAACGCATACCCGGTAGTATATATTAATAGATAAATTCAGGCTTATCACAACGACCTGTTCATCGACGCAATTTGTCTGCCTCCAATCCAACTTTCCCGGTGTCCCTTTTTGAAAATGTCAGACGATTAACATAATGGATCACATCACCCAACAACCGTGATCCACCCATCTCACCGGAAAGGAGGATCAAAACAATTGGCAGTACAGGAGCTATTTTTGGACGAAAAAGTGTACAACCCGGTCGATGAAGTCGATGAAGATGAAATCGTCCGGCGAGCGCAGAAGGATCTGACGCAGTTCGCAGTTCTGTATGACCGCTATGTTCAACCGGTCTATCGTTTCCTGCTGGCTCGAACTGCGAATGCGGCCGAAGCCGAAGACATCACCTCGCAGACCTTTTTAACTGCGATGCAAAAGCTGTCAACGTACCGTGCTGACGGTCACTTTATGGCCTGGCTGTTCACCATTGCCAGGAACAAGCAAATCGATCATTACCGCAAAAATCATCGGCGCAGCCTGGTGGAATTGAGCGAGAATCTGGAGGAATACCACCCGGATCTGGTGATTGACGTGCTTCAAAAGGAACGTCAATCCGTGCTCAAGCAGATCCTTTCAGAATTGCCTGAAAAAGACAGCGAGTTGCTGGCTTTACGGCTGGCAGCGCAAATGAGTTTTGCAGAAATTGGTGTGGTTATGCACAAAAACAGCGCAAGCGTGAAGAAAGCTTACTATCGCCTGCTGGAACGGCTTAAAACAAAAGCGGAGGTCACTCATGAATAATCCCTGCATGAATACTTCATACCCGGAGGCATTTGAAGTGGAGCTGACAAACGCCATGGGGTTGAGTGATGCCTCCCCACAGTTTGTTCAATCGTTACGGCAAAAAATGTTGAGCACGCCCCAGACCGGTCGTGAGCGCCGTCCGCTGGTGTGGCGATATGCCATGGCGGTGATGATCACCCTGACAACCCTGTTTTTTGCAGCCGGCCCACAAAATGTTCTGGCTGCGGTACGCCAGTGGCTGGGTCAGTATTTTCCAGGAATCGGTTTTGTGGAAGATTCCAGCGCTTTGCGAATCCTTGAATCGCCTGCAACCGTGCACCTGGAGGGGGTTGACGTGACCATTCGCTGGGCCTACACCACGGATGACCAGACTGTGATGGCGTATCCTGAGGAAAACGATACACGTGTCTGCGAGGACTGGCTGGTGTATTCACCGGAAACGCACCAGAGGATCCAGGAAATTTCGCTGGGAACACTGCGTTTGCCTGACGGCAGTGAGCTGGGGTGGAATTTCAACGGCGGTTACCCGCCCATCCCGGCGGATGTTAACGAAGCCACTTTGATCATCCACACCAACAAAGCAGTCCCAGACTGCCCGGAAGGCTCAAGCTGCCGATGCATGGACGAGGATCAGCGAGTCGAGATTCCGCTGCGGTTTGTTGTTCCCCCGCCCGGCATCAGTCTGGAAATCTATGAAATGCAATTCACCCCGGTCGCTCCAGCAATGAAGACAGATTCGGGTAAATAACAAGGAGTACTCATGTTCAGAAAAATCGCAGGACTGTGTTTATTGATCGGATTGATACTGTCAGCCTGTACACAACCTGAAGCAGCCGGTGTTCAGGTGGATGTCAAGTTGCTGGAACCCACTGAAGAAGTGATCCCTTCTCAAGAAATCATCCCCACCGAAACAGAGATGCCCGTAGAAACAACTGTTCCGACTGAAGCGGCATCAGAACCGGTGATAGACCCTCTGGCGTCCCTTAAAGGCAAAATGGTCAAAGATGAAAATGGCTATTTACTGCTGCTTGGGTTTGTCAACACACCCAACGCGGAGGTTACCTTCCAGTTTCCGGAAAGTTATCAGTTTCCGCACGAACACATTAAGGATGATTTGCGCATCCTGGACGTCAACGGCGCTCAGGTGGAATATGAAGAAGTGGATCCGGGCGAATTGAACCTGTATGTAGAAAATCCACTGGGAGAAGGGATCATCGATCCGCGCGCTTTTCGCATCACACAGGCAGAGATTACCGGACCGCTGACCCTCGAGATGGTGAACCTGATCCAGGGCGTGAACCTGACCGGTCAACCCGCCTCATCGTTTTCCATCCAATTTGACGCCGCATTTCCGGCGGGTCAAAACCAGTGGGATATCAACCAGGCTGTGGATCTGATCCCGGATCACCCGTTTACGATGAAGTATTTTGATGCCACTGTTTTCAATGATTACAACCAGGGCAAATTCAGCGGCCCGCAAAACACGTTCTTCAACGGCAGCTATTATCTTGAAGCCCCCGGGTTTGAAGGGATCACCTTCCGCCAGATCGTGCCCGATGAACGGCAGGCCGAATGGCCGATGGGCGGAGGCGGCTATGAGGAGGTTTGCGCGGGTCTATTTGCAAATTGCATCATGAGTGATGCAGGGCTATTGAAGACCGAAGACAATGCGTATACCCTCGAGATTATTGCGTACCGTTTGATTGTACAGGGACCGTGGCAGGTGCAGTTCGATCTGCCGGAGTAGACTTTGAGGGGGGAGAGTTTTTAGTAGCACCCCACCCCTTTATCCCCGCCCGCCCCTCCACAGGGGCGGGGAATTCTTATCTACAGTCCAGTGCGTGCAGTCTTCTGCACGCACTGGACTGTCTGCGGTGAAAACACGTGGAGCGGTCTGTTGTTGGCTGGGGGGTTTAGCCTCCTGGCGGGAAGAATAAGAGCCACTAAACCTCTACTTAACATGGGGACCTAAGGCTGCCCGATTCCCTTTCTTCCATCGGAGGGGTGGACTTCATCGTGTAGTACTATATGCCGAGGTGAGGGGATAAAGGGGTGGGGTGTATTCCCACCGTGCATCGCCCCGCGTGGATTACAATTAACGCTGAAGCTGTAAATCCGTTTGAAGGACATTTTATGCAACTTTTGTATCTCTCCCGACGCGATGTGGAAGACACCGCCCTGAAAATGCCCGAGTTGATCGACATTCTGGAGCAGGCCTTTCTGGATAAAGGCCGCGGTAACGTGGAAATGCCGCCCAAGCCCGGCATTCACCCCATCCCCAACGCATTTTTGCATGCCATGCCGGCCAGTGTGCCCGGTCTGAAAGCCGCCGGCATCAAATGGGTGAGCGGTTACCCCTCCAACAAGGCAAAGGGCCTGCCCTACATCACCGGCTTGATGATTCTCAACGATTTTGATACCGGCATCCCCCAATGTGTGATGGACGCCACCTGGGTGACCGCCAACCGCACCGGCGCATCCACAGGGCTCACCGCACGCACGCTGGCCCGCCCAGACAGCAAAACCGCCGGCGTGCTGGCTTGCGGTGTGCAGGGCCGCACCAACCTGGAAGCCTTTCACACCGTGTTTCACCTGGAAAGGGCTTACGCGTATGACATCGACCCGCACAGCCAGCAACGCTATGTGAATGAAATGTCACGTAAGTTGGATCTGGAAATTATAGGGGTGAAAACGCCGCGCGAAGCAGTGGTCAACAGTGATCTGGTGGTCACCAGCGGGCCGATGCTGAAGCAGCCCAACCCGGTCATTCAGGCCGGCTGGCTGCAACCCGGCGCGTTTGCCTGCGCGCTGGATTACAACAGCTACTGGCAGAGGCCCGCCCTGGACGAGATGGATCTGATCACCACCGATGACTTGAACCAGATCCCCACCGCCCGCCGGGACGGCTTTTTGAATGACGCCCCCGATCCCTCGGTGGAGCTGGCGCAAATTTTAACCGGTCAACACCCCGGCCGCACTGACAATACTCAGCACATCCTGGCCATGAACTTTGGCCTGGCCATGTGTGATATGGCGGTGGGCTCGGTGATCTACCAACGCGCCGTTGAAAAAGGCCTGGGATCCTGGCTGCCGCTGTAACGCAGCCGGAATATCGTAAAATAAACAAAACACTTATCCAGGGAGTCACTCCATGAACGATACCCTCGAAATCATCTTCAAACGCCGCAGCATCCGCAAATATGAAAACCGTCCGGTGGAGCGTGAAAAGCTGATCGATCTGCTCAAAGCAGGTGCCGCCGCGCCATCAGCCTGCAACAACCAGCCGTGGGAACTTGTGGCGGTGGATGACCCGGCTGTGATGGAGCAGTTCCATACCCGTATGAAATTCGGCCCGTACAACGCGCCGGCGGCTATCTCGGTGTGTTACAACCCGCAAGTCGGACGAAGTACCTCCTGCAATACCTTCTGGCAGCAGGACTGCGCCGCCGTGACCGAAAACATTCTCATCGCGGCGGTTAGCATGGGGTTGGGTACCGTCTGGCTGGGCGCTTACCCGGCCGAAGGCACTGCGGCAGTGGTCAAAGAAATCCTGCATCTACCGGCAGAGGTCGTCCCGATGTGCGTCATCTATGTGGGATACCCCGCTGAAGAAAAAGAACCCCGCACCCAGTATAACGAGAAAGTCATCCATTGGCAGCATTACGGCGGAAAATAACCTAAGAATCCTTTTTGATGGGCAGGCAAAGACCTGCCCTCGTTTTTTGAATGAGTAAATTCATCCACTGCTGGAAATTTTCCTGTTCCGAGTTATGATGTGTGTATCAGTGGACTGATATTATCAGTGGACTGATATTATCAGAAAAACGAGGAGGACCCCTGCCATGGCATCTCCCGCTTCTCCGCACCAACCCCACTTTATTCGTCTGCTCTTTCCCATCTTTGGGCTGTTGTTTTTGATCACCTTAGCCTGTAATTTCCCCAGCCTGGCCGTTCAGGAAACACCACCGGCGGTGGAGGAGGTCTCCACAACCTCTGCCGAGCCGCTGCCAGAGCCCAGCGTTACCCCGACTGATTTATCGACGCCAACCGCCGGTGTCACACCGGAAGCCCAGCACAGCCAGGACAACCTGTCGATGACCGGCCCATGGGTGATTCTGGCTGCGCAGGACCGGCTGTGGGCTGCCAACCTGGACGGCAGTGCTCCCTCTGGGTTGGTGAATCAGGCCAGCACGGCCTGGTATATCCATCAGGTGGCTCTGGCTCCCAAAGGCGGTTTTCTTTCATTCACCGCCAGTTGGGAAGCCAACAACCTGTCTCACCTGTCGCTGTTTGTGGCCAAACTGCCTGAAATGACAACCAAAATGGTCGCTGAGCTGACCGTAGAATCAACCGATCCGGCCGGAGGCGGAGAGATGTGTCAGCCTTCGTTAGAGACCACGCGAGCAATGGCGGTAGGCAGCGCCATGGCCTGGTCACCGGACGGGCGCAGTCTGGTTTTCATTGGCGGTCAGGATGGCGAATCGGCGGATGCGTATGGATATTCGGTGGATACCGAACAAATCACCCGCCTTTCCAGCGAGCCGGCCCATGCGTTCAACCCTTCCTGGTCGCCAGATGGCAGAGACATCGTCTTTTTCACCGCGACTTGCTTTGGCACCGGCGCCGGTTTTGAAATGGATGGCGCCTGGGTTGTACCGGCTTCCGGCGGACAGGCGCGTACGTTGTATTCGCTGCTGCCAGACAGCATCAATGAAACCGTGGTGGGCTGGTCTGGAACTCGCGATGTGATCACCCGCACCTCTTCTTCCAATCCGGGTTCGGTGCTACGCAGGGTCAACCTTGATAGCGGACAGGAAAACGTTTTATCTGATGAACCATTTTACGATGCTGCCATTGCTCCTGACGGCACCGCTGCGCTGGTCGCCGATGGCGGCACGCTGCTCTTTCCCCCCGCGGGTGATGTGATCCGCATTGTCAGTCTGCCGGCAACACAGGTGACATACTCACCGGGGCGCAATTCGTTCTTCGTGATGGATATGAACATCCAGCCCCAGGAAGTGAGCCTGACCGGAGAACTGCTTCAACTGATGACGCTGCTGGAACTTCCGCTATTTTCGCCCGGCGGGCAATGGTGGGCTTCCGTTTTGGGGAGTGATTTGTATATCAGTCAGGCGATGTGGTATGAAGAGAGCTCTTACACCGGGTTGATAGAGAATCTGTTTTGGGTGCAGGATCCGGTTACCGGCGTGGAGACGCTGTTTTTCCGCGGCGGCAGCAGCACTGAAGCGATGCGTTTTTACAAAGCCAGCGAACCTGATTTTACGGTGCAGCAGGTTAGTGGGATTACCGTGATGGGTGGGATAACCGGCGGTGGGGTACTTTACCCTTAGCCCGGGTTAAAACACATCCAGATCATGGGCTGAGATCACCTCACCGTCATAACGCGAGCGAACTTCATCCACGAGTTCATCCTCACTGACGCCCCAGAAAAGCTGGTGATACAGCACCAGCAGTTTTGGCTGCGCCTGCTGCGCCAGATCACCCAGTTCGTGAGCCGAGGTGTGCATGTTGGCGTGATAAATCTGCCACTCCGCCGGGCGGGTGGCGAACCCTTTTACCGAATAAACCTCATGCACCAGTACATCACAACCGCGGGCTTGCTCCAGCAGCGCGCCCACTGGAGCGGTATCCCCGGAGATCACATAGGTGCGCCCGGGTGTCTTCACTTTATAGCCGAAAGCGGTCCAACTACCGTGCCGTACCGGGAAGGCGCTGATTTGCACATTGTCATCGCGGAAAAACAGGCCGGGTTCAATTTCATGTACATTGATCACATACGCCCCGGCGGTCACCGGCTCCAAGCCCTCAATGCGCTCACGTAAATCCTCGCGGTAAGCTTCCAGGATATGACCGGTCATCGCGGAGATACCCTGTGGCCCATAGATTTCCAGCGAGTCTCGCCGGCCGATCACCCCGGGCGTCAGGATCAGATCCGGAAAGCCGGCCGTATGATCCGAATGCAGGTGCGTGGCAAACGCGCGGGTCAGCCGCCAGGGGGCCAGACCCTCAATGCCCGCCTGATGAGCCGCCGCACAGCGCCGCACCACACCCGGTCCAAAATCAAACAAATAGGGCTGATGATTGACCACCACAGCCACGGCCGGGCCAAACCGGTCCGGGTCAGTGTTGGGCGTGCCGCTGCCCAGCATGATCAGTTTTGAGGAGTGGGAAGGGGGAGGGTAGGGCTTCATATCTGGAATATACCATAAGACGTTTGGGAAGGTATCCTGTTGAAACCGGTCAAAATATTGTATGATTGAAAAACAGCGCCTATCAGAAACCTGGATGACAAGGAGACAGATCATGCTCGCGAAAGAAATCACCACCCGAGACAAACGACTGATGGTTCTTATCCCCGCCGGCGAATTTATCATGGGCAGTAATGAGTTCCCGCCCGAGATGCCCATGCGCAATGTTTACCTGCCGGATTACTACATCGACCGCTATCCGGTGACCAACCGCGACTGGAAACGGTACATGGATGAAACGCGTGCGTTTGCTCCACGTCACTGGGGCGGTTTGGAAATCCCGGCTGGTTTCGAGGACCATCCCGTGCACCGCATCAGTTGGTATGAGGCCTGCGCCTACGGTGAATGGGCCGGAAAACGCCTGCCCACCGAAGCGGAATGGGAAAAAGCCGCCAGAGGTACTGACGGCCGCCGCTGGCCGTGGGGAAACGATTTCTCCGAGGCCAACGCGCTGGTGTGGGATCGCGGCGAGTTCTCCATGACCGCCAGCGTGTATGCCCACCCGGGCGGGGCCAGCCCTTATGGCGTGTTTGAGATGGGCGGGAACGTGGAGGAGTGGACGGCTGATTGGTACGAGGCCTACCCCGGCTCCGATTACAAGTGCGGTGCGTACGGGCATGCCTTCAAAACCCTGCGCGGGGGTTCATCCTTCTTTACCATGAACCACGCCCGTTGCGCCTACCGCTGCTTCACCCGCCCCGAGGATTTCGGGATCGACAATGTGGCCGGGTGCGGTTTCAGGCTGGTGCTGGACGCGGATAAGGTTCCTGCGGACTAATCTCTGGCCGTTTTACAGGTATACGTAAATATCCATCGGGCGGGATTTCCCGCCCGTTTTGTCATTTCGAGGAAACAGAATCCATCACTATCCTGTCATTTCGGAGCGTCTGGCGCAGCCAGATGCGAAGAAATCCGCCCGGGGGTCGGTCCACAAAAGTTCCATATCTGGAAAATTGCGAAGATCATCCCATAGCCGATCCCTCGTCGCGGTGAAGACACCGCTCGTCGGGATGACACGAAGGCATTGCCGTGCATGAAAATTGTTCGGAATGGCCCGCCTCTTTTGTCATCCCGAATAAGGCGTCTTCGCCGTCATGAGGGATCGGACAGGAGTAAGTGATAGCAGTTCCAGATATTGAAACGTGCGAAGATCAATCCTTAGCCGATCCTTCGCTGCGTTCAGTATGACAAATGAGAGAATGCATGCTAACAAGAAAAATTTGTCCGGCGCAACCTCATCCACTTGTCATCCCGAATAAGTGGTGGTATTGCGGCAGAGCCGCAAACCCCGCCATGAGGGATCGGATAGGGGAGAATGATAGCGGTTCCAGATATGCGGGCGTGATTGATTTTTCCTTAGCCAAGCCTACCAGGTCTCGGTCACCTTGCGCAAACCGCGCGGAGCATCCGGGTTGAAGCCCTTGGCCTGCGTCAGGTGATTGCAGAACAACTGGGCCGGGATGATGCTCACAATCGGGCTGAGCCACTCCGGCACACCGGCCGGCAGGCGGATGGCCGTCTGAGCCAGCCGCAGCGCTTCTTCCTGATCCGACAGCACCACCAGTTCGATGTGATGGCGCTCCTTCATATCCTTCACATGCTGTAGCATATCCGCGTATACCTTACCCTGCGGCATGACAGCCAGAATGGGGAACTGATGCTCGAGCAGCGCGATCGGGCCATGCTGAAAATCAGCCGACGAATACGGTTCGGCGGTGATGTAGCACAACTCTTTCAACTTGAGCGACCATTCATACGCGCTGGAATAGTTGTACCCGCGCCCCAGCACCACGCACTGCTGCATGTAGGCATACCGTTCGGCCTGCTGGCAGATATTATCGTCCTGCTCCAACGCCTGAGCAGCCAGTTCCGGTACGCGCCGGATTTCATCAATTCGCTGCGGCTCACCGCTCAGGGCGGCTGATAACAGGGCAACCGCCATCAACTGGGCTGTGTAAGTTTTAGAGGCTGCCACAGCCTTCTCCTCGCCAGCCGATAAATCGATCACATGATCGGCGGCAAGCGCCAGGGGTGATTTCACATCATTGCTGATAGCCAGGGTTGTTTGCCCCTGCCGGCGACCTTCCTGCAGCACCTGTACAATATCCGGTGATTTGCCGGATTGCGAAATACCCATCACCAGGCAGTCTTGCAGACGAGGGGCGGTTTCATACAGGCTGAACAGCGATGGAGCCGCCAGGGCAATCGGCAGACGGTTGACCGACCCGACCAGGTATTTGGCAAATAAACCGGCGTTATCTGAGCTGCCGCGCGCTGCCAGAAACACAAAACGAATATCCCGCTGGCGTAAATGTTCCGCAATTTCGCGGATGGGCTGCCACTGCTCGTCAATAATGCGCTGCAAAACGGCCGGCTGCTGATAAATTTCCTGGTGAAAGGTCATGGCAAGTTCCTGTCTTCTGATGAATTTTTCTCCATTATAAAGCCGGAACGCATTATCAGCATGGTGCGGCACTTTTTGTCAGCAACAGGGTTTCATTGAATTGTGTGTATAATATTTTCACCGGTGTATCCGGTTCCCCAATCTCATTTGATCCAGACTGTGCAGAAGATGACTCGCGTCTGACAGGACGCCCTTTCTTTTACCGGATCTGTGATCCAACAAGAGGTCGTTTGCATGGCAGGTACCCTTTCCCGACGTGAGAAATTCATCTACGGTTTTGGCGATATCGGTTTCAGTCTCACCTCCACCATTTTAGACGCTTATTTTGCCATCTTTTTAACCGATGTAGTGGGGATCCAGCCCGCCATTGCGGCGATTGCCCTGTTTATCGGGCGAAGCTGGGATTACATCAATGATCCCATCCTGGGGCATCTGTCTGACCGGACACGCACCCGCTGGGGCCGCCGGCGGCCATTTTTGCTGTTCGGGGCGCTGCCGTTTGCCATCGCCTTCACCATGCTGTGGTTCCGGCCCGGTTGGGATAACCAGATTGCCCTGGCAATTTATTACGCCATTGCGTACCTGTTCTTTGATACCACCGCCACCCTGCTATATATGCCTTATTATGCGCTCACCCCTGAACTGACCGATCGTTATGACGAGCGCACCACCCTGACCACTTACCGTATGTTTTTCTCCATCCTGGGCAGCCTGCTGGCTTTCACCGTGCCGATTATGATCATCGGCGGGCTGGTGCCCGAAAATGCGCCGCGTGTGCTGTTGATGGGCGCCATTTTCGCGGCTGCCAGCGCGGCGCCCATGCTGCTGGTGTTTTTGAACGTAAAAGAGCGCCAGGAATTCATGGCTCAGGAGCAGCCCAAAATTCGCGCCTCGCTCAAAGCCGCCTGGAAAAACCGGCCGTTCGTGTTCGGGGCAGTGATCTACCTGTTCACCTGGGTATCCATGTCGATCGTTCAAACCGCCCTGCTGTACTACATCAAATACGTCATCCGGCGCGAAGGTTCGAGCGACCTGCTGATGGCAGCCATTTTTGTTACAGCCATTCTGGCCCTGCCGCTGTGGGAGCGTATCTCACGAAAAGCCGGTAAGCGCAAAGCTTATGTGTTCGGGGTTGCCTTTTGGGCCCTGGTGCAGATCCTGCTCATCACGGTCACCGGTACCACCAGTTTGGGTTGGATTGTATTTTTATGCATCCTGGCTGGGATCGGCGTATCGGCCGCCCATGTACTGCCATGGTCCATTCTGCCGGATGCGGTGGAATGGGATGAGTACCAGACCGGTGAACGGCACGAGGGCGTTTTCTACAGCCTGGTCACGTTGATGCAGAAAGTAGCCTCTTCCATCGCCATACCGCTCATTTTGCTGGTGCTGCAATTTACCGGTTACCAGCCCAACGCCGCCGTTCAGTCCGCCGGCGCATTGTGGGGCATCCGCATCGCCATTGGGCCGATTCCGGCCTTGCTGCTGCTGGGCGGGATTGTCTTCGCGCTGCGCTATCCGTTGGGGCGCGAGGAATTCGCCAAAGTGGTGCAGGAGCTTGAAGTCCGCCGGGCTGCCCGCGAAGCCGCGTCAGGCGGTGATCGCCAGGCTGAAGATCCGGACATGGCCCAATGAGCGATCTCACCGTCACCCCGGTGCGCAGCCGGCACGAGCAGCGGCTGTTTCTCACATTTCCGTGGACCATCTACAAAGACGATCCATTATGGGTGCCGCCCCTGCTCCCGGATCGCCGCAAAGCAATTGATCCGCGCCGCGGGCCGTTTTTTCAGCACGGTGAAGCCGAGTTATTCATTGCCTGGCGGGACGGAAAGCCTGTGGGAACGATCTGCGCCGCCGAAGATAACGCAGGGAACGCTGACACGGGGCTGAAAGACTGCCTGTGGGGCTTCTTTGAGTGTATCGATGATTACTCGGTAGCGCTGGCGTTGTGGGAAGCCGTGATTCGGTGGGCCAAAGCACGAGGGTTGACCTCGCTGTACGGGCCCTTCAACCTGGATTACGAAGATGCCTACGGCATCCTGGTGGAAGGCCGCGATCGCCCGCCAGCCATGCTGTGCGGGCACACCGCGGCGTATTACCTCGATTTCGTTCTGCGATACGGCTTTGAACCCGCCCGCGGTCAGAACATCGCCTATGGGCTGGATATGACACGCGATAATGAACATACTCTTAGCCTGTCACGTATGGCTGAGCGGGTACGCAGCCTGAACCGCTTCACTATTCGCACACCGGACATGCGCCACTGGAAAGACGAGATCGACCCGCTGCTGGGGTTGTTGAATGCCGGGCTGGCTCACCTGACCGGTCATATCCCCTGGCGAAGAGAATCTGTGCAGGCGTTGCTGGAACAATTTAAGAACTTCGCCGATCCGGATCTGGTGCTGTTTGCCGAAGAAAATGGCAAAATGATTGGTTTCTTCCCCGGCGTCGCCAATCTGAATGATGTGCTCATCCATGCCAACGGTTTGCGCTACCCGTGGAATTACGCCGAAACCTGGCTGCGTATGCGGCGCCGTGTATACAGCCTTACCATCAAAAGCATTCTGGTGCTGCCCGAGTACTGGGGTTCCGGTGTGGTGGTGATGTTGTTCGACGAGATGTGGAAGCGCGCGCGGGCAAAAGGATACCGGTGGATGGATCTATCGCTCACCTCCACCGACAACCCCAAAACCCCCGCCCTGGCCGAACGCATGGGGGCCAGCATCTACAAACGTTACCAGGTATATCGCAAGTTTTTCGACTGACGAACCGGGCGGTTGACAGACCGTCCGGAAATATCTCCATGAAAATCGAAGCTCAAGCCGGCTTTTGACCCCACAGCATGAAGTAATGAGACATCGCCTGGATCGGCCCGCGCTTCAGATCCTCGCGCATGCGGTTGATCCCGCGCTGCCAGGCTTCTTCAGAGATGAGATGCAGGCTGGAGAAGGCCTTTTCTTCATAGGGGCGCAGGTCGGTCAGCTCGTAGGGCCTGCGTACGATATCTTCCTGATACAGGGAAAAACAGGCCTCTCGCATCTCCGCGCGCAACGTATCCGCCGGGGGATAGCGCTTCAGCTCCACCTCAATCGTCTCCGGAAAGTGACTGCCCAACGGGACGCGGGTGCGGATAAGCTGTTCGTCGTCGGTGGCGGTGCAGATCAGCCCACCCGGTTTGAGTACGCGCAAAGCCTCACGGAAGAAAGCACCCCGGTCACCCACATGATGGATGACATCCACGGTGAAAAGCAGGTCGAATTGGCCTCCTGAAAATGGCAGCGTTTCGGCTGCCCCCTGCTGAAAGTGCACCTTCCCGCCTCGCTCCATAGCCGCCTCAAGCATCTTCGCAGATGGATCAATCCCCTTGCCGGTGCAGCCGGTGGCTGCCTGGATGGCCAGAATATAATTGCCCGTCCCACACCCGGCTTCCAGCACTGAGCTGCTTTCGGTCACATGAGCAGTTTCCAGCAGGTTTTGCAGCACGCCGGTATGGATCTTCCGGTTTTGCGAATAGGCTTCTGCCAGTTCATCATAGTTCATTGACATGCTTCCTCCCTACATTATCTCGATCGGTTGGTTTGCGTCCACTGCTCACTGGCCTGCCATAATTTTTCTGCCAGCGCCAGATCGCGCGATGTTTTTGTACACCAGCCCGGATGTTTGCGAACCATGTATTCGCCGTTCCAGCGAGAAATCTCCGGGCAGGTTGCCAGGTACACCAGATGTTCGGCGCTTTCCTCCGGGCTGAGCAGAAATGCATCGGCCAGTTTGCCCACCAGCGGGTGATTGATGACACTGGCGATGATACCAGTGGCAACAATCCCAGGATGGGCGCTGACCGCCGTCACGCCGCTGCCCTGCAGACGGACTGACAGCAGCCGGGTGAACAAAATGATAGCCAGCTTGGAGTTGCCATAAGCCGCGAACATGGAGTAGCGGCGCGGGTTCGGCAGATCAGCCAGATCAACGCGCCCCCAACGGTGGGCGATAGATGAAATATTAATGATACGTGCCGGGGCGCTCTGAATGAGCGTATCGAGCAGCAGGCGGGTCAGTAAGAAGTACGACAGGTAGTTAAGCGCGAAGTTGAGTTCAAAACCATCCGGACTGGTCTGACGGCGGTGAAACATGCTGCCGGCCAGATTGATCAGTACATGAATACGCGGAAAACGCTGCGATAACTCGCCAGCAAGGCGGTGGATATCGGCCTGCGAGGAAAGATCCGCCTGGAAGAAGTGGAGGTTCCGGTTGCCGGTCAGGTCGATGATCTGACGGCAGGCCGCTATGCCTCGGTCAGCGCTGCGATTGATGAGCACCACCTCGGCGTCCAGGCGCGCCAGTTCAACCGCGGTGGCTTTGCCAATCCCGCCGCTGCCGCCGGTAATCACGCAGGTTTTCCCCTGCATGGATGGGTAGATTGTTTTCATGGTGAGTTCGAAATATTATACCTGCGGC
>DAISXR010000068.1:0-1159 GCA_036825755.1 Anaerolineaceae bacterium
CTAATCCAAACCCGCTACTGCTGGATGTACGCGTCCTCCAGATACAGCAGGTCATTCTTCGCCGAGTACACTTCGCCCACAACTTTGGTGCTGAGCGGGAAGTAGTTGGTGGGGTTGATCAGCGGGATCATATACGCTTTCTCAATGATCAGCTTCTGTGCGTCATTCAGGGCCTGCTGCTGAAGGGCCACATCGGTTTCGTTGTTGATCTGATCGAGCAGAACATCCAGATCGGGGTCATTCACATGCCCGGTGTTCATCACGCCTTCCATCCTGGAGTGCAGGATCATCGGCAGGATGCCGCCGTTGGGATAGCTGTAGGTGAACAGACCCATGGTGTAGTTGCCCTGCAGGATATCGGTGATCATCAAAGCGAACTCGGATTGTACAATGTTGACCTCAATCCCAATCACCTTGAGCTGCTGCTGGATCATCTGGGCGTCCTTCACAAATTCGGCGCTGGTCAGCAGGTCAAGTTTAAGCACCTGGTCGTCTTTGGCCAGGATGCCGTCGGCGTTCAGCGTGTAACCGGCGTCAGCCAGCAGGCTGGCGGCTTTCTCGGCATCGAAACCGTAGCCAATGTCTTCAATCCCGTCCCAATACCCGGTCTGCGAGGGAGCCAGGGGGCCGTACTGGATGGTTCCCTTGCCCTGCAGCACCACATCGATGATGGCCTGCCGGTCGATGGCATACGCAACCGCCTGGCGCACTTTGAGGTCATCGAAGGGCGGTTTTGCCACGTTGATGGTCAGATACGGTTTGGTGCCCGGATACGGCCCTTCGTAAATATCAAAGGTGCCCAGTTCGGTCAGGCGAGTCACAAACTGAACATCGATATCGGTGATGTAGTCAATCTCACCCGCTTCCAGACCGGCCACGATGGTGGAGATATCGGGGATGAAACGGAAGATGATTTGCTCAATGTAGGCCGGGCCCTGGTGCGCGTAAGCGGGAGCCCAGGTGTAATCGGGGTTGCGTTCCAGCACCGCACGGTCGCCGGTCACATATTCTTTCAGGATGTACGGACCATTGGAGTTGATGCTTTTACCCACCGAGTCACCCTGGCTGTTCACCCACGCTTCCGAGAGCGGCTGCATGTAATCCATCAGGGTCAGGTTATCCAGCAGGTAAAAATTGGGAGCGCCAAGGGTGATCACCA
>DAISXR010000068.1:1259-13583 GCA_036825755.1 Anaerolineaceae bacterium
GGTGCTTTCAGGAGCCGCGGCCGGGGAGCATGCCGCAAAAAGCATGCTCGCGATCATGAACACGGAAAGGAAAATGATCCATTTCTTCATCTGTACAGTCCTCTTTTCTTCGATCAATAGATTTTATTGTCTGCTCGATAGCTGTTTTGTTTTACCTGTATTTGTTATTCCCACGGCCGGCGTCACCACTCCGGCATGGGTTACTCCGCGATCCTTCTGACAACCGTGATACTTCCGGGCTGCATCAGATCAAATTGGGGCACCTGGCCCGCATCATCGCTGATGAATTTGATTTGAATGGCCGGCAGGGATTTCACTTTGAACTGATCGGCCGAAATCTGCTCCAACTCAAACTCGGGCAGGCTGGGAACCGTCACCGATAATTGATTTCCACTGCTCAGTCTCACATTTGCCAGGCTGCCGTCGGCCATTTCGTACTTGCCGCAGCAGGCTTTCAGGAAATCGGCTGAAGCTGCCGTTATGGCTTTCACGCGCGTAAAGACAATCTCTTTCACATCCGGTTCAAACGGGATGGAAACGCTGGCGATGTCACCCTCAAAATTGGCCGCGAACAGCACCGGTATGGCGGAAAGGTCTTTCAGGATGAAGGCATCAAAGCCGTGCGGCAGGAGGGCAGACTCCCACAGATTGTAACGGGCCTTCAGGGCGCCATCCTCAAGTTCCACTTTGAACAGGCCGTAGCCGGGGTTCTCGTAATCCCCCGTGTATGCGTCCAGTGGCCGGGTTGGCTGCGGGGCTTGCTCCTGTGCGGGGGTTTCTTTTTGTGTTTCCGCGGAATTGGTCTGGATATCAAATTTCTTTTTGGCGCCTATCATCCGCTCGCCCCAATCAAATGGCGTCAGACCCAAAAGACGGTCATAAGCCGAGTAAGCCAGCAGATAGGGAACCACCGAATTACCCTGGTTGGTCAGGCAGATCACACCCAGACCCTCTTCCGGCATAAAGCTGATGCAGGCTAGAAAGCCGTCGATACTGCCGCCATGGTTCACCAGCCGGTGCCCGCGGTAGTCATTGATGAACCAGCCCAGGCCATAGGTCATCACACCCAGCCCGGGATAGTTGAAATATTCCGCGTTGAAGCTGCGGGGGGTTGGGATCACCGGTGTGAGGATCTGTTCGAGGTTCTTCTCACTGATCAGTTGCGACCCGTTGAATTTTCCCTGCTCCAGATGCAGTGAAACCCATTTGACCATGTCGTTCAGGCAGGAGTTGATCGATCCCGCCGGCCCCATGGCGTCCAGATCGCGGAACGGGACGAGTTTGGGCCGGCTGTTTTCCGTCAGGTAGGACTGTGCCGCGTTGGCGTCCTTCATGCTGTCCTTCACGGAGAAATTGCTGCGCTGCATGCCCAGCGGTTTAAAGATGTTTTCTCGGGTGTACTCCTCCCAGGTTTTCTGGGCTACTTCCTCAATCAGGCAGCCGGCCGCCAGAAACATCAGGTTCGCGTATTGAAAGTTACTCCGGAAGGGATGGTGTAATCCCAGATGAGGCAGGCGTTTAAGCAGGTCAGCGCGTGTCAGCAGGCTGTTATACCAGGTCAGTTCGTGACCCGGAAAGCCGGTGCGGTGGCTCAGCAGATCGCGCGGGGTGGTGTGCTCGGAGGCATACGCGTCGCTCAGGCCAAACGCGGGCATATACTTTTTCACCGGCTGATCCCAACAAATTTTGTTTTGATCTGCCAGCATGCCCAGCCCAAAAGCCGTAAAAGCTTTGGAGGCGGAGCCGATTGCAAACAGGGTGTCGGAATCGACCGGTTCTTTGGTCTCGATATTTCGATACCCATACCCTTTTGAGAGAACCACCGCGCCGTCCTTGATGACCGCCACCGCGGCTCCGGCGCAGGCGAAATCCTGCAATGTCTTTTCAGCCAGGGCGTCAAAACCTTTCAACATCTCAGGTGTATCCACTTTTTGATCGATGCTCATTGTGTCTCCTGTGTTCAAAGCTTATGTTTTATCGATAAGATTTCCATTGATGGGCGGTGTCAATCGCGGTGCGCAGATGATCCCAATCAATATCCGATGGAACCGTGCAGTCCGCGCCCAGAATAAATCGGGCTGGCGCGGCTTCGAGCACCCGGGTCGTCTCCTGACGGATCTCCCCCAGGCTGCCGTTGACGATGATTCCATTCCTGTCCAATCCGCCCATGAAAGGCCGCCCGAATAAGACGGAGATCTCCTGCCCGGTTGCCATGCGGTCCACCAATTGCAGATTGGTGTTCACCACGTGACCCGGGTAATCGACAAACTGGGTTAAATCCCGGTAGCGTTTCAGATAATCGCAAATATGTAAAATATTGAAGGAACACTGGTGATCAATTTCCGTCATCAGTTCCAGATCTAAAGGCCGAATGTAGTGGGTGAAGATATCCGGGTCGTTGAACCTGCCGTCCTCGCCGCCCATGGTGGAATGATAAAACCCATCAATCCCCAGCTTGATCGCCTCGCGCACAAACCCCATCAGGCTGTCGGCGATGATGCGCAGGCCTTTTTTGACCGCCTCCGGGTTTTGCTGCAAATGATCGATCAACATCCCCTCACCCACGGTGTGGATGGCGCACATAAACGGCGAATAAAGGGTCAGCAGAACCAGCGCCTCACTTTTGGCCGCCTTCACCAGCCCGGTCACCACACCCAGTTGATCGGCATAGTAATCCAGGCCGTAAAAAGGTATTCTGGCCCAATCTTCGGGTTTTTTGATGTCAGGCAGATACGGATAATTGCGTTCATATTGAATTTTGACAAAGTCCATGCCGGTGTAACGGAAATATTCCATGTGTTTGTCAACAGCAGCCTGTCCAAAATGGTGTTTCGAATCAAAATGCAGGAAAAATCCGGCCGGGACGCCCTCCGTGCGTGGATTTCCCTGGACCAGGCTGAGCAAACTTTCTCGTTTATTCATGATGACCTCAAAGCATTGCGGTAAATCTCAGCAAACAAGGTAAAAATCAGAGGCGATAATTGACGGGTTGAATGGGAAGCGATTCGCCTTTGTGCAACGTGTTTGTCAAGGCTATTTTTATTGTACAAAGCATCCAGCCCTGATCAAACGTAAATACAGAGTATTGTTCTTCCCATTTATAGGTAAATGAACAGACATTCCTACCCATAATCAGGTAGGAATGGATTGATTACTGCGTATGAGTCTACGCGATGAGGGATGGCTATTCAGAATCCAGTTTGGCGAAACCTTCACGAAGGGCATACAGGGCAGCCTGTGTCCGGTTGGCCAGATGCAGCTTGCTCAGGATATTCCGCACATGCGTGGCGACGGTCAGCTCACTGATGGTCAGGTGTTTTGAGATATCCTGGTTGGTCAGCCCCTGAGCCAGTAATTTAAGCACCGCGATCTCGCGGTCCGTAAGCGCCTCTTCCGAGGGGGGTAAATCGGATGATTTGCTGATCTCACGCACCAACTTGAGAGCGATGCTGGGGTGCAATGAAGACCGACCGTTATAGACATCATGGATGGCCTGGAGAAGCTGCTGCGGCAGGGTGTCTTTCAGCAGATAACCCAGCGCGCCCGCTTTGATGGCCGGGAAAACCTGGTTCTCCTCCGAATAACTCGTCAGAACCAGAATGCGCGCTTCCGGAAGAAACAATTTGATCTCCTGGATGGCCTTAATTCCATCCTTGCGCGGCATCACCAGATCCATCAAGACCACATCCGGGTTGACCCTGCGCGCGTAAAAGACCGCTTCTTCACCATCCACCGCTTCGCCCACCAGTTCCATCTCCGGGTCACTGGAAATCAACAGGCGCAATCCTTCGCGTACCACCGCGTGATCATCTGCCACCAGAATTCGGATTCTTCCCATCGCCTAACCCTCTCGCTCTTTCAGTAGATACTCGTCCACAAATGTCGATCCCTCAACGATGGGCGCCTGTACACGAATGGTCGTTCCCGCTCCGGGTGTCGTTTCGATCAGCAGTTGCGCATTGATCTTACGCGCCCTTTCGCGCATGGTTGCCAGGCCAAGACCGTATGATCCGGCCGGGCCGTTCACGTCAAACCCTATGCCGTTGTCTGAGATGTCCAAAAAGATGTGTGTTTGGGTTTTAGACAGGTGAATTGTAACCTTGTTAGCCTGCGAATGTTTGAGAGCGTTGTTCAGGCTCTCCTGTGCAATCCAATACAGCGCTTGTTCGATGGGTGCCACCAGCGAAAAGAGTTCATCCACAATGAAGGCGGTTTCAATACCGGCGTGCTGCTCCACCGCGTCCAACCGCTGGCGCAACGTGCCAATTAATCCATCCTGTTCGAGCGCGGGTGTCCGCATTTCGTAAATCAGCAGACGCATCTCCTTCAACGCCTGCTGGGTGATCTCGGCGAAGCGGTCCGTGTAATCTTCCACATTTCCCTGCTTGCCTGATTTCACCAGGCGTTTCCAGCCCTCGGCCATCAGGCTCAGGCTGTACAGTGATTGTGAAACGGAGTCGTGCAGATCACGCGCCAGGCGGTTGCGCTCTTCCAGCACAGCCAGTTCACTGTTTCGCTGATACAGCCTCGCGTTTTCGATCGCGATGGCGATCTGATCCCCCAGGCTTTGAAGAACCAGCACGTCTTCCTGCGAAAAACTGTTTGCCTCCCGGCTCTGCACATCCAGCGTACCAATGCTGCGGTCCCCCACGCTCAACGGGATCACCAGTTCAGATCGGATTTCACTTTGTGGTGTGTCCTTAACCAAAATGGTCTGGTTGGTTTGAAGGCACTCCTGGTTGATCCGGCTGATTTCGTTCTGCGCCAGCGTTCCCGATGTTGATTTTCCGTCCGTGCCCGCCGTATACGTGAGCTGTGAGGTTTGTTCGTCCATCAGGTTGATGGAGGTGTGATAGTAACCAAAGTTATCATGAATCAACTCCACCACCCGCACCAGCAGTTCGTCGATCTCCAAAATGGAACTGACCTCACGGCTTACTTTGGCGCTGGTTTCCAGTTGAAGGGCTCGCTGTTTAAGATCTCTTGTGCGTTCTTCCACACGCGTTTCCAGGCCGATGATCAGATTGCTCAACTGGGTTGTCATGCTGTTGAAGGATTGCGCCAGGACTCCAATCTCATCCATTTGATCCACCGGCACGGTCTGTTCCAGATGACCGTGCGCCATTTGATTGGCCGCCGACGCCAGATTTTCGATCGGCCGGGCGATTTTTTTTGCGGTGAGCCACGCCACCATGGCTGCCAGAAAGACCGCCAGGATAACAGCTCCAATGCTCACCAGCAGCGTCAGAAACAGGGCTTTATAAGCGGTTGTAAAATCCTGTTCGATCATTAGACCCATCTGCATTTCAGGGATCCAGTGAGAGTAACCGATCACCGGGTTCTTTTGACTGTCAAAATACACAGCCTGTCCATCCAGATGGTTGGTAATATTTCTTCCAAAGGTGGAATCCTGTATGAGTTTGACCTGTTGATCCCATAACTCTACGCTGACCAAGCTTCCGGCCGAGGAAGCCTTTTGAGCCAGCGTATCGGTGATTAAGTAAGTTTTGCCGGTGGAACCCAGGCTGGTGGATGCATCGAGTATCGAGGTGATCCGATCCAGTTTGACTCCCCCCGTCAGGTGACCGATGATTTGACCATCACTGTTATAGATGGGGGTCAGCACGTATGCAATCCCATTTTTGATCACGCACATCGGCGCGGCAACAGCTGAGATTTCAGGAAGATCCATCCGATCCCGAGATTTGTCGGTTGAGAGGATGATCATTCCATCCGGATTGATCAGATCAATAGTTTGCAATTGAACGGATTGATTGACAAAAATTCGCAGGCGATTGCGTAACGCCTCGGAATAGAACCCGTAGTTTTCCGCTTTGTCACCCAATACCAGTAATGTTTGAACGCGTTCATATCCAAACTCTTCACGCAACGGAACAGACAGTTCACCCTGAACGCTTTTGAACCAGGATACCAGCTCCAAGTCAATTAACTCACCCGAGGTTCGCAGGCGGTTCAACACCTGCTGGCGGCCGTTGATATACTCTACCGACACCGCGACGATACAAATCGCTAATGTGGGGATAATGGCCACCGCAATAAACAAAACCTGTAAACGTTTGCGAAGACTCGCTGCCTTTTGTTGTTTTGTCTTTGGAGACATTTTTTGATTGTTGAGTTTGAATTAAGGAATAATCCGATACCAATAGAGCTATCAGTCAGAAGATGATTTTACTCGAAGATCGAATATCCGTATAAATGAGTCCGGGCGATTATCCCTGATTTATCCGCCAGCAAGCCCGGCCGTTCCACAGCCCAATCTGCGCGCCGCGCGGCGCCTGCCGGGCCACAATCACCGAGGCGGCCAGATCACCCCCCGCGCCCAGAGCGTTGATTAAGATCACCAGCACCAGTAACTGCCGCCAGATATACGGGATGACGCTGGGGTCAAACATCAGCGCCAGGGTGGGCAATACCACCAGCCCGGCCAGCGGAGCCAGCCGCATCACCAGCCAGCGCTCGCGGCTCATCCAGCCTTCATACATCACCCCAAATCTTAACTTGTCCGGCCATATCAGCACCGCTGACTGGCCGCTCATCCCACCGCCGGGATGCATAACCAGGTGCAGCGCCTCATGCACCACAACGCTGCCCAGGATCAACGGCGCCAGCATCCACCACGAAAGATCCGCCTCGCTGTACGGCTCGATGCGCGGAAACAGATAAGAATCCAGGGTCAGCAGCGCAAAGGGAATCAACTGCAGCCCCAGCCCCACCAGAATGGACAGCAGCAGCCCCCGCCGGGCGGTCGGCTGGCGGATGAGATGCCAGCCCTCAGGCGGGGTCTGTTCGGTGGGCAGGCTGGGGCGCGGGTTGATCACAAATCGCATGACGGCCTCGCGGGTATCAATGGGATACGTTTATTATATCCACCCCAGCGCATTATAATCTTTAGTAAACAGGTTAATGAACCGGAGTCCATCCAAAAGTTTCATCAACACAAAGGGGTAATCTCATGTCCACGTCTGTGACCGCTGAAACCTTAAAATCCTTCCTGGAGGCGTTCAACCGCCATGATCTGGATGCCATCATGGAATTTTTCGCGGATGAGTGTGTCTTTTACATGCCGCGCGGCGCTGCCCCACGCGGTGACGGTTATAACGGCAAACAGCAGGTACGCGCCGGTCTGGCCAAACGCTTTGAGGGCATCCCGGATGTGCATTACGGCGATGACCGTCACTGGGTCTGCGGCGATTTTGGCGTGTCCGAATGGACGCTGACCGGCACGTTCACCACCGGCAAGCAGGTGGAGGTGCGCGGGGTGGATCTGTTGGAGTTCAGCGACGGTAAAATTTCCCGCAAGGACTCGTTCTGGAAAATCGTGGAGTGAGCTTCGCTCCGCTCTGATAGAATGAACCGTTAGAAGGTAATCCCATGACCGCACCCAATAATATCATCCTCGTCGATTTTCCCCTGCGCGGGGTATGGATCTCGCCCAACACACCCGGTACGCGTGTGCCCAGCCACGGCACCGATCTGTTCGGCGAGCGCTACGCCTATGACTTTGTGGGTATCGATCCGCAGGCGCGCAGCAGCAAATTCTACCGCACCAGCCCGCTGCATTATCTGACGTCCGGGGTGCGTCTGAGCGAATGCTACGGCTGGGGTCAGCCCATTTACGCCGCCGCGGCCGGTGTAGTGGTGCAATCCGCCGATGGCTGGCCTGAGCGCGACCCGGTCCATCCGCTGCGCGACATCCCCAACGCCACCCGCAACGCGCGCGCTTTCAGCCAGGGGCAGCGCGATGATATTGACCTTCGCGAACTGATGGGCAACTATGTCATCGTGGAGGGCAGCGACGGCTACGCCGTGTACGTGCACGCGCAGACCGGTTCGGTACGCGTCGCGCCCGGTGAACCGGTTCAGCCTGGCATGCATCTGGCTAACGTGGGTCACTCCGGCAACTCCACCGCCCCGCATTTGCACTTTCACCTGATGGATCATCTGGATCCCTGGCGCGCGCAGGGCATTCCATGCGCCTTCCGCGAGTATGAGGTGCTGGTCAACCGCGCCTGGCAGACCGTGCAGAACAGTATGCCGCGCGTGGAAGACAAAATCCGCAGACAATAACCAGAGACGAACCACAGCAAACGTCGTCCTGCCCCGGCCATCTCTTTCGATGGTAAAATTCGTTGTTTGCGTGCGGCTGTCGCCTGAATACAAGTTCACATCTGTGGGAGAGTCTCTTTTATGAATACTCGCGGGTCCATCCAGTCCATCCAAAGCCACATCACCTCCGAATTTGACACTCTGGAATACGTCCTCGTTCACCGTCCGGGAAGAGAAATTGACCGGCTTACCCCGGGCAACAAGACCCGTCTGCTGTTTGAAGACATTCCCTTTCACAAGAAAATGATGTCAGAACATGACGCCTTCACCGCCTCATTGCGCGCCCAGGGTGTGAATGTGGTGTATCTGGAAGATCTGGTTGCAGATATCGCGCAGGATCCGGCCGTTTTGAAGAATATGGTGCATGAGGCCAGTCTGGCAGCCGGACAGCCAGGCATCTCCGAGGTGCTGTTGGATCACTGCTCGGCCGATCAGTTGATCGACATCCTGTTCGCGGGCCTCACCGCCTCGGAATTTGACGCCTGCACAAAAGGGCAGCCCGTATCGGCCAGCCAGGAGGATTTCTTCATCCTGGATCCCATCCCCAACATTTACTTTTCGCGTGATCCCGCCGCCGTGATCAACAACGGGGTGGTTTCCTGCAAGGCGCATTACCCCGCCCGCGTGCGCGATATGCTGCTCACCCGCGCCGTGCTGCGCTGGCATCCGCTGTTGAAGCAAAACCCTATCGTGTACGGTGACAGCCCCAGCGAGGACCGCCCGTATACCATCGAGGGCGGCGATATCATCATTATCAACGAGGAAGCCATCGCCATTGGCTGCAGCCAGCGCACCCGCTCGGAAAGCATCGCCCTGCTGGCGAAGAACCTGTTCACGTGCGGC
This sequence comes from Anaerolineaceae bacterium, assembly GCA_036825755.1. Classification (GTDB taxonomy): domain Bacteria; phylum Chloroflexota; class Anaerolineae; order Anaerolineales; family Anaerolineaceae; genus JAJFTV01. Next base: position 10,230 of record DAISXR010000068.1, read on the forward strand.
AGTACCCGCCGTGTGTATGAGGTGAACATCCCGGCTGCACGCGAATATATGCATCTCGACACGGTCTTCACCATCGTGGCACCCGGTATCGTGGTGTCGTATTCGGATGTGATCGACAATATCACCGAGATTCGCCGGTTTGAAGCACAGCCCGGCAGCGACGGCGTGATCACCGCTCAACCGCAGCGCGAACAGCGCACCTTCAAACAAATCCTGGTGGATGAGTTCAACGCCCCCTTGCAGGTGATCAACACCGCCAACAATGATGCGCGCTATGCCGCCCGCGAGCAGGGTTCCGACGGCACCAACACGCTGGCCATCGCTCCCGGGCGTGTGGTGGCGTATGACCGCAACATCCACACCAACCAGGCTCTTCGCGCCTACGGTATCGGCGTAATCGAGATCGAAGGCTCCGAGCTGGTACGCGGATTGGGCGGTCCGCGCTGCATGACCATGCCGTTACGGCGTAATCCGGCCAAGAATTCATAGACCTGTCACATTATTCCAAAAACTGATTAATACAGAACGAGGCGCTGAATGATCCAGCCGCCTCATTTTTGTTTACACGATTCGCGGGTTCGGGTTTCGGGTAATTGGCGCGTCTACCGCTCCGCCCAGAAGTGTAACCGGTAGGCGTTCACCACCACCAACGGGGCATAAATTTCCGGCCAGCCAGCGCCAGCCAATCGATTGCCGATGCGTACATCCATCACCGGCATTTCATGCTGAAACATGAACTGGTTCCTGCCCATGATCATCAATTTTCCCTCCAGGCTGTATTGCCCGATAAAAAAATCACCCGGTAGAGGGGTTTTGAACATTTCCCACACCGTCATCTGGGGCAGCCGGGTGTAATCGGTATCCGGGATGTAAATGAGGGCCTGGTTCTTTCTGAGATACACATCCTGATATACACTCACGCTGCGATCCGCGAGGCGGGTGCAGCTCACCCTGGCCGACGTAAAATGGATGGGCGTATGCTGTTCCTCATCGGAAGCAAAACTCAAGTGCGTATCCCCTTCCACCATTCCTTCAATCAAATTTTCATCCGTCAAAGCCCGCAGCATATACGGAGGGATTTCTTCCTTCTTCTTTGCCATTGAATTTTTATCCTTTTCTGCATTGAATCTATGACTGCACCAACTCCACCGTGCAGGCCAGCCAGACCGGCACATCCGGGAAGCTGCGTAGGGGTTCGCCCGGTTTGGCTGCATCCATCCATCCCCAGCATAACAGCCGCAGCGGATGCTCCGGATGGATGCGCTTCTGCGGCTGCGGGCGCAGGGCCAGTAACACTGAAGATCCTGCCCCTAACTCCGCAGGGATGATCACGCCATCGGCCAGGGTGCCATCTGGATGCAACATGCCCATGCTGGGGCGACCGGTGAGCTGCCAGATTTCACTACGCTGCCCCTCCCACTCACTTTCCAGCGCCAGCCCGCCTGACATGAGCAAAAACCGGATGGGCTGCGTTCCAGCGGCTTTGAAGGTGACCGCAAGCCGCAAACCGCGTTCGCTGGCCTGCAACCGGGCGGAGATTTCGAGAGCCCGGCAGGGCCGACCGGCAGCCTGTGCCATCCAGGCTTTACCCTGTTCCAGCGCCTCTTGCAGCTCAGAGGGCAGTGGGGTATGCTCCATGACCGAAAGCAGGTGTGAACGTGCTTCCCCGTTGTCATTATAAGCGGTCACCGCCCACTGCACCCCGCGCGGATAAGGCTGGCCCTCAAAATCGAGCGCCATCAGCCGGCTGGCGAGTTCTCCCGCCTGGCGGCCGATAGATGTGTCCGGTTCTGCCAAAAAAGTTCCCACACGGCTGCGCTGTTCATTCGCCAGCGCGGCCGTCACATACATTTCACGCCGGCCGTCTTGGTAGACAGCCAGAATTTGATCCACCCGTCCGGGTTCCGGGTGGGTGATGGTGAACTGCAAACAGGGATGTGGATCACTTGATGTCATAGGGTTCCTGATTTTTCCTGTCAACGCTGCCTGCTAATATGCCTGTACTCGAAAATCGCCCTCGCCCTCGCGGTGCAGGTCTTCATTTCCGTTGAACAACCCGGCTATTCGTTGCACCTGATCTTCCCGGATGCGGTTGGAGGCGTTATTGTTGCCCATCTGGTTGTTGAAGGTGAAGCGTACATTTTGCGCGGCCGGAGCGGGCGCTCCCCCACCGGCCGGAGCCGGGCCGGCTTGGGCCGGTCCGGCCAGCGGGTTCATCAAGGTTTCAGCTTCAAGACGCATTTGCCGGGCTGAAGCCAGCAGTTGGGGATCAGGGGCGATAGACGGCGCAGCATTGGTGCCCATGCCCTGAGCGGTGTGATGCTGGGCAATCTCACCTTCAATGACCGCCATCATATCATCCACCTGATGTTGAATTTCAGAGCTGATCTCATCGGTCAGAAAGTTACGCAAGGTCATTACCGCAGCAGCGGTTGTAGCGTTCTCCACAAACCGGTACAGCGCCTGGTAAAGCTGGCGGATGTTATTATTCACCTGCCCGCTGAGCGGGTTGGCCGCCAGTTGCGCATCCACCGCGAAACCAATCTCGTCCGGCAATTCGGAAAGCTGTGTGTCCATGGCCTGGCGCATGTTGCGCCAGCGGCCTGGTAATGCCGTCAACCTGCCCAAAAGTGTGTTGGATGGGTACAACTGTGGGGTTGGCCCTCCGGCCGCAGCCGGACCGGCAGCGGGCCCTGCCGCTGCCGGTGTGCCAATCCCTGTTTGGGCGGCCTGTTCGGCGGCGGTGCGCAGTGGGGATCCCGCCGCGCCTACCCCGCTGGCCAGTTCCACGGTGATGTTGTTGGCGGCTGAGGCGCCGCTCTCGGTGGTGTAGGGGATGTCGAAGCTGGGGCGCTGTAAATTGCTGGTCACCTGCAGCATCTGCGAGGTGATAATCTGTTCAATCCGGGAGGGGTCCAGTTCCTGCGGCACCACCCGGTTGGCGATGGTCCCCTCGCTCAGATTCTGGGTAGCTTCGAAATCGAGCACCCGACGCAACTCGTGCAGCGCGCGTTCCTGCCCGCCCGCTCCTTCCAGATCAGCGCGCAGGTTGAATTCAGCCGAATCCAGCACTTCAGGGGTATGCCAGGCGCGCCGCAAACCGGCGGCCAGGTTTTGTTGCATGGCATTTTGTTGCTGCGTGAAAGCCTGTGCGGTGGCAGCCCCCAGCCCGGCCACGCGGGCTTCCAGTTCAGGCCGCAGAGCCGCCAAAATTACCTCGCGCAGCCCGGCCTGATCCAGCAGCGCGTCCATGGTGTTGCGAGTCGCCGGGTTGGGTGAGATTTGATGCAAAATGTTGTGCGCCTCCGGGTTGGAAAGCGAGTATTCATCCGGTATGCCCAGCATATGCCCGAA
>DAISXR010000068.1:13683-19125 GCA_036825755.1 Anaerolineaceae bacterium
CAGGTACAGCGGTGGTGACCGGCCCGGCGGTCGCTGTACCGGCTCCGGCTGCGGCTGTTCCGCCCCCTGCCGGTGTTGTGGCTGGGCCGGCAGATCCTGCGGGGGTTGCGCCTGTGGCTACCGCGGCTCCGCCCGCCGGAGTGACCGCGGCCGGAACGGCGCTGAACACATCCGGCCGGCCTACCAGTTCAAACCGATTTTGTGTATTCCAGGTATCCGTCAGGTCGTTGCAGACCGTACGGATAAACGGGTGCATGGCAGCTGGCACCGGCTGCGGCGGCGAATCGAACAGCCAGCCGCGTTCACCCCACTGGCTCACAAACTTGATCAGCATGGTGACCATCACTTTGGGAGGGGTGTCCTTGCGGATCATATCGTAATTGATATTGGCGGTTTCGTTGAAGTCATTCACCGCCGAAACCTGATACTCCCGCTGGTTGAACTGCCCGGTGGTGGGATCCACCTCATTACTGAGTATCTCGTTGCGTACGCTGGTCTCGCGTACCGGCACTCGCTGGACGATGTTCCAGCGTCCACGCTTCTCCAGGAACTGTTTGGCAGCCTGATTGCCCTGCTGACGTTGAATACGCAGCATCGTGCGCTGCAGCATGGGCAGCGATACCCCCTCATGCGGCATGTTTTCCAACCCGGTCAGGTTGTCATTCATCTGCTGAGGAGCGCGTCTTCCTTTACTTCGCCGGGGTCTGTAACCCGCAGGCCGGGAAATTTTTTCTCTCATCCCATCTGCCCCGCTTCCTCCGGTCGCCGTTGTCCGAAAAGGCTGTGAGAACCGGGCAAAATGCACCGGTTTGCAGGCGATACCTGATTCACAAGACGAGAATTCAGATTTACAATCTGAAACAATGAGCCGTTTCTATTGTACGCAATTTTGATGGCATGTTCAATCCGCCAGCAGGTGGGATGCGCCGCCTCTTGAAACGCCAACAGAATGTATAATTGGCGTGCCTTATGTGGATCACACTGCTGATTGTCATTATCACTTATATTGGTATCGCCATTGGGCGCTGGCCGTTAATCAAGTCAAACCGGGCCACCATTGTGCTCATCGGGGTGGGTCTGCTGCTGGTAAGCGGGCAGATCCGCTTTGAGGATATCGCCGCCTCGCTGGATTTTGACACGCTGGTGTTGCTGTTCGCCATGATGGTGATCAATGCCAATCTCAAACTGGCCGGTTTCTTTGATCTGGCCGGGCGCAGCATCATGACAGCCGCTAAAACTCCGCGCATTTTACTGGCGCTGGTGATCCTGCTGGGCGGTGTACTCAGCGCCCTGTTTCTGAATGACACCATCTGCCTGATGTTCACCCCACTGCTGATTGAGACAACGCTGCAACTGAAGCGTAACCCCATTCCCTATCTAATCGGCCTGGCCTGCGCGTCCAACGTGGGCTCGGCGGCCACCATCACCGGCAACCCCCAGAATATGATCATCGGCGTGGCCTCCGGGATCTCATTTACCGATTTCTTCCTGGCCCTGGCGCCTATCTCGTTGGCCGGGCTGGCGGTGGTGTGGGTGGTAATTGTGTTGTTCTACCGGCAGGAATTTTCAAAAGACAACCCGCTGATCTCTCTTGCGCAAACCGAGGATACGCCGCATTACGCTCGTTTCCAGATGATCCGCGTGCTCACCGTCACCGCCGGTATGCTGGTCGCCCTGTTGATCGGCGTTCCCACGGCCACAGCCGCGCTGATTGCCGCCTGTCTGCTGCTGATATCACGGGTCAACACCCCAGAGATGGTATTCAGCGAAGTCAACTGGAGCCTGCTGGTGTTTTTTGCCGGTATGTTTGTGGTCAGCAGCTCGCTGGAGCTGAACGGTATCACCGCCCGCTTGTTCGAGCTGGTGGATGTGAGCAAAAACATCAACGTGGTCAGCCTGACCGCTTCCACCACCCTGTTGAGTAACCTGGTCTCCAACGTACCGGCGGTGCTGCTGCTAAAGCCGGTCATCGTACGTCTGGCCGATCCGCGCGCGGGCTGGCTGACCCTGGCTGCGGTGAGCACACTGGCGGGCAACCTCACCCTGCTGGGGTCGGTGGCGAATTTGATTGTGGCTGAAATTGCCCAGGCCTGGCGTATTGAACTGCGCTTTGGCGAATACACCCGCGCTGGCATCATCATCACTTTGGTTACGCTGGTGATGGCCGCTGGGTGGATCTCGCTTACTATATGGTAAGGACTCGATAACAATCTTTCGTTTCGTTTTGTAAAATCAGTCTATTCTCCTCAATCATCCGAAATTAATCACTTCTTTATGCAACCCTCTGAAAGGAAAGGGGTTAATCAGCGTGAATAGCTTTACAATAGACATTGAAGAAGTTGCCCCCTTTTTAATAATCGCCTATTGATGAATTTTTTACCGGGTATCAGTATAATTATTAGTGATACGGTCACAGGAGAAGAAAATGCCCGCAGAAGTGATGGAACACCACAACATGCTGCGCAAGGTCAGCCGGACCTTTGCTTTATCCATTGAGCTGTTGCCCTACATTTTGCGCGAATCCATCACCCTTTCCTATCTGCTGCTGCGCGTGTCAGATTGTCTGGAAGATAATGAGCAGATCCCCGTTGAAGAAAAACCCGAACTGCTGCGCCTGTGGGCCAATGTGCTCAACGGTTCAGCCCCGGTGGATGCGCTTTCAACCAGGATTGCCTATCTCGCACCGTCGGATGACCCCGAAGTGCAAACCGCCCTCCGAGCCGGAGAATATCTGGGTCTCCTGAAAAACCTGCCCGATGATCTGCAGAAAATCATCATCAACCGTGTGCAGCAGACCTCATTGGGCATGGCCCGCTGGCAGGCTCATGGCCCCTTTGTGGAAGATGAAACCGCCATGGATGACTACATGCATCAGGTGGCCGGTCTGGTGGGGTATCTGCTGACCGAGATTTTTGCCTGGTATTCACCGCGAGTCAAGAAACGCATTGACCAATTGATGCCCCTGGCGCGTGAGTACGGGTTGGCGCTGCAAACCGTCAACATCATCCGCGGGATCCGAAAAGATTATGAACGCGGCTGGGTGTATGTACCGCAGTCGCTGTACGAGCATTATGGGCTCACCCGCGAAGGATTGTTTGCGCCCGAGAACGTGGACAAAGCCATGCTGGTGATCAACAACTTGGCTGAAAAAGCCAGCTCACACCTGATGAAGGGGATCAGCTATATCATGGCTTTCCCACGCCATCAGCACCGAATTCGCCTGGCGTGCATGTGGCCGCTGTTTTTTGCCATTAAAACCCTGGCAGTCAGCAAGAACAATGTTAATGTGATCGTCTCGGAAGCCAAACTCACCCGCGAGCAGGTGATGAAAATCATCCGCGATACAAGCTGGTTTGGATGGTCGAACCACTGGCTGAACCGCTACTACGAACAACTGTCACAGCCCGAAATGGAATAAATGTCCTCACTCCATCCCACAGCCGGTTCGATCCCGGCTGTTTTTTGTTGTTATTTCCATTACAATAGAGGCTGATGGTCACCTTAACTCTTCCGGAGGAAAAACATGGTTAAAAGACTGATTCTGGTGGCGGGTAATATTGGATCCGGAAAGACCTCGCTGACCGAACTGATTGGCGAAAAACTGGGCTGGAAAACAGCCTATGAATCGGTGGCGGATAACCCCTATTTGCCCAATTTCTACGCCGATATGCGCACCTGGTCTTTTCACTTGCAAATCTTCTTTTTGGGGCACCGCGCCCAACAGCAGATTGATATGTGGAATGACCCGCGCTCGGCCATCATCGACCGCAGCATTTTTGAAGACGCTTACATTTTCGCCCGGGCGCTGTACCAGATGGGCAACCTGACCGAGCTGGATTATATGGCCTACCGCAAGGTGTTTGATCTGGTGGTGAAAACCCTGCCGCCGCCTTCCCTGCTCATCTATCTGAAAGCGCCGGTGGATGTGCTGTATACCCGCATCCAGCGCCGCGCCCGCAATATGGAGAGCAGTATTGATCGCGGTTACCTGGAGTTGCTGGACAGTTTCTATGAAGATTGGGTCAAGACTTTTGATCTCTGCCCTGTGCTGACCATCCGCTCCGATGATCTGGATTATGTCCACAAACCGCAGCACCTCAAGGTAGTGGTGGATCGCATCGACGAAATGCTGAAAGGCAAAGAAGAAGTGGTGCTGCGAGCCGGTAATGGCAGCCCGCTCTGAAATAAAACACCCTTGGAAATGATAATCAGCGCCCCTGCCTGCAGGGCGTCTTCGAGGAGTTTTTATGAGTGATCATCCTGCTGAGTATATTGCCATTGAAAACGCCACCCTGGTGGATGGGCTGGGCGGAAAACCGGTCAAGCATGCAATCGTGCTGGTACACGGTGAAAAAATCGAAAAGGTGGGCCGCAAGGGTGATTTTGGCCTACCCGACGGCACCCAGGTAGTAGATGGCACAGGGAAATTCCTTCTGCCCGGCATGGTGGACAGCCATGTTCACCTTTTCCACGAGGGCTTTGTGCCGGTCAAACCCAAAGGTTCGTTCCTGGCGTACCAGACTTTCGTGGCAGCCAACAACCTGATGAGCACCTTGCAAGCCGGCATCACCACGGTGCGCGCCATCTGTGACGGCCACTATGCCGATCTGGCGGCCCGCAGCGCGGTGAAAAATAAAATCTTGCTGGGTCCGCGCATTTACGCGGCCGGTCAGGGCATCTGCATGACGGGCGGTCACGGCACCGGGCTGGAAGGCGTATTGCAGGTGGATGGCCCCCAGGCTATCCGCAAGGTGGTGCGTGAGCAGGTGCGCGCCGGCGCTGATTTTATCAAGCTGCTCAGCTCGCATCGCAGCGATTATCCGGAATTCTCACTGGAAGAGATCAGGGCCGGTGTCGATGAAGCGCACCGTTTGGGCAAACGCATCGCCATTCATGCCGGTAACTATATCGGCACCCGACTGGCGGCCACGGCAGGGGTGGACAGCATTGAGCACGGCAATTTTATTGATCCCGAGACGGCCGATTTAATCGCCGAAAAAGATATCACCGTGGTGCCCACTATCTGGGTGTACCACTTCATCCAGCAGACCATCCGGTCGATGGGTGACAAATCCATGGCCGCCATGAGCGTGGAATTTCAGGAAGATGTGGATGAGTTAATGGCCACCAAAAACTGGGCCGACCGGGTGGTGGTACAGTATCCGCGCACGATTGCGCTGCTGCTGTCACGCGGTATCCGGCTTGCAGCCGGCACCGACAACGTGATTGCCAGTGAAGGCTTTGCCGTGCTGCACAAAGAGCTGGAGATGATGACGCGCATGGGGCTCAGCAACATGCAGGCCATCCAGGCTGCCACCAAACATGGCGCGGAGGTGATCGGCGCTGGCGACCAGTTTGGCACCGTTCAGCGTGGTAAATTCGCCGATTTGATCCTGGTGGACCGCGACCCGCTGGAGGATATTACCGCCCTGAACGAGGTAA
>DAISXR010000069.1:0-1542 GCA_036825755.1 Anaerolineaceae bacterium
GCCGCCATGCGCAGCCACAAATGGTGATCCAGCATGTAATGATAGTCTGCCGAGATCCCCCCGGCCTGTTCATAGATGCTGCGGCGCATCACCACCGCCGGCTGCCCGATGATTTTAAACTGCATCAGATCAGCCAGCGTGTAGGGCTCGTAACGCAGCAGGTTGATACGGCGGTCGTGTTCATCCACCGCCAGCACATCGGCATATACAAAGCCCCATTGCGGATTGGCCTCCAGCGCCTGCACCGCCTCGCTGATCATGCCATTCAGATAATAATCGTCCGAGTTGATCCACGCCAGATAGGAACCGCGGGCATGCGAAAAGCCCTTGCGGATGGCGTCCCCCTGTCCCTGATCCGGTTCGGAAACCCACCAGGTCAGGCGCGGGGAGAATTTCTCAATGATCTGCCGGCTGCCGTCTGTGGACCCGCCGTCTGCCACCAGGTATTCAATTTCCGCATAGTCCTGCTCCAGCACAGAGCAGATGGTCTGTTCCAGAAATCGAGCCTGGTTATACGAGGGGGTGACGATACTGACAAGCGGCGGCATAGGCTGATCTCGAATTACGAAAACAGATTGTTGTAATCCACTTTGCGGAACACGGTCAGCTTGCCGCCCACCGTGGCGTCCAGCACCTCGCGGCCATCTTCTTCATAGGTCTTTCTGGCCAACCGGTAAGCGTCTTCCCAGGCGACCAGATCGGGGAGCTGCCAGCGGAAACCCTTGCCAAAGTAACCGGGGTGGAAATGATGCGGATCGTCGCCCTGTGAGGTGACGGTGGAATTGGGCGCGCCGGTCTGGCTGCCGTAATTGTGATCCACGCCGATCAGGATGACCGTCTTGAACCCCAAATGGTAGGCCAGTTGCAGCGCCACATACGTCACCGTACCGCCTTCCCATACCCTACCGGATACGTTTTTTGAAAACTTCGGCCCGGTATACGAGGTGTACAGGAATTGGATATTTTCTTTCATTTGCAGCCACTGGTGCGCGCGCCAGCCAAAAAAGCACGGCATCTTCAGGGCCATCAGTTCATCGCGAGATTGCTCGATCACCAGATCATTGACCGAGAGGAAATAAGAGGTCTCAAAACCCATTTCCGGAAAAGCCAAGAAAAACCGGTTCATGCCGATGGTGGTCTCGCAGCGTAATTTGCTGAGATCGGTGTTGCGCAGCGAAGGCCCGTTGCCGATGATAAAGCAGCGCTCGCCTTGATGTAGATCTTTCAGTGCTTCCAGCTTTCGGATACTCTCGCGCCGTTGTGGGTGAAACGCGGCGGACGGCCAGGTTTTCAGGCGACCGCCGGCGTCATATACATCTTTCAGCACCTGTACCACACCAGGCGGCAGTTTTTCCTTAAGGGTCTGTTTGAATGCGCTCATTCTGTGCTCAATCTGGCGGTCGCACCACCGTCCACGATGATAGCCTGACCGGTCATAAATGAGGATTGCTCTTGATCAGCCAGGAAGTATATAGCATGCGCGATTTCTTCCGGCTGGCCGATCTTGCCGTTGACGGTACGGCGGGCCAGGTTTTCCAGCCG
>DAISXR010000069.1:1642-18895 GCA_036825755.1 Anaerolineaceae bacterium
CCGGCTGGTAAACGCCTGGGCGGCGGTAAAGATCTTCTCAAAATTCTCTGCCTCCGAGATATCTGCCTGGATAAACAGGCCGTCGGATGGGAAGCCGGGGCCAAACTCAGACCGGTCCACGCCGATCACCCGCCAGCCCTTCTCCGCGAATAGTTGAATGGTGGCCCGCCCCACCCCCCCGGCGGCTCCGGTGATCATCACCACGCGTTTTTCATCATTCATAACCGCCTCCGCGATTTAGATTTTGCCGATAAACTGATCCAGATCCTCCGCCGGCAGACCCAGCCCGCGGATCAGATTGCGCAGGGTGTTCCAGTGCACCCGCTCCCAGGCCGAGGGGCTGGAGTTGGCGTTGTGCGGGGCGAGCATCACATTGTCCATCCGGCACAGCGGCGATTCCGCCGGCAGCGGCTCATCCTCAAATACATCCATGGCCGCGCCGTCCAGCCTGCCGCTCAGTAGTGCTTCGGTCAGCGCTTTTTCATCGATGATAGGACCTCTGGCAGTATTGATGATTACCGCGCCCGGTTTTATCCACCCAAAGGTCTCCGCGTTCATCAGATGCCGACTGGTAGGGTTGAGATCGCAGTTGACGCTCACAAAATCGGATCGCTGAAGCAGATCCTTCAGTGAGGTCATCTCCACACCGTACTCCAGAATGAAATCAGGTGCGATCTGGATGATATCGGTACCGAGGATCTTCATGCCAAAGGCGCGCGCCCGGCGGATGACGGCCTTGCCCACATTGCCCAGGCCAATCACACCCAGGGTGCATTCCGAGAGTGACCGGCCGGGGATTTTTTCCCACTCGCCGGTGTGCACGGCCTTGTTCATCCACGGCAGGCGCCGGGCAAAGCTGAGCATGTACCCTAGCACACTGTCCGCCACGGGCAGCGTGAAGGCATTGGGCGTGTTGCACACCTGCACGCCCATTCGCTCTGCGGCTTCCTTGTTGATAGAGTCGATGCCGGTGCCCCATTTGGAGATCACCTTCAGGCGCGGCAGGCACTGTTGGATCACATGCTCGGTAAAACGGTCGTCGCCGCACACCGCGCCGTCAAACTGCCCGGCGTACTGCAGCAACTCAGCTTCAGACATGCGTTCATGCACATCCGGCTCGATCAGGTGAATCCGGTAATGGTCAAACACAGGCCGGAAGCGGTTCCGGTACGGGATCATATAAGGGGCAGAGAATAATACATCCATGGTTCATCCAGTAAAGTGAGTAATTAGGCTTTTTCCGCGGCTAGCCGGTTCTTCAGCAGCAGGTCGCATACTTCAAAGTCGAGTTCTTCGTCGATATCCCACGCCTCCGAACGGTTGATCGGGAACATGTACGGCCGCTCGCCCAGGCGGTTGCGGCGGATCTGCAAGGTTTCGCGTGAGAAAATATACACACAAGAATTCTCTTCGTACACAGGCGGCAGGTCTTGGGTCTGCAGCAGGATGGCCGGGTTGTGATTAATCGGCCGTGTCAGCGCATCCCACAGACGGGTCTGCAGGCGGGTAACCCCAAACAGCGAGTCAAAGGCCGGCATGTTGGCTAGCAGGGCCTGGATGGCCGCAGAGATGGTCTGTGACCGCAGCAACGGGTTGGTGCTGTGGGTCTGCAGATACAGATCCGATTTGACCTGCGCGGTGTCGTACAAAAGAATTTCGTTCATCGGCACCGTATCGGCGCGCAGCGATTCAGGCCGCTCCAGCGAGATCACCTTCGGGAAAACATCCTTCATTCCCTCCAGGATCACCGGGCTGTCCGTATCCACCACGATATCATCGATTTCAGGGCAGGTCGACAGCGTGGCCAGGATGTGCTGGTAGAGCGGCTTGCCGGCCAGCAGGCGGTAATTCTTGCCGGGTACGCGCTGTGAATGGTGCCGCATGGGAACCAGAGCCGTAATGCGTGGTTTCATTTGTTCTCCTCCGCCGGTTTGTTCAAAGATGCCGGCTCTCCGGATAGACCATTTTGTGTATCATCCTGATACCGAATAGGAGCAAAGGTGCGTGATTTGGGCGTCCCGTTGCTCTCCATGCGCGGATAGTAATATTCGCGACGCAGCTCCCAGGTGAGTGATTCCTGCCTGCGGTAACCGTGATATGTGCCCAAAAACTGGTTGTACCGGTAGGCCATGATACGCGCCCAGTGTTTGCCGAACACCTTTTCACGGGCGGCATCACGGAAGTCGTTGGAAACATTCACCAGCCACAGGCGCAGCATATCCCCCAGGCTGAACTTCTCCTGCGGGTAAATATACTTGAAAGCCATCGCCTCGCGTTTATAGCGATTGTAAATCCCATGCCAGGTCTCGTGATGCAGATGCATCACCTCAGCCTCGGGCACATAAGTGATCAAATGGCCCTGCTCCTGCGCCCAGCGCGCCCAATCCATATCTTCCAGACCGGAAAGAGTTTCGTCATACGGATGCTCCAGCCACAATGAGCGGCGGATGGCGGCGTTGGCGTTATTGCAGAACGGGTTCTTCTGGTTCGGTTTGGGACCGTCGGGGTACCATTGCCGCCAGATCTGGTTCTCGGAATAGTGTGAGGTTTTTGGGGCGCGTTGCTTGCCGTAGGTGAGCGCCACTTGCGGGTCGTCAAACGGCTTAAGCATCTGCTCCAGCCAGTCAGGATACACCGGGTACACGTGCGCGCTGGCGATGACCACAAAATCCTTGACGGCATGCGCCATGCCCATGTTGAGTGATCTGCCGTAGGTAAACTCTTCTGGGCGGATTTTCACCACCTCCACCGGGTGGCGCGCCGAAAAGGCGGCCGCGATGGACAGGGTGGCGTCGGTGGAACCGGAATCGACCAGGATGATCTGCACATCTTTCACCGTTTGCTGCAAAATGCCCGATAGCAGCCGGCCGATGTGTTCTTCCTCGTTATATCCGCGGATTAGAATGGAGCAGCTTTTCATGGTTTACGCATCCAGTAAAAAGGTGCCATCCCGCAAAATGCCGTCCAACAATACCTGGATGGTTTCGCTTTTTTCCGGGCTCAAATCTGATAGCGGGAACCGCTTGAGAGCCACATATCCTCGCCAGACCCGGTCTTCCTCCAAAAAGGAGTCAAACAGCAGGGAGGTGCGGTAAATCTGCGCGTACAAAAATCGCCGGGCGTTGCGTTTGAACGCATCCGGTACGGGTATGGTTTCATCATGCAGGAAAGTTTCCAGCTTTTGCAAATATTCGGTCCGGTTGGTGGGGAAGAAAACGGTGGGGATCTGCGTGAAGCGCGATTTCCCGGCACACAGCACCGCCGCTCCCATGATGGACGCCTCCAGCCCGATGGTGGAGTTGTAGATCATCACGAATTTCGATTTTTCGATCAGCTCATAGGAGCTGAAAAACTGCTCGGACGGGATGAATACCAGGTTCGGAAGATGGTCTGCTGCGTTCGTTTTCACCCAATCAGCCACGCTCTCCAGGCTTTGTTTACCGGGGCGGGTTTCATCCGGATGCGCGCGCAGCACAAACAGCGTCTCGGGGTGCTCGCGTACCACAAGCAGCATCTGATCCAGCCAGTTGAACATATCGTCGAAGAGCACGTTGGCCTGTCCCTGGCTGGTATCGAAAATCACATTGGTGAAAATGGATACCATCTGCTTGAATCCGGCGGCATATTCCCAAAAATCGGTGCCGATCTTGGTCATTTGCGGCCAGAAACGCACACCCGCCATGCTGAAGTTGCCGGTTCTGCGCTGAGCGAGATACCCATCCAAAATTTCTTCCTGTTGGGGGGTGAGTTGAAAGCTCTCAGGCAGGTCGATCGGGTAAGCCGTGGCATCACCGGTGGTGAAGAAACCGCTGAACGGCCGCAATCCTACTTCATGCGATATGACCTTAACCGCCGGCTGGTGGTGCGATGCCACCCATCGAGCAGCCGCCTCAGGGTAAAACATACCGTTGAAGACAACTACCGCCTGCGGCTGGTTCTCCTCAATTAATTCGGTAAACTGCTGCGCAATCGACCAAGCCGAGAGGATGTAGTGCCTGAAGAAATGACGAGTTTTATCGTCATCCACCAGATGGTGGCGGCGCAAAATCCAACGCAGTGAGGGCAGTACCAGTTTTCCCAGGGGCATACCCTGATATTCCAGCTTCGAAAGGCCTTCCAGATCCAGGCCATCTACCAGACTCTGCAGATCAGGATCGATCTCTTCCTTGAACCAGTGCGTTTCACTGTTAGCGTAGGTATTCCGTGATTGGGCGATACACGGTTTGCAGGGCGGGCGTTTACGCGGATTATCGCGGTCGGTGCCCAGCACGCAGTGGGTCATGCCGCTTCTGCACACAAAATAGACTACCGGCACACCCTGCAAGCGCAGCGCCCAGGAGGTGATCAGCGAAAAACCGGCATTCAGGCTGAGCGCGTCTAATCGAGTGGATGCGTTAAAGAAAATGACCGGGCGTTGATCCGTCTCCGGTTCGGCGGCCTGTACGCGCCGTGAATACCGGACCAGCCGGGCATTCTGCATCGAATGATGCATCCGGCGCGAAATACCGCTGAAAAGGCGTTGTCTGATGCCGGTCATGAAATGGTATTGTTCCTTCGCAGCTTGGCCATGATGGGCAGTTCGTTACTGTATACCTTTTTCTCGCCATCGCCGAGGGCCAGCTCGGTCACGCGGATATCTTTGACCAGACGGCGGAAGCCAACCGGCTCCACCGAGGCAGATTGGTCAGTGCCCCACATGGCGCGGTCGAGCGTGATATGCCGCTCCACCAGTGAAGCTCCCAGCGCCACCGCCACCACCGAGGTGACCAGACCCACTTCGTGGCCAGAATACCCGATCGGGCAGTTGAATTCCTCCTGCAGGGTTTCGATCATGCGCAGGTTCAGTTGATCCGGAGAGCACGGGTAGGCGCTGGTGGAATGCGCGATGATCAAGTTCTCTTCTCCCAACAATTTGACGGCTGCGTGGATTTGGTCCATGGTCGACATGCCGGTGGACAGAATGATCGGCTTTTTAAGCGATTTGATTTTCTCCAGCAAGCCGCGGTCGGTCAGCGATGCCGAGGCAACCTTATAGGTCACCACATCAAACTGCTCCAAAAAATCGACCGAGGGGTCATCCCAAGGGGATGCAAACCAGTCAATCCCCACTTCTTTGCAGTAACGGTCGATCTCACGATACTCTTCCACGCCAAATTCAATCTTTTCGCGGTATTCCATGTAGGTGATATATCCCCACGGGGTATCCCGCATCTGATTGCGCTGTTCCGGCGGAACGCACAACTCGGGCGTTCGTTTCTGGAACTTGACTGCATCCAGCCCGCCCTCTTTGGCAGCCAGAATCAGTTGTTTGGCAATATCCAGACTGCCGTTGTGGTTGATCCCGATTTCCCCTACGATGTAAGCCGGGTGACCCTTACCAACCCAGCGGTTTCCGATCTTGACTGCATTTGTCATGGCAAGTTCCTTCAACTATTATTAATCCAGACCGGCTAATATCCGGTCACCGGCTAATATCCGGTCACATAATTCGCGTACGGCGCCCATCCCGCCTTTGCGGGTCAGCACAATGTCGGCCGCCTGTACGGCCACCGGGTAGGCATCGGCCACCACCACCGCGCAGCCCACCAGCGGAAAACAGGGCACATCATTAATGTCGTTGCCGATGTAAATGGCCTCGGCTGGGTTGATGTGGTTCTCTTCCAAATAGTTTTTCAGCACCAGCATTTTGTCGCGGATGCCCATCACCACCGGGATGCGCAGCTTTTCACAGCGGGCTTTCACCACCGGATTGACCTCAGCGGTAATCACCACCATGTTGATGCCGCGTTCGCGCAGCCGGGCGATGCCCCAGCCGTCACTGCGGTCCGCCGCGACCACTTCGTTCCCGTCGGCATCCACCCACACTCGGTTATCGGTCATCACGCCGTCAAAATCGAAGATCACTGCCGAAATCTTTTTCGGCAGGCGGCGCTTGCGATTGGCAGGGAACACCATCTGCAGATCAGGCTGCGTGGTCAGCCATTCGGCCCGCTCCCAATCCCGCAGATTGTCCAGATCCACCGTGTAGCGCGGGTCGATCATGACCGGCAGGATCACCTGGCCGCTCATGGAGTGTTTATTCAGGATGGCTTCCGGGCGGATGGCGTCGATATGACCGGTTTGCCAGTACACAGGTGGGAGCTGCTGCCGGGGAGCGTTGTACGGTTCCGCTATACCCTCCACCTGCAGGAGCGGAAGCATGCGGCCTGTTTTGGGGTCCACCTTCCACATTTTATGCGGGTTCTGCCCTGACGGCACAATCCCGCGCACCGAATCCGCTTCGGGGTGATTCAGCAGCAGCCGGACCGCTTCATCCACCAGTCCCACCGGGCGGATGGGAGAAGTAGGTCTGAGTTGCACCACCACATCGGGGTGATAGTCTTCATGTTCAGCCAGCCATTGCAGGGCGTGTTCAAACACCGGCAAATCGGTGGTGAGGTCCTGCGCCAGTTCAGCCGGGCGTAAAAACGGCGTCTCAGCCCCCCATTGGCGGGCTACCGCCGCGATTTCTTCATCGTCGGTGGAAAGGATCACACGAGTGACGGTTTCTGCCTGCAGACCGGCCGCGATGCTGTACGCGATTAGCGGCGCGCCTACAAACTCGCGGATGTTCTTGCGCGGGATGCCCTTGGAGCCGCCGCGGGCCGGGATGACAGCCAGGACTTCCGGGCGGGCTACCATGCCGTCCAGCCTCCGTCCACCACCAGGTTGGAGCCGGTCATGTAGGACGAGGCATCCGAAGCCAGGAACAGAAGCGCGCCGCTCATTTCGTCGAGATGCGCCATGCGGCCCATCACCGTGCGGGCGGAATAATTTTTGGTAAAGAGTTCGTTGTGGTTGTTATACACGCCGCCCGGGGTGAGCGAGTTGGCGCGGATATTTTTCCCGGCGTAATAGGTAGCGATATAGCGGGTAAGGCCCAGCACGCCGGCTTTGGTGACCGAATAGTATACCGGTTTGAACTGCTGCGGCTGGCCGGGGCGCTCATAAATGCGCTGGTCCGGCCCCACCAATCCGTAGGTGGAGCAGATAAACACCATGCTGCCCCCGCCCTGCTTCAGCATGGGTGCAGCCGCTGCCTGAGCGCTGAGGAACAAACCGGTCAGGTTCACATCCAACGCCTGTTGCCACATCTGCAGCGGGTAATCTTCAAAAGTATTTCCGTGCTGCCCGCTCTGCGAGTCATCGAACTTGGGGTCCAACGCCGCGCTGCAAACCAGCACATCCAGGCGGCCGTAGGTATCCAGGGTAGCCTGCACCATCTGTTTCACTGATTCAGGTGAGGTGACATCCACGCCGACTGCTGTTGAAGAGATGCCTTCCGCTTTCCAGCCATCCACAGCGGCGGTCAGTGCGGGCGTGCTCAGGTCAGCCGCCACCACATTGGCCCCGGCCTGGCCCAGCGCCTGGCAGAATTGCCTGCCCAGCAAACCGGCCGCGCCGGTGACCACGGCGGTCTTTCCATCCAGCTTGAATTTATCCAGAATTGTCGGCATGATGTCTGTTATCCTCTGTTGTTGTTTTGTGCTCGTTATCGCGTTGCGACACACATTATAAATCACATCCGGGTCAGCGGGCTCCCTGCCCAACCAGAATGGTGCGCTGGAAGCGGCTGCTTTCGAAAACCGCTTCGCAAAGCTCCATCACAGCCCTACCGTCATCCAGGCCGCATATCGGATTGCTTCTTCCTTCCACCACGTCAATAAAGTGGCTCAGTTCGGCCAGGAACAGATCATTCCGCTCAAATCCATCGGGCGGTTGAAGAGTTTCCCATTTGCCGGTCCGGGTTGACCAGATCTGTGCTGCCGCGCTGGCGTTATCCCACAGGATGGTGCCTTCAGCGCACAGGATCTCAAGCTGATGACGGGGAGGACGCTGATAATAGTCCAGGTGCACGCCCACCTGGCACGGCCGCGCAAACTGGAGCAGCATCTCGGCGCAATCTTCCACTTCCACTTCAAGCGGGCTGAAATGCCCCACGCGCGCGGATACCGCCTGCACATCGCCAAAGAACCAGCGCAAATAATCGAGCGGGTGCGAGAGCGTCACCACCACACCGCCGCCCAGATCAGTCCTGGCGCTGTAGCTGGCGCGGTAATCCTCCCACGGGTGCCAGTCCGGCAGGTATTCACCCCAATGGGCGCGCGCGGAGATGGGTGCACCCAGGACATTCTGATCCAGCAGCGCCTTGATCTGCCGCAACACCGGGTGGAAACGGAACTGGTACCCTACCAGTGCTTTTCCGCCGCCGCGCTGCAGAGCCGCCTGCAGATCATCCAGACCGTCCATCGAATGCGAAATGGGTTTTTCCAGCAGCAGGTGGCAACCGGTTTCAGCCGCGGGGATGGCTGTTTGCAGATGTAAAGCGGTGGGATTGGCAACGATCACCGCATCCGGCCTGGCATCCAGCGCCCTGTTCAGATCGGTTTCTACCTGGTAGCCGTTCAGCTCATCGGTGTCCAGGGTGCTGCGCCCGCTGCGCAAAAAGAGAATATCCTTTTGCCCCAGGGCCAGCAGGTTGCGAAAGTGACGGCGTCCAATGGATCCAAAACCGGCAATCAGGAATTTTGTCATGAGAGTTTCGGTGCCTCCGGAAAATCAACGGGTATCACGGTCGTAATACCAGCGAAAGATCAAATCATAGGTACGCATCAGGATGTATTTGACCGGCTTGAAATCCAGCAGCCAGTATTTTTTGCTGTTTGGCTTTTGCGCGGGTGGTTTCACCTCATACCCGGGGATGTTACGTAAAGTGTTGCTGATGTTCTCAGCATACGATTCCACCGGCATCAACCGAAGCAGCCCTGCTTCATTCATGCGCTGGTCCAGGCGGATCACCTGCCCCATCGGACGGTCCATCTCAAACGGTAAAAACTGCTGCAGAACCTTTTTATTGGCGGTGAACTGCCAGTGCGAAGCTCCTGCCAGCGCATCCAGCCCGTTGTAGCTGATCTTCACATCACAGCCTTCATCATAGCGCTGACGCGCGCCTTCTTCCTTGCCCAGGCTAAGTTCAAATTCGTAATACGCTTCCCAGGAACTGAAATGACCGCTTTCAACACGGGCAGCCGGTTCCTGCCTGGCCCACTCCACCGTGCTGGTGCATAACTCTTCCAGGGTGCGGATGGGCCGGGCTGTAACCATACCCACGTTGGGGAAGGTCTCCAGCAAATCGACCGATTTGGACAGCCAGCCGGTTTTAAAGTACACATCGTTGTCGGTGTACGAAAGCACCTCACCGGGAGCGGCGTTGAAGATAATATTCCAAGCCCCGCCCTTGCCCAGGTTTTTCTCGGACAGCAGCAGGAACTGGATGCGCCCCTGCCGGTATTCTTCCAGCAGGTAATCCTGCACTTCCTGACAGCTTCCGTTGTCAAACACCATCAGATCAAACGGTAGATCGGCCGTCTCGTGGATGCGCCCCAGCGTCGTTTTCAGCACATCCAGCATTTCAGCATAGAAGCCGCTCAAAAAGGGAATATAGTTGAGCACTGCGACGGTGATGGTGGCGGGGGTGGCAACCCCTTTGATCCATTTAGCCGGATTGTAACCTATGCGCATCGTTATTCCCTTTCCCTAAACATCCGCTGCATCCACGGTGGATGACTCGGCATTTTGACGCTGTCTTTTTCTGAAATCCAGCCAGGCCCGGCGCGGGTTGGCAATGGCGTAAAATAACAACCCCAGCGGGCGTGAGTGCAGCCCCACCAATGGGAAGATTTCCAGTTCACGCTTGAAGCGTTTCCACGTCTCAAACCAGCCCACCCGGCGCACCTGCCCATCATTCATCTCATGGCTGCAATCACGCAGTTTGAACAGCGTGGCGATTCTCCCGCCGGCCAAAGCCGTATTTTCCGAGCTCTCCGGCAGGCGATAATGCTTCTGTCCATCCGGCAGATGGCTGTAGTCATGCTGCTGGTGCACAATTTGAATGGTTTGCGTGGCGTTGATAAGCGGCCAGTGCATCCAGCGAGCCTGAAACAGCATCCAGTTATCCCAGCCGGCCCGCCCGACAGCGAAATCAGGGATATCCTGAAAGCAGGCCTTGGGGTAGATGAAGTAATCGCTGCCTTTTGCGCCGTGCAGTTTGCCGTGTTCCTTTACCTGCTGCATCAGCCGGTCTTCCCAGTCAGGGGTAAAGTTGATCTCTTCCAGTACCTCCAGATCCCATCGCCGGCCCACCACCAGAAACTTTTCTTTCTGGGCGGCTGCGGCCTGCGCACCGGTGAGAAAGCTTTTCATCAACAGAATATCGGCGTTTACATAAGCCAGCAGTCTGGCCTGGCTGCTTTGGCGGGCGACCTCAAAAATCGAGCTGATCAGCGGCGTGCCACTGCTGTTACGCTTTACCTCCGGGATAAAGCCTACCCCCAACTCCTGCGCGGCCTCGCGAATACCCGGTTCATCGCCAATTAGAAAAATTTCCACCTGTTCGCCCAGCGCCTTCCACGAGCGGATGGCGTTGCGCTGGATCATGCTGATATGCGGGTTCACAAAGGGCTTGGGAGCCGTGAAAATGGTGATTTCTTTCATTTCCGGTCATCCACTTCCTGGGTGAGTTTGGCCTTAACCCCCGCGTTGATTTGCGATAGCTCCGGGTGCTCCTGAACAAACGTCAGAATTTCATACCAGGTGAAATCCACCCGCCCGCCAAAATGCTCCACAATCTTCTGCACCAGCTCCAGATCCTGAGCGGTGTCCACCGTCCAGCGCAGGTGGCCGTAGTCAGGATCGTGGTTGACCAGCAGAGTTTTGAAGCGGCCTTCCTGGTCATAAAAATATGGCATGACGTGTTCGCGTTCAAACGGTTCAGTGGCTTCCTGCCAGGCCCGCTGCAGGCCGGCGAAAGTGCATACCTCAGTATCCAGCCCGATAGGATAAGTGCGCTTCCAGGGTGGCGGGAGCCGGTTGGCCGCGAAATCGACCTGTTCCTCCAGAAAACGCTGGATGGTGTGATCGATCACCTGTGGGTCGATCACCGGACAGTCGGCCGTCACACGCACCACCACATCCGCCTTACATTTGAGCGCGGCTTGATAGTAACGATCCAGCACATCCTGCTGGCTTCCGCGTGTCACAGCGATGCCCTGCCGGGTGCAGTACTCCAAAATTTGTTCGTCGCCGGGTGCATCGGTGGTGGCAATCACCACCTCGTCGATCTTCTTTGCCAGCCTCACCCGATCCACCACCCACTGCAGCATCGGTTTACCGGCAATTTCCATCAACACCTTGCCCGGCAGCCGGCTGGAGCCCATGCGGGCCTGAATGATGGCGGTGATGCGTTGTTTTTCCATGAATCTACCTCGTAAAATTCTCAATCAGACCGCTGACACCGCCATGTGATAGGCGTCCAGCAGCTTCGGGAAATTTTGGGTCCAATCGGCGCGTTCTTCGGCCGTCAGCCGAGCACGACGGCGGATGTCCGGCAGATTCGCGCGATTTTCATATACCTGTAAAATGCCTGCCTTCACCGCCAGCGGGTTGCCGGTTGAGAAAAGCCAGCCGTTCTCCTGCGGCTGCACCCATTCGCGATCGGAGGGGATATCCGATACCAGCGCCGGCAGACCGCAGGCCAGTGCTTCCATCAGTGAGACGGATGAGCCATCGCTGTACGAGGCACTGGCATACACATCGGCGGCCCGGTAGAAATCGGGTAGTTCCGCCAATCCTCTGCGCCCGCCCAGGTGCACGCGATCCTGCATGCCGGCATCCACGAGCAGCGCGCGGATCTGCGCCGCTTGTGAACCCCCGCCCAACAGCAGCAGCCGTAAAGCCGGGTTCTCTCTGGCAGCCAGGATAAATCCTTTCACCAGCACATCCACCCCATAAATGGGTTCCCAGGAGCGCAGGCTGAGAATCACAAATTGATCCGACCAGCCCAGTTCCTCGCGGATGGGAGCCGGACCCTGCGGCGAAAAATGCGCCAGATCCACTCCCCACGGGAACAGGACCATCTTTTCAGCCGGGAAACCATACCGGGCAGCTTCATCGACCACAGCCTGGCAGTCGCCTGTAAAGACGGTTGTATGTCGCAGGGTGTACTCGATCATCCAGCGTGTGAACTGGTTGTGTTTGGCCTGCCACAGGATATCAGATCCCCATGACATACTCACCAGCGGCTTCAACCGCGCCAGGGCGCATAAAAAGGCAGTCTCATGCAAAGGGCCGGCATGGATCACATCCGGTTGAATCTCCGCGACGATCTGTTTCAGGCGTCTGCGCGCCGCGGGATACGAAATCCGCCCCTGATCCGGCCGCTCTTTCCAGGCAACCGTTGTTATCGACGCCGGTAAACCCGGTTCATCCGGCCGTTTTTCGTCGCTTTCAAGCTGCAGAGTAAAAATCTGGTGCTCCGTTGCAGAAAGCGCGTTGAGAAAACGGCGGTCGTGAGGGGTCAACCGCGGTGAAAAATACAAAACGCGCACTATTCTCCCAGCATAACCCAGCGCAATTCTTTCCCGGCGGGAATATCGTGCAGGGCCTTGGTTCCCAGAACAGTCTCAATCTCATAGGGCAAAATAGCCCCATGTACAGCCGGGCGCAGCACATCGATCATCTCGCGGGTGAATACCTCACCGGCCTTGATGTCACGGGCTGCCCGCAGGCAGCGGCGCTGCACCACCACGGTTTCCAGCTCGTTCTCGCTGACGAATTTACGAGTGGAGCCCAACGATTTTTCAAGCTGACGGGTGTTGGCCACCATCTCGGCCCAGGTGTCGGGGGTCATCGCAAACGGGTGATCGGGGCCTTCACGTCCATTATCATCGGTGAAATGCTTTTCAATTACCCGCGCGCCCAGGGTGACCGCGCCCAGTACCGTTGCATGACCAGGAGTGTGATCTGAGAGGCCCAGTACCACATCCGGATACATCAACCGGTAGGTTTGCAGCACATTCAGGTGAATAAACCGGAAGTTTTCCGGATCGCCAGTGTAGTTGGTGTTGCACTGCATCAGCACCACCTGCGGGTTGATGGCCAGCACCGCGTCCACCGCACGCTGCACCTCGCCGATCTCAGAAGCGCCGGTGGAAATCATGACCGGTTTGCCCTTGTGCGCCATTCGCTCCAGCGCCTCAATCCAGGTGATTTCGCCGGAACCGGCTTTGTAGGCCGGCATGAACGGGTCCAGATAATCGATGGCTTCAAAATCATACGGCGAGGAGAAATAATGGATATTTACCTCATCGCAAACCGCCTTCAACTCAGGTGTCCAGTCAAACGGAATGGAAGCATCCTGATACACCTCGGACACTGATTTTTTCCACTTGGATTGGTGCGACTGTTTATCGCCCATATTGCGAAAGCCATAATCGGAAACGATTTTGGAAGCGCGGAAGTTTTGAAACTTGGCAGCGTCCGCACCAGCCTGTTTGGCCAGCCGGATCAGGTATTTGGCGCGTTCCAGACTGCCGTCATGGTTTGCGCCGATGTCGGCAATAAAGTAGGAGGGATAATCCATCCCAATCATCTGATCAGCGATTTTGATATCCATTGTTCCCTCTTGTTTCAGGCTGTCTTCAAATAGTTTTTAATCACGGCAGGCAGTCCTGCCTGCATGGCTTCCCGGAAGCGCATCAATCCGGCGGTAATCCCGGGCATCGGTTGGCTCAATTCTTCCTGTATCTTATCTACTCGCAGGCGCAGATCCGGTGAGCGAACCGATTTGAGACCGACATCTTTCCAGGAAGCGGGTTTGACCAGTGTTTCATCCAATCCAAACGCGCGAGCCACCCGCACGCCGAAATCATATTTACTCAGGCATTGTGAACTGACCACATGGTACAGCCCACCGATCCGCTGCTGCATGATCTTCCACAAAATCTCGGACAGATCCAGCACATACAGCGGGCAAAACAGCACATCGGTGAACCCGTTCACAGTGTTTCCTGCGGAAAGATTATTGTAGAAAAATTCCACCAGGCTGCGTTTGCCGGACGGGCTGCACCCGTAAAAGTTTACCCGGCAGACCGCGGCATACGGGTCAGTGGAAAGTACGCACTGTTCGCCTTCCAGTTTGGTGA
The DNA here is from genome assembly GCA_036825755.1 of Anaerolineaceae bacterium. Lineage (GTDB taxonomy): Bacteria > Chloroflexota > Anaerolineae > Anaerolineales > Anaerolineaceae > JAJFTV01. The sequence goes on from DAISXR010000069.1 coordinate 15,664, forward strand.
CGGCATACTGCCCCAGCGGTTTGGGAGTATCCGTTTCAATGTAATTCCCGCGCACGCCGTCAAATACCGCATCAGTTGAGATATGCACTAATCCGGCTGCGTTGCGATGCGTCCAGCCCGCCAGCCAGCCGGGCAGATCGGCATTCATGCGCTGCGCCAGTTCGGGGTCTTCTTCGCAGCGATCCAGATTGGCTAACGCCGCGCAGTTGAGGATCACATCCGGCCGTACCTGCTCCAGCAGATTCTCCACCTGCTGCCGGTCGGTCAGATCGGCTTCCAGCACGCTGAAAGGCGTATTCTGCAGGCGGGTATGGTGCGATACACCCACAATTCGGGCCTGATTGTGCAAAGCCAGCGAAAAATTCAGGCCCAGCAAACCGCTTGCGCCGGTCACCAGAACAGTCATGTCCGCGCTGTCTTTCTTTTGCGCGGACATCCCTGAAAACATCATACCAGCTTGCCTTCCTTATATTCCTGTTCAATCGGCCGGGTAATCTGCTTGATCTCCTCGAGGCCCAGCCACTCACTGTTATTGTCGCTGGAGTAGCGGAACCCATCCGGAAGAGCCGTACCCGCGAAGGTCTGATCGCGCTGCCACATGGTGGTGGAAGGGGTGACCACAAACATATCGTCGCGTTCCAGCGTCAGGCGGGCTTCATCCTCGGAAATCAGCACTTCATGCAATTTCTCGCCCGGCCGGATGCCTATGATCGACAAATCCGCTTCGGGGGCAACCGCTTTCGCCAGATCGACCACCTTCATGCTGGGGATCTTGGGTACAAACACTTCGCCGCCCTGCATCTGCTCGATGCAGCGGATGACAAACCGCACACCCTGCTCTAATGAGATCCAGAAGCGGGTCATACGTTCATCAGTGATGGTCACCTTGCCGGTTTCACGCTGCTTGAGGAATACCGGCACCACGCTGCCGCGGCTGCCCACTACATTCCCATAACGCACACAACTGAAACGCACGTTATGGCTGCCGGCGTAGGCATTGCTCTGCACAAACAGCTTTTCGGCGGCAAGTTTGGTGGCACCGTACAGGTTGATAGGGTTGACGGCTTTGTCGGTGCTGAGCGCCAGAACGCGTGAAACACCCCGATCCAGGGCGGCGTCAATCACATTGCTGCTGCCCAGGATGTTGGTTTTGATGGCTTCCATGGGGTTGTACTCGCAGGCGGGCACCTGTTTGAGCGCGGCCGCGTGCACCACAATATCCACCCGGTTGAAGGCCCGTTTCAGGCGGTCCAGATCGCGCACGTCGCCAATGAAGTAACGCAGGCTCTCATGATCAAAACCGGCAGCACGCATTTCGTGCTGTTTCAGCTCATCGCGGCTGTAAATGATGATTTTCGCCGGCTGATATTCCCTGAGCATGACTTCGATAAACTTCTTGCCAAACGAACCGGTCCCGCCGGTTACCAGTACCACTTTATCGTTCCAGTTCATAGTCATACCTGTGCCTGAGTTTGATAATTTTCCGGTTTTCGGAGAATCACCATGGGATACTGACCCTTTTCGCCAAAAAAGCGTGGGAAGAGGTCTTCCAGGTGATACAGCAGCCACAACCAGAAGCGGCCCAACAGCACAGGCCGGATGACCGCCCGTAAAAAGCGGACGCTCACCGAACGCCAGCAGCGGATCTCAATATCCAGGCCTTTCAGCATTTCCCGCAGGCTCTGTGCTGTCAATTTTTGTACATAGGTGCCGGTAGGTTCTTTCATGACCGGCGTTTTTTCCGTTTTTTCGCCCGCGGCAGGAGCAGCGGTTTTACCGGGGAACAGACGGTTCATCCCTTTGATCAGCGGCGACATCCATTGCATCAGCAGGGAAGTTTTCCAACCGTTCACCACCACCGCGCTGGAACCGGGTTTCAGCAGCCGCTGGAATCCGAAATAACTCTTCTTTTGATCGGGGGTCGAAACATGATGCAGGGTGTGCAGCGAGACGATACCATCCATGCACTCCGGTTTGAACGGCAGATTGGCTACATCGGCGACAACAAAAAGCCCGTGGTCCCCGATACGGGTGCGGGCTTCCTGCAGTGCGACGATGGAGATATCCACACACACCCGGTAGCGGTATCCGGCCGAGTAGGTGAGATATTCAGGGTACTGGATGGGGCCGCAGCCCGCATCCAGTAAATATTTTCCTTTTGGCAGAAGATAGCGGTTGACACGCAGATGACAGCGACGGATGTAGGCGTGCGATACCGGCCGCAAATCTTCATAGCGGGCGTTCTGATACATGCCCTCGCCCACCTCATTCCAGCCGATTCGGTTGTAAAACTGGCGAACTTCCTGTTTGGTATGCGCCTCGCCCATGCGGTTATACCTCTGCTACTTTCCAGTCGATCGGTTCGCCAGCCAGATAACGGAAGGTGGACTGATAGACCGGGAAGTTCTCAGCCGAGAACACATCTTTCAGGTTGGTCTGCCGGTAGTCTTCCCACATCTTCACCAGGTGCCATGGGAATGGCAGCGGGAAATCGAAGAAGAAGCGGTAGGCATAGCGCCAGGCCAGCTCGATCTGTTCGCCGGTCAGGCGGAATGCCGCCGGCTTTTCCAGCACCGATCCGATCATCTTATAGAAACGAACCCATGAATCGGGGTCCAGGGTAAACCCGCGTTCGCGGTAATGCGTTTGGCCAGCCACAATCACCGGCAGACCCTGCAGCGCCATCTCCAGACCCACAGTGGTGGTGTACACCAGGCCCACATCGGCCACATCCACCAGGTCATAGGTGTTCACCTGCTCCTGGGGGCCGATCAGATGGATGTACTCAGGCAGGGTGGGTAGTACATTGCGCACCACAGCTTCCATGGAAACGCCATGCGTCAGGACCTCACCCGGGTGGATGCGGATGACCAACTGCACGTCCGGCCGGCCTGCGAAATACTGCACCGTGCGGGTAATCCACTCGGCCATGCTCTCGCTGAAGATCTGCCGTCCCAGCGTCAAACTGTCGCCCAACACATTGGTAGCCAGCAGCACCACCGGCCGCCCATCCAGACCCAGGGCAGTCCGGGCATGTTCACCGCCACGCGCCGGTTGATCCTGCCAGCGGCGGGCAAAATTCTCCCATAAATCAGCGCGCTGGCGGGCGGCAAACAACTGGCGCAAACGAGTGGTCTGTTCTTCGGTCAGGGGGATGTCCTTGCGGGCATTCCACAATTTGGCGGTATCCTGGCGCATCACCTCAGAATTTTGCGCCACCCAGATACGTTTA
>DAISXR010000070.1:0-1148 GCA_036825755.1 Anaerolineaceae bacterium
GCGCCGCCGCCATGCCGGCCCATGCCGCCGTAGGTATCCACAATGATCTTGCGTCCGGTCAGACCGGCATCGCCCAGCGGGCCGCCGATCACAAACCGGCCAGTGGGGTTGGTGAAGATGCGCAGGTCTTTATCCACCAGTTCGGCGGGCAGGATGGGCATGATCACATGCTTGATCAAATCTTCGCGGATTTGTTCCTGGGTCACCTTGGGGTCATGCTGGGTGCTGATGAGCACGGTGTGGATCCGTTTGGGTTTGCCGTAAGCGTACTCAACGGTCACCTGTGATTTGCCATCCGGGCGCATCCAGCGCAGGGTGCCGTCTTTGCGCAGTTCGGACATACGGCGGGTGAGCTTGTGGGCCAGGTAGATGGGCATAGGCATGAGTACATCGGTTTCGTTGCAGGCATACCCGAACATCATCCCCTGATCGCCGGCGCCGATCGCTTCGATCTCGGAGTCGGTCATTTCGCCGGATTTGGCTTCCAGGGCATTGTTGACGCCCATGGCGATATCAGTGCTCTGGCTTGAGATGGCGGCCAGAACGGCGCAGGTATAACCATCGAAACCTTTTTTACCGCGGTCATAGCCGATGTTGACGATGATCTTGCGGGCCAGATCATCAAAGTTGACAAAGCCATTGGTGGTGATTTCACCGGCCAGGATCACATACCCGGTCTTGGTGGCCACTTCACAGGCAACGCGCGACATGGGATCCTGCTCAAGGCAGGCGTCCAGCACGGCATCGCTGATCTGATCGCACATTTTGTCCGGATGCCCCTCGGTAACCGATTCAGAGGTGAACAGGTACTTGGGCGAGTTCATAAACGAGCTTGACATTGAAATGCCTCCATAAAAATAAATTACCCCTTTTGGACGAGGGGCAATTCATAAGTGTTGCGTCTGCCTCTCATCTTCCAGAACCGATCCTTCTGATGGAATTGGCACCTTGCGTTTTCATTTCCCGCAGGTTGCCGAGGTTTCACAGGGCCATTCCCTCCACCTCTCTGGATAAGAGTGCCTTAAGGGGCTAAATTGTTTCGGGATGATAACACAGGAAGAAAATTCAGTCAAGCGGGGTGTCAAGGGGATGATGGTGTGGTGAGGGTGTGAAATCCAAGCACAATCCGGCTTGTTTGTCATCCCGAG
>DAISXR010000070.1:1248-10754 GCA_036825755.1 Anaerolineaceae bacterium
GCGCTTGCTCGGAATGAAAGACAAGCGAATAGCAAAAAAGGCGCATACTGTGCGCCCCAACGAACCATATCAGGGTGGATTGCTCCATTATTTGCCCCGCGTGGGACTCGTTCTTATGCTTCTTCCTGTTTGGGTTCTTCTTCCTGCCGCTTCACCTGCACCACATCCAGATCATGCGCCAGTGTGGTCTCCGGAAACACCGCGCGCGCTTCTTTGAGAATATCCTTATCGCGGTAGCGGCGGGAAATGTGGGTGAGGATCAACTTTTTCACATTGGCCTGTTTGGCCAGCATGGCCGCTTCATGCGCGGTGATGTGTGAAAACTTGCGCGCCATCTCCGTTTCGGATTGGAGATACGTGGCTTCGATCACCAACAGATCGGCGTTTTGCACATACGGGATCAATCTCTCCGTATTTCCGGTATCGCCGACATGCACCAGGCGCAAGCCGGGTTTCACCGGCCCCAAGACCATCTCCGGTTCGATGATGCGTCCATCGGGCAGTTGCGCGGGTTTACCCTCCACCAGATTGCGCCGCCACGGGCCAGGTGGGATGTTCAATTCTGCGGCCAGCTCGGGCAGGAACGGCCGGCGCTCATCTTCCTCAAAGATATATCCAAATGAATCGGTTCCGCGATGGAAGACCGGAAAAGCTCTGATGGTGAAATCGCCGCCCTCAAAGATGATCCCTTCCTGGATGGGGCGCAGCTCGATATCCATTTCCGGGCGGCCGCCTTTCAGCACCACGCCGAACAACAACTCGCGTACACGTTCCAGCGTGTTCTCACCGCCATAAATGTGAATAGCCGGCAATGTTTCCCAACGCACCAAAGTGGAGATCAAACCACCCAATCCCAGAATGTGATCCAGGTGGCCGTGTGTGAGCAGTACATTGGTCAGATTTTTAAAGCCGATGCCAGACTGCAGAATCTGGCGCTGCGTTCCCTCACCGCAATCCAGCAGAAAACGAAATTCATCCCGTTTGATGATTTGCGCCGGCAGCCCGCGGCGGATGGAAGGTGCAGAGGCTGATGTTCCCAGAAAAATATGCTCAAACAAAGTGTGGGGCCGAACCTTTCGTTAAATGGCAAACCGGTTTTGAGCTGCCTGCCAGGCAGATCACACCGGCCGGACAGGTGAGGATGTGAAGCGGGTTTATTTTACCAGAAGAATCAACCAGAAAAATTGAACCACGGGTTTTGGGTCTTAAAATGATAAATGCCAGGGTGAGGGGGGCACCCAAGCATTTATCTTCTATATAATACAGGATTTCTGTAAGAAATGCAAGAGTGTACTTCTGGATAAAAGTAACAAATATTGTGTGATTAATTCGTGCAAACAGGTATGATTTATTGGATAAACAATATCTAATTAGGTAGAATAACAGATCAGAGGTGGATAATGAAAGAGATGATCAAAAAGACCGACCAGGAATGGCAGAAAATATTATCTCCGCTGCAATTTGAAGTCACCCGTCAGAACGCCACTGAACCGCCGTTTTCAGGCGAGTACAACAAATTTTATGAAGATGGGGTGTACCGATGTGTGGGGTGCGGGGCTGAATTGTTTAAATCAGAGACCAAGTACAATTCACATTCCGGCTGGCCCAGCTTTTGGGACGTGGCCGAACAGGGCAACCTGAAACTGGTGGAAGACCGCTCGCATGGAATGGTCCGCACCGAGGTGCGTTGCGCAAATTGTGATGCGCATCTGGGCCATTTGTTTGATGATGGCCCGCAGCCAACCGGTCTGCGTTATTGCGTCAACTCAGCCGCTCTGGATTTTGAGAAGAAAGAAAAAGGCGGATAAATCGGTTTCGTTCCCGTGTGGGGAAAATGTCCTGCATGAAGAAGATCGCCCGGGGTTATCCCGGGCGAATTTTTATCTCTTCCGTTTTGGCAGCCATTTACTCCACAAACCGCTGCTCAGCACCAGCGCGCTCAGCCCCAAAATCCAGGCGACCATTTGCCCAAAAGGCAGCCGTCCCCACCACTGATAGTACCGGCTGAAGTACCAGTTGGTGAAAAAGCCCAAAAAGATGACTTCCACCAGCAGCCAGCGCACCAGCCAGGCATCGCGTTGATCTATGGCGCGCAGAACCGCCCAGCCGCCCAGCAGTGCAAACCACGGCAGGAATGCCGCCCGGTAGCGTGGGTTATCCCACAGATCGCCGCCGGCCCGGTATGATGAGAGCAGCAGCCACAACAGCAAAAATGCTCCGGTCCACAACCAGATCCACCGGTCGCGTTCGGGAACAGCTTTGAGCGCCGAAAAGAGGGCATACAAAAACACCGGCGCCAGTACATACCAGCCAAACGCGCGCGGCACCATGATCATCCGCCACAATGGGATGGTGGGTTCCGCGATGGCAGCCGGTAGTACGGGCTGTGCCAGACCATAGGCTGTTATGAACGGTACCTTGAAGGGCTCGCCCAATCCCTCCACGATTTTCTGCACCCATCCGGAGCTGGCTTCTGTGTTGTAAAAATCCAGGCTAGCCGATTCAACAAACCAGCCCACGGAAAGCACACCCACGGCTGCGACTGCCAGCAGGATACCGGCCCAGATCATCCACTTACGGCCGGTGAAACGGGGCAGAATTTCTTCAATGATGAACCAGACCGCCAGAAATCCGGCGATGGCGATGGCCAGACGCGAGGTAAACAGCAGCATACCGGCGATACTGCTCAAAAATACCGCCAGGCGAAATTTCCAGGCTGTCTGCCTGCTTAACACTGCCCAAAAGGCGATCAGACTCAATCCTAATAAAAAGGGTTCACGCATTTGTGAACTGCCAAAAAACACCGAATCGGGGTACAGAATCACCACCCAGGCAGCCAGGTTAGCCAGCCGGCGGTTCCAGCGGGAACTGACGCCCCTGATCAGGAACGGGATGCCCACCGCGGCAGCAAACGCACCCAAAATCAGGATGAGATAAGCGCGATGCGCATCGGGGCTGAGATAACGATAGATGGCGGCGCTGATGGAGAGCAGACCGCCGTACTGATCGGCCTTAATTTCATTGGTAAAGCTGACCCACAACGGGGCATCCGACTGCGCCAGGTTCCAGGCGGCAATGTCACGTTCGTGTGAATCGCGGAACAGGTAGCCGTGCCACTGCACTTCGGTACCGTAGCCATACACCGGCAGCGCTTCGCTGACGGCAATCCCAATGCCCAGACGCAGAAAAAAGGCTGCCGCCACCATCCAGGCCAGGGTTTTTCCGCCTCCACCCCAGCTCCAGGCGAGGAACAGCAGATAAAGGCACGGTAGAAGGATGACGAACGAGGTCAGCCAGCCCATCCAAAAACTGCCCGGGCTGACGGCTGCCACACCCGCTCCCAGCACCAGCGAGATCACAAACGAATAAAGGATTTTTTTCTGAAGGCTCATGAGCGGTCGATTGATTGAAAACAGGATTTTGGTACGTTTCCCAATTGTAACGCACAATCAAACCGCCGGAGGACGGCCATCCCCCGGCGGCAAGTATGGTGAATTGATGGAAAAATATCTCCTGACGAAGCTAATCAAACCAGTGTTCCAGCACCTGAGTGGCGGCCACATATCCGGATGAGATAGTGGTGGGCACACCGCCGCCCGGGTGTGTGGAAGCGCCGGCCAGGTACAAACCCGGAATAGCTTTGGACTTGTTGGCCGGTCTGAATACCGCCTGCGCGGATAGATCCTGCTGTAGCCCGTAGATGGCCCCTTTTGTGAGCATCAATCGATGCTCGTAATCCAGCGGGGTATTCATCTCTGCCATGGTGATATGCTGTTTGATGCCCGGCGCGGCTACCCGGTCGATCAGATCGATGCTTTGCTCGATGAAACGGGGTTTTTCGTCATCCCAGGTGGTGTTCGCCAGATCGTACGGCCCCATCAGGATGAGGTTGAGAATATGCTTGCCCTGCGGGGCCAGGCTGGGGTCGGTGAAGGTAGGCCAGCACAGCAGGCCAAACTGCTCTTTGGGAATGCGCCCCTTGCGGTACACATTCCACCAGGCATCATTCATAGCAGCCTGGTCGATGGGGATGATGGTGTGATGCGCATCCAGCGGAGGTGCGTAATCCAATCCCAGATATACCATGGGGGCGGAAAGAGACTCCTCGTAGCTGCAAATGCCCTTTGTCACCTCGACGGGCAGGTGCTCGCTGCCGATCAGATCGAGGTACAGGGCTTTGGCATTCACATCCGATACCACCACCCGGCTGGTGAGCTCACGCCCGCCAGCCAGGGTGACGCCTTTCACCCGTTTGTGAAAATCGAGGTTGATTTTGGTGACGCGGGCATTCAGCTCTACCTGCATGCCCAGGTTTTCACCAATCTTCATCAGCGCTTTGGGGATCTCCGCCATTCCGCCGCGGGGATAAAACACGCCCAGGTGCTCGAAAAACGGAAGAATGGCAAAGATGCCGGCCGACAGATCAGCCGGGTGCCCGGCATAAAAGGATTGATACGACATGCTCTGGCGGACTTTTTCATCTTTGAAGTAGTAGTTGAGGATATCCTGATAACTTGCCAGAAAGAAGGGCAGGAATTTGGCAATGACCGGGCGCTTTTTGATCAACGCCATCATTTCCGCCAGGGTACCGACCGGATGCGAGAAGAAATCTTCGCCGCCCTCTTCGATGAACTGGTTGAATTTGCGGGTGAAGCGGTAATAATTTTCCTGATCGATGGGTGATATTTTGCCGATCTCTTCAGCAGTGCGCTCGATGGATTGGTAATGATTTGTGTGCGTGCCGTCGCGAAAGATACAACTGTAGATGGGATCGCACGGCAGTAAATCGACCTCGTCTTCCAGGCGGGTGCCCAGAACATGAAAAACCATTTGCATGTTTTTGATGGCTTCCACGATGGATGCGCCGATATCAAATTTATACCCGTCTTTCTCAAAGGTGGAGCAGCACCCGCCGATGAAATTGCTCTGCTCCAGGATGAGAACACTCTTTCCGGCTTTTGCCAGCAGGGCACCGGCGGAGAGGCCCCCCAAACCGGCGCCAATGACGATGACATCATAATCGTACATGTTTTCCTCCACATCCTACACTTTGTAACGTGCCGGCATGTAGCGTACCTGTTTCAGCAGGTGAACCAGATAGCGCCTGTGCGATTCGCTGAGCTGAGACCAGCCGTACCACAGCAGGACTCCCACCAGGATCCCTGCGAAAAATACACCCCATTTTTTCATATTCGTACTCCTTGTTGGGTTGGCCCGGGAACAAATGCAATTAAGAATGAAATGGAGAAGTAATCAAAGCATAGCATTGAACCGGTTTCAGCACAACCGGAATCGTCAGAAAAACGCGGTAAACCTGGATTTGTGACCCTGACAATTGCTCAATCTGAACAGGATATAATAGATGGGATAACTCTAAAATACTGGTGAATGATTTTGATGACGCAACCTCTTTCCCCCCGTTTACAGCGTGAATATACAACCTTCCTGGCCATGCAGCGAATCTACTGCAGCGGCACGCACCCCGGGCAAAAGTTGACGGGTAAAGGCGAACTGTGCTCTGAATGTGCCGATCTTTCTGCCTATGCCCTCGCGCGGCTGCAGAAATGCCCGTACCAGGATCGCAAACCGGCCTGCGCGAACTGCCCTATTCATTGTTACCGGAAAGATATGCGCGCGCATGTGAGAGAAATGATGCGTTTTGCGGGTCCGCGCATGCTGCTGCGGCACCCGGTGCTGGCTGTGCTGCATCTGCTGGACGGCCTGAAGAAAGCACCAGACTTATCACGATAAGTCTGGTTTTACAGGTACTTTAATGCCTCACCATCCCGGCTAGGGGAAACATCGGGGTGGGGGGCGATCACAGGATCAGGTGAAAATATGGGTTTGCAGGCAGCCGGTCTGGTGTTGTTTATGGGGGTGTTAATTGGCTCCATGTCGGTCATTTCGCGTTTTATGCTGCAGCAGTTTGAGCCGATGACCTTTACCGCTATCCGCCTTGCCATCGCGGGAGCGGCATTTTTTCTCCTGTATGCGTTTGGTTTCCGCGGGTACCGCTGGCCCACCGACAAAAAGTTGTGGCGCGACTCGATTCTCTTTGGGGTGATCGGTGATGCAGTACAACTGATCCTGTATTTCTCCACCCTCCGGTACCTATCGGCCGGTCTGACCGCCATTTTGTGGACCTTTTTCCCGGTGATGACGGTGGTGCTCGCGCATTTTACCATCCCCGGAGAGCGGCTGACCATCCGAACCGGTTTGGGTGTTGGTATGGGTCTGGCTGGAGCGCTCCTGATTGTTGGGTTGGGTGAAACCGGGCTGGCTGTCTCACAGGGCGATAGCATCAGGGGATATGTACTGCTGCTGATTGCCGGGTTGATCTCGGTGTTCTTCTATCTGTACGCCAGAAAGTTCATGGTTCAATATCCCACCATGGACACGGCCAGTATTCGCGTCATCAGCGCCGCTGTCACTGCATCGGTACTGGCATTTTTCTTTGAGCCAAACGGCGTTCACCAGGTGACCGGTGTGGGGATCGGTTTGATCCTGTTTGCCGCGGCGGTGTTTTTCTTTGGTTTTATCCTGACGTTTTATATTCTCAAACGTTTCGGGGTGACCGTGGCTTCGATGGTCAATTACATCCCGCCCATTGTGGCGAGCGTGCTGGGGATGATGTTCTTGGGGGAGCAGATCACACTGGGGATGGTCGCCGGTATGCTGCTGATTCTGGCCGGGGTGGGGGTGATCAACTTCACCAGGCAGAAAGAAGATCTGGCTGAAGAGCCCCTGTCTACAGATCAATAAGGCAGAAAACCTGCGGCTGTCAGGTTGAGACAGTTTTCATGGCCTTTCCGTATGGTATGATTGGCCCGTTCTGTGTCACCCGGATCCGGGTAGATTATCCAATAATCCTGTCAGGGATACCCACATTCTGATTGCTTGATTTGTTTTACTCTTTGCGCTGCATTTTCAAAAGGAAGGACTGTTGCAGTATGCGTCTTGAGGCGGTAGGTCTGGTTTTCCTGCTGGGTTTCCTTTTTGGCTCGGATTCCGTGGTAGCCCGTTATATGCTGGGTCAATTCGACCCTATGACGTTTACTGCTTTACGGCTTTCGATTGCCGCTGCGGCATTTTTGGTGATTTATATTTTTGGTATCGGTGGACACCGCTGGCCGAAGGATAAACAGCTCTGGCGCAATTCCATCTTCTTTGGTGTGATTGGGGACGCAGTTCAACTCATCCTTTACATTTCTGCCCTCAGGTATCTTTCAGCGGGGCTTTCATCCATCCTTTTTACCTTTTTCCCTGTGGTTTCTGTGGTGCTCGCGCATTTCCTTTTGCCCAACGAAAAATTATCCATTCGAACCGGCATCGGTGTTGCGTTGGGTTCAGCAGGCGCCATCGTGATCACAACCCTGGGTGAAACGGGGTTGAATGTCTCTGAAGGAAACACCTTTTTAGGATATTTACTCCTGTTACTCTCGGGTTTATTGATTTGCTTTTTTAATATTTATGCGCGTAAATACATGGCGGAATATAACACGATGGATACCGTCTGTATCCGCATCATCAGCGCGGCTGTTGTGTCGACTGTTTTTGCCCTGCTGTTTGAGCCAAATGGCATCCATCAGGTGAACGGGTTGGGAATTGCGTTATTACTTTACGCCGCGGTCGTGTACTTCGCGGGGTTCATCCTGACCTTCTATATCCTCCAGCGTTTCGGGGTCACCATCTCATCGCTGGTCAATTACGTCTCTCCGGTTAGTGCAAGTGTATTGGGTTTGATCTTTTTGAAAGAGGTCATCACACCCGGCATGCTGGGAGGGATGGCACTCATACTGGGCGGCGTCACCATCATTAACTTCATTCGTAAAAAACCGGGTAAAAATCTGGAAGTACTGCAGTCCGCAGAGGAATCATAGACACGGTTGTCACAGGTTTGACGGCTGCTATGATATGATTGGGCGGTTCCGTAGTCTACAATTTGGGAGAATGAATGGCGCTGCAGGCAGTCGGTTATATTTTGCTGGCCGGGGTGATGTTTGGGTCCGTATCGGTCATTTCACGTTTTATGCTGGGTCAATTCAACCCGGTTTCGTATGTTTCCACCCGTTTTCTGCTTTCAGCACTGGTGATTCTGGCCTTTTATCTCTTTAAAATCAAGGGACGCACCTGGCCAAAATCAAAAACCCTGATCATCCGCTCGGTTCTTTACGGGGTGATTGTGGATACCCTGGAAGTGGTGCTGTATATCGCCGCGCTGCAGTATATCTCGGCCGGGCTGGCTGCCACATTGAACTCTGTCTTTCCGGTGGTGACGGTGATCATGGCATTTTTCTTTCTCCCCAACGAGCACATCACCTGGAAAACCGGGTTGGGCGTCATGCTGGGTCTGGCGGGCGTGATCCTGATTGTCGCGCTGGGTGAGACGGGTCTGCAGTTTTCAGGTGAAAGTAAATTGGTCGGTTATCTGCTGCTGGCAGGATCAGGTCTCATCTATAGCATGGGCGGCATCTATGCGCGCAAGTTCATGACTGAGTTTGATACATTTGATGTGGTGGCCTTCCGCATTTTTGGCGCGGCGGCGGTGACCACACTGATGAAGTTCATCCTCGACCCCAACGGCATTCACCAGGTGACGCAGACCGGCGTGGTGTTGATCACCGCCTCCGCTCTGATTTATGTGGTTGGTTTTCAACTGCAGTTCTACATCCTCAAGCGTTTTGGGGTTTCCAACCAGGCCATGGTCAGCTACATCCTGCCGATTGTCTCCAGTGTGTTGGGGATGCTGTTCCTGTCCGAAATCATCACCGCCGGTATGGCGGTGGGGATGGGTTTCATCATCGGCGGGCTGATCGTTGTGAATTCACGTGGTAAAAACGCGATGACCGCGTAAAATCCAGTATATGGATCTCAGCGCTGTTCTCTTTATCCTGCTGCTCGGCACGCTGTTTGGAGCAGCCACTCTCACATCACGCTTCTGCCTGCAGCAGTTTGATGCAGTGACATTCACAGCATTCCGTTTTTTATTGGCATCTCTGATCTATATGGCTTTCTATGTGTTTCGTATCGCGGGAAAGCGTCTTCCCAGAGACCCGAAGCTGTGGAAACACGCCGCCATCACCGGTTTGCTGGGGAATGCCATTCCCACCACCCTGATCATCTCCGCACTGAGTTTTCTTTCGTCGGGGATCACTTCCACCCTGGTGACCATTTTTCCGGTGGTCACGGTGGTAGCCGCTCACTATTTTTTGCATGATGAACCGCTGCACGCCCGCAAGATCCTGGGTGTGGTGGTCTCCTTTGCGGGAGCTTTTCTCATCGTCGCTCTGGGGGAAACGGGTTTACCGGATGTGAGCCAGGTAAATCCCTTTGGGTACGGGATGATCTTTCTGGCGGCACTCTCCAATACGGCCAACTCCATCTATATGCGCAAATATATGATGGCCGCCCCAGTGTTTGAAATCACCAGTTTACGCTTAACCTTCGCGGCGGTGTATTTGGTCCCGGTTGCTTTTTTGATGAACCGGGTGAATTTCAGCGGCGTG
>DAISXR010000070.1:10854-12850 GCA_036825755.1 Anaerolineaceae bacterium
CTCCTGGCGCGTATTTCGTCACAATCTGCACTCACCAACGTCGGCTGCTTTTTGGGCAGGTTGAGGATGGCAACATGGTGTTGAATGAATTTGGGCATATTGTCGAAGAAGAGTGGCTCCAACTGCCAGAACGGTTTCCTTCCGTTTTGGTTGGCGAGTTTGTAGTTATGCCGGATCATTTTCATGGCATTTTATGGCTCATTGACCCGGTCATTGGGATATCTCATGATCAGGATAATTCGTCAAATCATGATGTAGAGGCAGGGTTTACCCCTGCCCCCAGCGGGCAACCGCGAGGGTTGCCACCCTCAGGGCAACCGCAAGGGTTGCCCCTACTTGGGCAGGTGATTGGGGCTTTTAAATCGCTGTGTGTGAAGGGCTGCCTGGCTGTTGCATAGAATCAAAACTAAATGTTAGGACGGGTCTGGCAGCGTAATTATTATGAACACATCATTCGTGATGAAAATGAGCTGCACAACATCACCCTTTACATTCAATCCAACCCGGCTAAATGGGAAACAGATCGTTTGTATCCGCCTGAAAATCTGAATATAACGTAACGGGCGGCCTTATGGCCGCCCGTTGTTTCAACATCATATTTCGTTATACGTTATGACGTGATGGTCTTCTCGCGTTCCGGGTTGGGGAATTGCGGGGGTTGCACCGTATCCGGCATGCTGCTGCGGTAGGGCTTTCCGCCGGTGGCGCGAACAAATTCTTCACGGACGGTTTTCAGCAGACCCGGCTGGGTGTACAAATCAATAGCCGAAAGCGCCATGATCTTGGCGGCGTGTAGCATGCCTTTGTGCCCGATCGACATGGCGCCGGTGGCCACATTGGCCCAACTATGCCCGGGCGCGCCCGTCACGTTGCAGGCTGTATACAGCATGCTGAGCGGAGCAACACGGCTCAAATCGCCCACATCGGTGGAACCGGTACGCACTTCGCCCTCGTCCAGGGCGCAAATGTTACCGGCAATCAACGGCTTGCCCTGTGCTTCTTCGATCACCTTCTTCACCTCAGGGGGCAGTTGTTTGTGTTTGGCTTCTTCGAAGTAGTTTTCCACCGTCTCAGGCGGGAAGGCGTCGTTGATCTTCTGCGCATAGGTGTATTCTTCTTCGGTGAAGTGGATCGGCCCGACCAGCTTCATATTCTCGTATTGCAGATCGGCCAGAGTGTGATTGTTCAGGATGGCGGCGGTCGAGTTATCAAACAGCTCTTCCACGCGCGTTTCCGTCATCATGGCGGCGCCTTGGGCAATTTTGCGCACGCGGTTGGTCACGTCTTCCATATCTTCCGGTTTATGGGCGCGCACGTAATACCATACCTCAGCTTCCGCAGGCACCACGTTGGGCAGATCGCCGCCATGGGTGATGGCGTAATGAAGCCGTGTATACTGCGGAACGTGCTCGCGCAGGTAGTTGACGCCTACGTTCATCAATTCCACCGCGTCCAGCGCGGAACGGCCCAGGTGCGGGGAACCGCCTGCATGAGCGGTTCGTCCATGAAAACGGAAATGAATGTGGTTTACACCCACGCACGAGCCTTTGGTGGCGGTGTTGAGTGAGCCGGGGTGGTAGTTGAAGGCCACATCCAGATCATCGAACACACCGGCGCGCGCCATAAATGCCTTGGCGCCCCCGCCTTCTTCAGCCGGGCAGCCATAATAACGCACAGTACCCTGGCGGCCGTTTTCTTCAAGCCATACCTTTACCGCTTCCGCGGCTGCCATACAGCCGGTACCCAACAGATTGTGCCCGCAGCCGTGCCCGGGCGCGCCGGGTGTCAGCGGTTCCTGGGTGGGCTGGTTCTTCTGTGAAAGGCCTTTGAGGGCGTCATATTCGCCGGCAAAACCGATCACCGGCGAACCCTGGCCCCACTCGGCCACAAAGGCCGTATTAATGCCGGCCAGATCCCAGGTGATTTTGAAACCTTTGGATTCCAGATAATCGGCCTGGATTTTGGAGGATTTGAACTCGTGCCAGGGCAGCTCGGC
>DAISXR010000070.1:12950-18813 GCA_036825755.1 Anaerolineaceae bacterium
GCCATGGTACGGGCAGCATGCATCATGCCTTTGTGACCGATGGACGAACCGACCGAGGCGGTGGTGCCCCAGTTGTGACCCGGCACGGCAACCGGGCCGCAGGCCGTCCACACCATAGACAGCGGGGTGATCAGGCTGACGTCGCCCACATCAGTGGAACCGGTGGCGACCACATCAAGATCGTATGGCGGAATGTTGATCCCCCATAGCGGTTTATCCTTTACCTCATCCAGCAAATGCTGATCTTCCGGTTTCAGCCGGATGCTTTCCAGCTCGCGGGTGAAGTATTCTTTGGGGTATCGGTCGGTCAATTCCTGGGCAAACTTCATCTCATCATCGGTGAATTGAATCGGGCCAAGTGCCTTCATGTTCTCGTACTGTAAATCCGCCAGGTAATGGTTGCTCAACACATACGAGCAGGCGCCCTGGAAGATCTCTTCCATGGTCGTTTCGGTCATCATAGCAGCGCCTTGGGCGATCTTACGCACGCGGGCGAGCAGTTCATCCATTTCCTCGGGCTTATGGGCGCGCAGGAAATACCATACTTCAGCCTCTGCGGGTACCACGTTGGGCAGATCGCCGCCGTGGGTGATCACATAATGCATGCGCACATTGCTGGTCACGTGTTCGCGCAGGTAGTTGACGCCCACGTTCATCAATTCCACTGCGTCCAGCGCGGAGCGTCCCAGATGCGGAGAGCCCCCGGCGTGGGCCGTGCGCCCGTGAAAGCGGAATTTGATATCAGACAGGCCCACCATGCTGCCCTTGGAGGCTGAGTTGGTGGAACCGGGATGGTAGTTCAGTGCCATATCCAGATCGTCAAAAACGCCGTCTCGAGCCATAAAGGTTTTGCCGGCCAGCACTTCTTCCGCCGGGCAGCCATAGTAACGGATGGTGCCTTTGCGGCCGGTATCGTCCAGCCAGCGGCGGATGGCGACTGCCGCGGCCAGACCGCCTGTGCCCAGCAGGTTATGACCGCAGCCGTGCCCCGCTCCGCCGGGTACCACCGGTTCCGGGGTGGTCTGCACCTTTTGCGAGAGAGAGGCCAGCGCGTCGTACTCGCCCAGGATGCCAATCACCGGTTTTCCTGTACCCCATTCAGCCACGAAAGCGGTATTGATGCCGCCGATATCCCACTTCACCCTGAAGCCGGCTTCTTCCAGATAATCAGCCTGGTATTTTGAGGATTTGAACTCGCGGTAGGCAGGTTCGGGGTTTGCCCAGATAAAATCGGCCATTTTGATGAATGGCTCTTCATTCTCATACAACCATTGAACGATGTCTTCCTTGGTCTTCATCTCGGTCCTTTCAATTATTTATAAGGATTGGGGTAGCGCGGCGGTTGAACAGACGCCGGTAGCGGGCTTTTATAAGGATGATCCTGGGTGGCTTTTTCAAATTCTTCGCGTGCTTTCTGTACAATTTCAGGCTTTGAGAAACAATCCATGGCTGCAACTGCCATGATCTTGGCTGCGTGCAGCATGCCTTTATGCCCAATGGAGGATCCGCTGGATGCCACAGTGCCCCAGCAGTGGCCGCTGGTGCCGGTGGGGATGCAGGTGGTGTTCAGCATGCTCAGCGGGGTGATCTGACTGACATCGCCCACATCGGTGGAGCCGGTTTCAACACGTTCTTCGTCCAAGGGAGGCAGATTGAATGGGATCAACGCCGCGCCGTGATACTGCTCAACCAGCCTGGCGATCTCCGGCGAGGCTTTCATTTGTTTTGCCATGGCGAAGAAGTTTTCGACATTTTCTGCCGGATAGCCACTGTTAATCTTTTCAGCATAGGCGATCTCTTCAGGGGTGAATTCCATATCTCCCACCACCTGCATGGCTTCATATTGCAAATCGGCCAGGGTGTGATTGCTCAATACCGCCGAGCAAGCCGAGCGGAACACTTCTTCCACGCGGGTCTCAGTCATCAACGCAGCCCCTTCAGCGATCTTGCGCACGCGGTTGGTCACTTCTTCCATTTCCTGCGGTTTGAGGGCGCGAATGAAGTACCATACCTCTGCTTCAGCGGGGACCACGTTGGGTAAATCACCGCCATGGGTGATGGCGTAGTGCATGCGTACATTACTGGTCACATGTTCGCGCAGATAGTTGACGCCCACATTCATCAGTTCTACCGCGTCCAGCGCGGAGCGTCCCAGGTGCGGAGAGCCTCCGGCGTGAGCGGTGCGTCCATGGAAGCGGAATTTGATATCATTCACGCCTACCGCACTGGATTTGGAGGCCATGTTGATGGAACCGGGGTGGTAGTTGAAGGCGCAATCCAAATCATCGAACACACCGGCGCGGGCCATGAAAGTTTTGCCGTAGGTGTTCTCTTCAGCCGGGCAGCCGTAGTAGCGAATAGTGCCGGAGGTTCCGGTTTCTTCCAGCCAGCGTTTGAGCGCCGCGACCGAGGCCAAGCACCCCGTTCCCAGCAGGTTATGCCCGCAGCCATGCCCGGGTTCCCCAGCCTCGATGGGTTCTTTGACCGGCAGCCGTTTTTGCGACAATCCTTCCAGTGCATCATACTCGCCCAAAAAGCCGATGACTGGTTTTCCAGCGCCCCACTCGGCGGTGAAGGCGGTTTGCAGGCCGCCTACCTCCCATTCGATTTTAAAGCCCTGTTTTTCGAGATAATCAGCCTGTAATTTTGATGATTTGAATTCACGATGAGAAATTTCGGCGTATTCCCAGATCCGGTCGGCCATCTCAAAAAAATCGGCGCGGTTCTGGTCCAGCCATTGAATCAGATCCTGTTTGGTTTGCATGCGTTTCCTTTTCTCAGTTATTTTGTTTGTTTTTCAGGATTTTCATAATGCCGGGGTTTGACCTCGGGCGGGATGGGGCATTGATACGGCTGCCCGTGCGTGGATTGCAAAAACTCTTCTCGAGCCTTCTGCAGAATTTGCGGATCGGTAAAGCAATCCATGGCGGAGAGAGCCATGATTTTGGCAGCGTGAAGCATCCCCTTATGCCCGATGGAAGAACCGCAGGCTGCCACGGTGGCCCAGGAATGCCCGGGTGTGGCAATGGGCTCGCAGGCCGTGTTGAGCATCGATAGCGGTGTAATCCAGCTCACATCGCCCACATCGGTCGATCCGGTGCCTGTTTTTCCCTCATCCAGGGCGGGGTAATTCTCCGCAGCCAGGGCTTTGCCTTTCATCTGCTCGTAAATATCCGGGAATTTTGGCAGCAGGTGATCCTGTACAGCCTGATCCAGCTCTTTTTCAGGGAAATTGCTGCGCAGTTTACGGGCGTATTCTTCTTCTTCGTCGGTAAACGGGATGGGACCGATCACCTGCATGTTCGTGTATTGCAAATCGGCCAGCACATGATTGCTTAACAGCCCCGAACAGCCTCCCTGGACGACAATCTCAGATCGGGTTTCGGTCATCAAAGCGGCGCCTTCAGCGATTTTGTACACTCTGGCGGTTACCTCTTCCACCTCAGCCGGTTTTTCGGCGCGGATGAAATACCATACCTCGGCTTCGGCGGGCACCACGTTGGGCAGATCGCCGCCGTGGGTGATGGAATAATGGATACGTACCTTCCCGGTGACGTGCTCGCGCAGGTAATTGACGCCCACGTTCATCAATTCCACTGCGTCCAGCGCGGAGCGTCCCAGGTGCGGAGAACCGCCGGCATGAGCGGTGCGTCCGTGAAAGCGGAACAGGACATCTTTCATCCCCACCGAGCTGCCTTTGGCCACTGTGTTGATTGAGGACGGGTGAAAATTGAAGGCAGCATCCAGGTCATCAAATGCACCCTCACGGGCCATGAAGACCTTACCGTCACCGTTCTCTTCCGCAGGGCAGCCGTAATAACGCACCGTTCCGGCACTGCCTGTGGCCTGCAGCCATTCCTTTACGGCTGCCGCAGCAGCCAGACCGCCTACTCCCAGCAGGTTATGCCCGCAGCCGTGACCAGGTTGACCTGGCTGGAGCGGCTCTGGAAACGGTTCACGGCTTTGCGACAGGTTGGATAGGGCATCGTATTCACCCAAAAAACCGATCACCGGCTTTCCGTGCCCCCATTCGGCGCAAAACGCGGTGTTCAATCCCTTGTAATTTCGGCTGACCGAAAATCCCATTTGCTCCAGCGCATCCGCCTGTAGATTGGCGGCAAAAAACTCCTGCAGGGATAGCTCAGGTTTTTCCCAGATGGCATCAGCCATGTGGACAAAAACACCCTGATTCTCTTCAATCCAGTGGATGACATCCAGTTTGGTTTTCATATGATTTCTCTTTTGCTGTGGTAATGATTTAGACCTGGAAGCACGACCGGGCCAAAGTTATTGTACGCCAGGTTCCAAACGGTGGCAAGCGAACCTGCCGGGTTTTCTTTAACATTAGCATGCTGTTATACTGGAAACCTGGTGGGTTTTAGCCTGCCGGGACAATCATTTACATTTATCACAACGAGGCGATGGATGCAAAAGAAACGACTGCGCGACTATCAGCTGGCAATCGGGGAGATGGAAACCGGACCCAACAATACGTTAACTGACGTTCCCGGTGTACGGGTAGGGCATGTTACCCTGAACTCCGGACAGGGCTGGATGGAGCCGGGAAAAGGCCCCGTGCGTACCGGTGTGACCGCCATCCTGCCGCACGGCGGAAATATTTATCAAAATAAGGTTCGTGCGGCGGTGACCACCCTGAACGGGCACACCAAGGTAGCCGGGTTGGAGCAAATCCGCGAAATGGGTGTGATCGAAACTCCAATCGTGCTGACCAATACCCTGAATGTAGGGTTGGCCTTCGACGCTCTGGTGGAATACACCCTGCGCAACAATGATCCGCGTGAAGTAAGTTCGGTGAACCCGGTGGTAGGCGAAACGAACGACAGCCCCCTGAACGATATCTGGGGCCGGCATGTGAAGCAGGAACACGTGTTACAGGCCATTGCGAATGCCACCACGCAGCCGGTTGAAGAAGGCGCCCTGGGCGCTGGCCGGGGCACCACCTGTTTTGGCTGGAAGGGCGGTATTGGCAGCTCAAGCCGAAAACTACCCGATTCAATGGGCGGTTACACGGTTGCCACCCTGGTGCAATCCAATTTCGGTGAATCCCGCAATTTGACCGTTTGCGGTGTGCCGGTAGGACGATTTATTCAGCCCCCTGAAGAAGTGCAAATGGATAAACCACAGGGTTCCATCCTGATGATACTTGCCACCGATGCGCCGGTGGATCAGCGATTGCTGGAGCGGATGTGCCTGCGCGGGGGGATCGGATTGGGCAGGGCTGGAAGCATCTATGGTAATACCAGCGGCGATGTGGTGATCGGTTTCACCACGGCCAATCAGGTTTCCTGGCGCCCGCTCAAACTGGTCATGCAGGCAGATCTGTTGATCGCCAACAATCAGGTGCTGAGCTACCTGTTCCAGGCTGCCGCAGACTGCATGGAAGAATCGATCATCAACTCTTTGTTTGCCGCTGAAACGGTGGAGGGCGTGGATGGGCACATCCGGCATCATCTGCCGGTGGAACAGGTTGTGGAAATGGTCAAAAAAGGCAAGCAGTAAAGCTTGCAAGCAATCGGTGATATATCATCAAAAAAGCCGGGGCTAACCGGCGGTGTGAAAAGAAAAATTACAAACGGTGAGGTTTAAACCTCACCGTTTTATGTTTTGAGTTCAATCCCATTAATGCGTGAAAAGCGGACCCCCCGGATACTCGAATTGCGTAGAAAAGAATGTGCAAACATGGAGCCTTTGTGATGGTTCGCATCTCCAAACTAGGCTTCGCTCAGGCTGCCGATTTCAAGCAGGTTGCCCTCCGGGTCGGCGACATAAAAGTTGCGGATACCGAAAGAAAAGGTCATGGGTTCTCCGGTCGGGAATCGCACACCTAACTTCGAAAGTCGCT
>DAISXR010000071.1:0-15243 GCA_036825755.1 Anaerolineaceae bacterium
GGATGGATTCCACTTTGGGCTTGCGTATGCCCTGCATCCCGATGGCTTCCAGATACCGTCGCTGACATTCCATAAAAAGTACGTCCAGCGCCAGGGTGGTCTTGCCGGAACCGGATACACCGGTGATCACCGTCAGCATCTCGCGCGGTATCTCCAACGAAATATTTTTAAGGTTGCCCTCACGGGCATCCTGGATGATGATGTTGCTGGACAATGAGGACCTCGCTCTCCGAAGACAGATTGATACAATCAAGCAGACGGTGGATATTTTACCCGTTCAATCTGTATTGTACGGTAGATTCTGGCGGTAGAAAACAAATACACAATCTGGTTAAATGCCATTCGGTCACCCGGTCAGGCATTCCTTTTGGATCTTTTCCGATAACAGCTTCAGTCAGGGATTACCGCGATTCCATCGATTTCCACCAGATAGGCCGGGTTGGTCAGACCGGCCACCATGATGCCCGTGATCAGCGGCCGGTACTCTTTTCCGGCAAACATCTCCTGAAACGCCGCAAACCCTTCCCGTGGATCGGTGCCATTCACCAGATAAATATTCATTTTGACCACATTCGAAAAGTCAGCGCCCTCCGATTGCAGGATGGTGAGTATGTTTTTCAGAACCTGGCGCGTCTGCATCGCCAGCGAATTGCCCCCCACCAACTGTCCCTTTTCATCAACGGCGTTTTGCCCGCCAATGTAGAGCGTGCGTGCTGAACCCGGCACCAGCGCAGCCTGACTGTAAATGTTGGATACGAACAATCCTTTCGGATTTATGAAATCGATCAACGATGTGTTCAAAGAAACCCCCTGTTTATTCAATCTACAACGTATTATCCACAAATGAAGGCAAATGTCTATCGTTTACCGGATTCTTGCCTCCGGCTCCGCTCGTTGAATAATCTGGCTGACTGTTTTTTCAGGAGATAAATCGGTCGTGTCGATCCACAACCCGATTTTCGGATTTTCGGTATTCAGGGCCTTATGCAGCGCTTCCACATCCCAAACGGTATATCCTTTTTTCGATCGGTTTCGTTCTCTGTCTATGACCGCCTCAACGCTCGGGTTCAGGGTGATCAGGTAGACCGGTGTCGAGGTAAATTCATCCAGAAAGGATTCCACCACTTTCCCCAGATAGACATCCTGCACAACCACGGAAAATCCGGCATCGTAATACATCTCTGCCACTCTAACCGTGATCCGATACCGCAGCAGGAGTTGTTGCAGAGCGCTTTCCGAATACCCCGGCGTCATCTCCATTCTGCCGTTGACGATCATGCGCCGGAACACATCACCGTGTACATGCACACCCCTTTCAAACTGTTCCGACAGCATCTGCGCGATGGTCGATTTTCCGGAAGCCATGATACCGGTGATGATATAAATACCAGTTCTGAGTCCCAAATTCATTTTCTCCGTGTATGGATTTCCTTCGTCTTTCTCTCGGCTCCATCCTGCAGGCTGGTTTTCGTTCATCAAAAAAACGCGTTGGTGAACACCACCATCCTTCTGATTGGCAACAGTAACAGCGGGATTTTACTTTGAAAATGATAAAATGACGAAACTGAGGTGAGACACCCGATGAATTGGATTAATGTTGGATATGACTCGGCAAATTACTACGCCATGGCGTCACATAAAGGGTATGTGCTCATTGATGTGGGTATGCCGGGGACCATGAAGAAGCTGATGCATTCATTTCATCGAAACGGCGTCGATATAACCGAGATCAGGCATCTACTCGTTACGCATTTTCACCCTGACCATTGCGGCATCGTTCAGGATCTTCAGCAGACAGGCACTCAACTGGTGATCAGCGACGTCCAAAAGGGTTACATTGATCAGGCCAACAAAACTCTCAAGCGATTATCCGAATTTCGTGAAACCATCGTCAACCCACATAACATCATCCAGGAAAATGACAGCTATGCATTCTATGAAAGATTCGGTCTGCAGGGTTACACCATTCATACCCCCGGGCATTCTGATGATTCGATCAGCATCGTAATCGAAGGATTGGGTATCTTCATCGGTGATTTGCCGTTACCGGGCAGCCATGACTTTGAAACAGAAAATCGAATTATAGAAAGCTGGGAGAAAATACGCAAAACCGGTGAGCAGATTGTCTTTCCTGCTCACCGGGATCGTTTTCCGATTGCTCAAACCCTGGGATGAAGCTGTCTTTTCCGGGTTTTGTTACTGGCTCATTCCTTCGCCTTTGACAACAATGCGACGGTTTCCACGTGATAGGTTTGCGGAAACAGGTCAAAGGGGATGACCTTTTTCAGCTCATACCCGCCCGCAATTAACTTTTTGAGATCACGCGCCAGGGTAGATGGGTCACAGGAGACGTACACCAGTTGAGCAGGAGCCTTTTTAAGGATGTCATCCACCACCAACCGGTGCAGGCCTGCTCGCGGCGGATCGGCGATGATGATATCCGGATGCACATCCAGACCCGGCAGTACATCTTCCACAGCTCCCTGGTACAGGCTGGCGTTGCTGGCATGGTCCAGGTTCACCGAAAAATCCACGCACGCGCTTTCTGATTGCTCGATCCCGATCAACTGACCCACCCGGTCGGCCAGAAACGCGCTGAACAGCCCAACCCCGCAGTACAGATCCATGACGGTAAAGGACGGGTCCAGCCGCAAGTTGGTGAGAATCTCATCCACCATACGCGGCACCAGGTACGGGTTCACCTGAAAAAATGAGCCTGCAGAAACCGAAAAGACGTGTTCTTTGACCTTCATCAGGATATACGGATCACCCGCCAGGATCCAGTCGGCCTGTTCGTTCTGGTACACCACCGATACCGGTAAATCCAGTTCCAGTTCCGGCAAATCATTTTCCCCTTGCAGGGTGACCAGTACCTGCTCATCGCTGCCCTGCATGATTTCCACCCGCCGCACAGTGGGTTCTTCCTCAAAATCCAGTTGCGGCCAGACCGAATCGATGCCCGGCATGGGCAGGTGGCATTCCTGGATTTCAATAATTCGGTCAGACCCGGCAGCCATAAAACCCGGCGCGCCGCTCTCCGACAGGTGAAACTGCAGTTCGCTGCGATAGTTCCATTCCTGCGGCGAGCCAATGATGGGTTCAACCGGTGGGTTTGTGATACCCGCCAGGCGGATCAGTTGCTCGGTGAGAACCTGCTGCTTGACCTTTAACTGGTCGGGATACACAAGGTGCTGGTAATGACAACCGCCGCATTCACCAAAATGGATGCACAACGGCTCGATTCGTTGGGGCGATTTTTTGATGATTTCAACCAGTTTACCGCGACTGTAATTCTTTTTCTCTTCGACAATCTGGATTCTCACCAGCTCGCCAGGTAACGTAAAGGGCACAAATACCGCCCGTCCATCCGACAGGCGCGCCATACCGTCTCCGCCATACACAAGCTGGAGAATTTCAACATCGATCAATTTGGGGTCGTTCAAGGGGTATCCTGTTCTACTTTTTCGTCAAACGTATTCTTTTATTGTCCGGCACACCGGTACCAATTTGAACCTATTCTATCATTGCTTTGGAATCTATAGAGTTGTTCTCAGTAAGTGGTGCATTTACCGGATTCCCCCCGGGATTTTCAGTCCATCAGAATGGAAGCATATGAATGTTCATATTGATTGGTTTTGATTAAGTATATCTTTTGGTTTGTTGTTGATATAATTTATCGCAGGCGGGATTAAGTAACGTGAAATTTGCTTAGTAAGGATAATCTATTTCAGGTTTGATTTGCCGGTGATTAAGGGGTGATCAATACACGTTTTTCAAATATCGTTTACACTTCAATGCGCAAATTTCAGACAGGAGAGATGATCATTGAGTCCAAACATACCGGTTCCAGGAGACATTCAAGCTCAGAGTATTCTCGATGAACTGGCTCAACTCATTGCGCAGTTGCCCGATGATCATCAAAACCAGTTGAACCCGGTACTTCAACGCCTGAAAACCGAATTATCAGTAAAAAATTACACCGGCACTGCTACCCCCAGCGCTGATACCCCCGCCGGTGATACATCCGGCGGTGATGCTGCCACCCGGGATGCCTATCTGGTCAAACTGGTTGACCAACTTCGTTCGGTGGCGGATCCACTGACGATTGAGAAAACCATCACCCAAACAGCCCTGCATCATTTTAACGCGGACCGTTGTTACTATTGTGAGATGATCGGTGATGACGCCGTCATCCGCCGCGAGTCCTCAAAAGAAGGGTTGCCTTCTGTTGAGAAAATATACCCGCTCAACACCATACCTGCTTTTAGAACCGTGATTGAAGCCGGCCGCCCGTTTGTAGTAGAGGATGCCACTACCTCAACAATCCTGGATGAGTCGCTGCGCCAGACCTTAATTCAATTGCAGATCATCTCCTTCATCGATGTGCCGGTGATTAAGGAAGGCAAACCGATCGGCATCCTGTGTATCACTCTATCCACACCGCGCAAGTGGACTGATTTTGAAATCGATCTGGCTGTTGAGACGGCCGAACTGATCTGGGAAGCGGTAGAGCGAGCGCGCACCGAAAAAAACCTGCGATTATCAGAAGAAAAATATCGCACCCTGTTTAACTCGATGGATCAGGGATTCTGTATTATCGAAAAAGTGGATACACCTCCCGGTCAGCCGTTGGATTTTCGCTACATCGCAGCCAACCCTGCCTTTGAAAGCCACACCGGTTTGTCTGATGTGGTTGGCAAAACCGTCCGGGATCTGCAGCACAACCCGGAATCCGAACGTATGATGTTATACGATCAGGTGCTACAAACCGGTCATCATCAACATTTTCAATCTTACGCGAAATCGCTTGATCTTTGGATTGAAGCGCATGCGTATCCTGTGCAGGCGCCGGGTCAGATTGCGGTTTTGTTTACCAATATCAACCAGCGTAAACGCGCCCAACTGGCTGCCGCAGCAAGTGAAGAGGCTCTGCGTGAAAGCGAAGAACGTTTCAGACAGTTAGCCGATGCCATGCCTCAACTGGTGTGGACCGCTCGACCGGATGGAACGGTGGATTATTACAACCAGCGTTATCATGAATATGATGGCATTGGCCCACTGAAAGAAAACACCTGGGAGTGGAGCCCTGTGCTGCACCCTGAAGATCAGCAGGCCACAGTGGATGTATGGGATCGGGCGGTAAGAACCGGTGAAATGTACCAAATCGAGCACCGTGTGCGCATGAACGATGGCACCTACCGCTGGCATCTCAGCCGCGGTATTCCGGCTAAAGACGACCAGGGGAACATTATCCGCTGGTACGGCACGGCTACCGATATTCATATTCAAAAAGAAAATGAAGAAAAAGTAAAGCGAAGCAACCAGGAACTGGAACAGTTTGCCTTTATTGCCTCACATGATTTGCAGGAACCACTGCGAAAAATCATCATGTTTGGCAACAGTCTGGAAAGGCAGCTTCACGGGCAGATGAATGAGACTGCCGCTGATTATCTGAATCGGATGCAGAATGCCGCAGAACGCATGCAGGTGATGATCAATGGCCTGCTGGAGTTATCGCGGGTCAATTCAAGGGGTGGCGATTTTACCCGGATCGATTTGAAGAGTGTGCTCAATGATGTGGTCTCTGATCTGGAAGCCCGTATCCGGGTTTCGAACGCTCAGATCAACGTTGGATACCTGCCCACTGTTGAAGCGGATGAACTTCAGATGCGTTTGCTGTTTCAAAACCTGATCGGGAACGCCATCAAATTCCAGAATCCGGGCAACACGCCAGTAATCAACATCTTCGCGGAGAACCACCAGCAAACAGATGAACCGCAAATGGTGGAAATCCGGGTGCAGGACAACGGAATCGGTTTCCTGCCGGAACATGTAGAGCGCATTTTCCAGCCTTTCCAGCGTCTGCACGGCAGGTCAGCCTACGAGGGTTCGGGGTTGGGATTATCCATCGCCAGAAAAATTGTTGAACGGCATCAGGGCCAAATTGTTGCTCACAGTACACCCGATCAGGGTTCCACTTTTGTGATCACCCTGCCGATAAAGCAAAACCTTTCCTGATAACAAGCATATTTTACGACTGCGATTTATCCTATGAAAACAAAATTCCCCACGAATATACGCGGGGAATGGCTAGCGGAGAGGGTGGGATTTGAACCCACGGTACCTTTCGGTACATGCGCTTTCCAGGCGCACACATTAGGCCAAACTATGTTACCTCTCCTGACGTGTTCCCACCTGACCGACTCCGGTCAAGCGAGCGCTGTAGATTATATCACAGGATTTCCTGCAGATTTGTCTATCTCAGGGAAAAACTTTAATATATAATCTGAAAGGTATCTGTCTTCCTGTGATGCAATTATTATAGATCGGTAACTTTGAGGAACACATGCAGCCTTTCCATCTTCGTCGGCGGTTGATCGCCCTTACAATCAGTGTGCTTGTGATGCTGGTGTTGTTCTTTTTCGCCGTCCGCCGCTCCTCTGACTCACGCCTGCCTGCTACCCCGACGGAACCTCTCCAGACTGCCGCAGCTCTGTCAACCGCATCCACCCCCATTGCGCAAAGTGACACCCTTGTGCCTGCTATAACTTCCACTGCAACTTTACCTCTTCCCGAACCGTCACCCACCCCCAGCGTGACCCCCACTTCCACCAAAGTGATCGACAGCGAGGCAACCGCTCAGATTGGCATGGTTAAAGCCACTCAACGCGCACGCGCCATGAGTGACATCGTGAGAATTCTCTACGATGATGGGGCAGTCACCAAAACAGAAGGGTACTACCACCAGCTTGATGACGAATCCATCAGCTTCAATAAACCGGGGTATTACAACATCACATTCAGTGATTTCCAGGCGCTCAACTTTGTCATGCGGGCTAACGTGCTGTGGGATAATGCCGGCGAAGAGATCTCCTTCCCCACCGCCGGCTGCGGGTTCGTGTTTGGCTACCAGGAAATGAACGACCAGAACCGTGTGATCCTCACACTGGACGGTAATGTGCGCATCCAGAACATCGTGGGCAGCATCACCACCCAATCCACCCCGGAGTATTATGGTGAACTGGAGACACCGGCCGGGCACGCAAACCTCATCCTGGTGGTGGATCAGGGCTGGATGAGCGTGTACGTCAACAATACACTGGTCACCCGCCTGTACAATGAAGGGATGACGATCGGTTGGGTAGGGTATCTGGTGGAAGCCGGTTCAGCGTTTGATTACGGAACCCGCTGCGATTACAAAGATATTGAACTCTGGCAGGTGGAGTAGGCGCCGCCAGACCTGATTCACCGGTATCAGGGCGTTTTCCTGTGTTTTTTCATTGCATAAATGGGGCAACCCATGTATAATTTGTTTCGCAAGTCGGGCGGTTAGCTCAGTTGGTTAGAGCATTGCGTTGACATCGCAAAGGCCGTAGGTTCGAGTCCTATACCGCCCACCAGACAAAAAGTCCAGGAACACTGGACTTTTTGTTATCCTGTAACCGGTACTTCAGGCGGCTTTTCTGGCCCACACCATCAGCTCCATCTCATCCATTTGCAGCTTCTTTTCATTCCAATGCCCGGCGGTGCCTCCCGCAATCCCTTCACAGACAAAACCAGCCAGATACAGCATCAATTGCATTTCGGAGGGCGTAAAACCTTTTTGTGAAAGGGTCAGCCCTTTGAGTGAGGGTGTGTATTCCTCTATCGGAAGATGTTCCACGCAGTGGATGTTGTCAAAGGTGCCATTTTCCACATCGGTATCCTGGTACTGTCGGATAAACCGGTAGCCATTCAGGGTGGTCATAAAAAACCGTCCGGTATTCTTCAAACAGGCATGCAGGTTTTTCAGGACTCCCACATCGCGTAAAAACGGCTGTTCACCCACACCCAGCAGGCCAAACCCGCCCTCGCACAAACATACCGCCAGATCAAAGCGTTTGTCCAGTGTCAAATCCACCAGATTGGCTTTGATGAAGTCAACCTGCAGGTTCTCACTGGCCGCGGCATTTTTCGCCTCCTGCAGCATCTGCTCTGATAGATCCACACCGGTCACCTGGTATCCCCGGCGGGCAAACTCCAGCGAGTGTCTTCCCGTTCCGCAGCCCGCATCCAGTATGCTCATCCCGGGCTGCAGACCAAACTTGTGCTCCAGAAAATCAACCTCGGCCTGGGTGTTATGAACATAAGGCTCATCTTTGTATTGCGGCGCGTACGCGTCAAAAAATGATTCCCAGTTGCTTTTTTCCATTTTTTGTTCCTTTGCGAGGATGAACTGCCGCAGATTACTGCAGCAGGTACAAAATGCCAATCGTATTGGGGCCGCAGTGGCTGGCGATCACGCTGCCCGCCTGGGTGATGTGCACCTGGGCATCGGGGGTCATTCTGGTCAGTTCGCTGTGGAGGTATTGGGCATCTTCCGCGCAACCGGAGTGCGTGATAAACACGTGTCCCATATCGATCAACGGGATCTGCGTTTCGAAATCTTCCAGTAACGCTTCCAGTGCTTTCCGCCGAGTTCCGCGGGTTTTGGCTTTCACACCCATGCTGCCATCTTCACGCACCTGAATGACCGGTCTGATCCTTAACAGGCTTCCCACTACATTTTCCAGAGCCGAGCAGCGCCCGCCTTTATAAAGATAATCGAGCGTTTCGATCACGAAAGCCGTTCGAACCTTTGATACCATGGAACGGATAAAGACCGCGATTTCAGCGGCAGAAAAGCCCCGATCCCGCAGTTCAGCCGCTTTGAGCGCCAGCAATCCAATGCCGGTGGAAAGGTTGCGGGAATCGATGATCTGTATGCGGTTTTCAGCTAGTTGAGATTGCGCCAGCACGGCATTTTCATAGGTGGCGGAAAGTTGATTAGAGATGCTGATGTAAACGCATTCGCCCGCTTCTGAGAATGCTTCCGTGAAATCAGCCACCGTAGGAGCCGATGTTTTGGGCAGTTGACCGGTTTGATCTACAAACGAAAACAGGGTTTCCAGATCTACATCGATGCCATCACGCAGGGTCTTTTCGGCAAGGTTCACATAGAGCGGGATGGTTTGAATTTGATAGCTGCGGGACAATTCCTGCCCCAGATCGGCTGTGCTGTCGGTCAGAATAGTTACCATGAGAACCTCGCTAAACGGATATGATGTGAGATTATAACGAAAAATGATCCGAAACTCCATGACAGGCTGAAACCGCCGTGGTGTCCTCATCAGCAAACTCCCTATTGCACTTCAGGGATAATCTCTGTATAATTGACGCAATCAAAATATCAAACGCGTTGACCAGGACGAGTAACGGTAAACGAGTCGACAGAGAATGAGGACCACAGGCTGAGAGTCCTCCCCCACTCAAACCCGCGAAAACCCCCTGCGAGCGGCAACCAGAAAACGGTCATTTGGCTTGAGTATGGCAGACGCATAGCCCCGTTACCGGCTTCATCAAATCAGAAGTTTGATGGTCGAGTTGCCTGTCTGAAAACGGCAGGACAATTTGGGTGGAACCGCGTGATATCTCACTCTCGCCCCATTTGTGGCGAGAGCTTTTGTTTAAGGAGTGTATGGAGGTTAAAATGGCAGAAAAAGCACACGTATATGAGGAATCACACCTCTATCGAATCCGTCATTCTGCGGCCCACATTATGGCCCAGGCGGTTCTTGAGATCTTCCCGCAGGGGAAGGTTGCCATCGGTCCGCCCATCGAAGACGGCTTTTATTACGATTTCGATCTTCCGCGCCCGTTGACCCCTGATGACCTGCAGGTCATCGAGGATCGCATGCGCGAGATTATCAAAGGCAACTACGTCTTTCAGAAAGAAGTGGTTTCAGCCGATGAAGCCAAAAAGATCTTTGCCGATCAACCCTACAAGATCGAGTTAATCGAAGGGCTTGAAAAAGGCGGTGTGGATGAGTACGGCAACCCCACCAAAGCTGCCCCGGAAATTTCCATCTACAAGCACGCCAGCTTTGTGGATCTCTGCCGCGGCCCTCATGTGGAACGAACCGGTGAACTCAACCCGAAAGCCATCAAGTTGATCAATACGGCCGGCGCGTACTGGCGCGGTGACGAACACCAGCCGATGCTGCAACGTATCTACGGGACAGCCTGGGAGAATCCGCAGGAACTGCAGGACTATCTGACCTTGATGGAAGAAGCCCGTAAGCGTGATCACCGCAAGCTGGGGCGTGATCTGGATCTGTTCAGCATGAGCGATGAGGTCGGCCCGGGGCTCATTTTGTGGCATCCCAAAGGCGCCATGATCCGCAAGATTGTTGAAGATTTCTGGCGTTCCGAGCATGAACAGGCCGATTACGATTTTGTCTATTCACCGCATATCGGCCGCGCCAAACTATGGGAGACCAGCGGTCACCTGGGTTTCTATGGTGAAAACATGTATTCGCCGGTGGATGTGGATAACCAGCAGTACTTCCTCAAACCGATGAACTGCCCGTTCCACATCAACATCTACAAGAGCCACGGACGGTCCTACCGCGATCTGCCTATCCGCTATGCCGAACTGGGTACGGTTTACCGTTACGAGCGCAGCGGTGTGCTGCACGGGCTGCTGCGTGTACGTGGCTTCACCCAGGATGACGCGCATCACTTTTGCGCCCCCGAACAGATGCCGGCTGAAATCGACTTTCTGCTGCAGTTCTCACTGCATATCCTGCGCTCGTTCGGGTTCCAGGAGATTGAAGCTTTCCTCAGCACACAGCCGGAAGGATCGGTAGGCGAGCCGGAGCAGTGGCGCGAAGCCGAAGCCGCTTTGAAGGCATCACTCGAGCGCGCCGGTATGAAATACCAGGTGGATGAAGGCGGCGGCGCTTTCTATGGCCCCAAGATCGACCTGAAAGTGCGCGACGCCATCAAACGCGAATGGCAGCTCACCACCATCCAGTTCGACTTTAACGAGGCCAAACGCTTCGAGCTGACCTACACGGGTGAAGACGGACAACCGCACCAGCCTTACATGATCCACCGCGCCCTGCTGGGCAGCCTGGAACGCTTCTTTGGTGTGCTGATCGAGCATTACGGCGGTGCTTTCCCGGTTTGGTTGTCACCGGTACAGGCAATGATCATCCCCATTGCCGACCGGCATATCGACTATGCCTATGAGATCAAAAAGAAACTCAAAGCAGCCGGCCTGCGTGTGGATGTGGATGAACGCGGCGAGCGCATGAACGCAAAGATTCGCGATGCGCAGAACCAGAAGATTCCGTACATGCTGGTGGTGGGTGACAAAGAAGCCGAGAACGAGCAGGTGGCGCTGCGCCTTCGCTCGGGTGAGAATCCAGGGCCTGTCAGCCTGGAAGAATTTATTCAGCGCGCAAAACAGGATATTGAGAGCAAGGCATAACGCGTGGGCCATTTTGAACGGATTGATGGTGCGGCAGATGTGAATCTGCCGCACCGTTTTTTCGGTGTTGACGGCTGTAAACCCCTCACGAGACCGTTTTTAAACTCGCATTCTCTTAACAATTGCAGAGAATTATCGAATATGGTATATTTTGATAACGGGAAGAAAACTTCCCGTATTGTACTTTTGTTATAGATAATCGAGGAGAATTACTATTTCAACACAACAATACAGAGTAAATGAGACAATCCATGCCCGAACCGTGCAGGTGATTGGCCCTGACGGTAACAATCTGGGTGAGTTTCCCATCAATGACGCGCTGCGTATTGCGCGAGAAGCGGAATTGGATCTGGTTGAAGTTGCCCCCAATGCCACCCCACCCGTTTGCCGCGTGATGGATTTTGGTAAATTTCTGTACGAAAGAACCAAAAAAGAACGCGAAGCCAGAAAATCGCAGACCAAGATCGAAATCAAAGAGATCAGACTTCGGCCGAAAACCAATGATCATCACCGCTCCTTTAAAGTGCGCGATGCACGGCGTTGGCTCGAAGAAGGTATGAAGGTCAAGGTGACCATCCGCTTCCGCGGAAGAGAGATCACCTACCCTGAGATTGCCCTGGAAGATTTGCGTGAAATTGCAGAAGAACTTTCGGATGCCGCCACAATTGAAATGGCTCCCAGTATGGAAGGCCGTACCATGATGATGGTGCTTGCCCCCGCTAAATTGGGAAAATCCGCAAAGAAATCTGAATAACACCCGGTTGTAACCTGACACATTTTTCTTTTTTTTGATATAATTGTGCCTCGGCTCTGAAGAGACAGTTGTCTGATGCGGTTGGGTGAGCCAGCCGCCATTATCGTCATGCAGGAGAATGATTGTGCCACGCAAGCAGAAGAACGGAAAAATCAAATTAAAAACCCACAAAGCGACATCTAAGCGCTTCCGGTTAACGGGTTCCGGGAAATTGGTGCGCACCAAAGGTGGCAAGAGCCACTTCCGGAGACGTACGCCGGACCGCACCAAGACATTACTTAGCGAGATGATCCCCGTCGAAGGCGAGGGCTTCATCAAACGGATCCGTCGTCTGGTTCCGTATTTGAAGAAAAACAGATAATTGTTTTTCACGGGAACACGTTGTTATCATAACAATCACTGTTCATTAAAAGGTTTATGCGGCTGTTGAGTGTTCACAACGGATAATCGGTAAAGAACCGGTTTCGACGCTCAGGGGTACGCAAAGGAGAGTAATATGGCACGTGTAAAAGGCGGACCACAGGGATTTCGCCGGCATAAAAAGGTTTTGAAAATAACCAAAGGCCAGTTCGGTTCAAAGCATCGTTTGTTCAGACGCGCAAATGAAGCCATGCTCAAGAGTCTGTGGTATTCATACCGCGACCGCCGCGTCCGCAAGCGTGATTTGCGCAAGCTGTGGATTGCCCGCATTAATGCGGCTGCCCGCCTCAACGGGTTCACCTACAGCCGCTTCATCCATGCGCTGAAATCCGCTGAGATTACCCTGAACCGAAAAATGCTGGCTGATCTTGCCGTACGTGATCCACAGGCATTCGCTGCCGTGGTTGAACGGGCTAAAGCAGCATAATCATTTAGAGCCAAAGCATGCAAACGGGATGTCGCTTCACCGGCATCCCGTAATTATTTAAAGCCCCGTTATAATTATTCACAAGATGATCATCCAGTCTGCTCAAAACGCCAAAATTCAACGTGTGCGCACCCTGCTCACCCGTCACAAAGACCGCATCCAACAGGGCTGTTTTGTGCTCGAAGGGACGCGCCTGATCGAAGAAGCCATGTTCACCGGTGCCCGCCCGCAATT
This sequence comes from Anaerolineaceae bacterium, assembly GCA_036825755.1. Lineage (GTDB taxonomy): Bacteria > Chloroflexota > Anaerolineae > Anaerolineales > Anaerolineaceae > JAJFTV01. The sequence continues at coordinate 13,129 of DAISXR010000071.1, forward strand.
GCTGCTCTACAGCAGCGATTCGCCCCGCACACTGGCCGTGGTGGAGAAGGCCCACTCTTCCGGAGCGGAAATCGACGAGGTGAAACCTTCCATCCTGGAATCGGTCAGTGATACGCAGACCAGCCAGGGCCTGGTGGGGATCTTTCCCATCCCTGCCCTGCCCGAGCCGGATCCGCTGGACTTTTTGCTGATCCTCGACGGCATATCCGACCCCGGTAACCTGGGTACCATTTTGCGCACGGCCGCCGCCGCGGGTGTGCAGATGGTTGTGCTCACCCCTGGCAGCGCCGATCCCTTTGCACCCAAGGTGGTGCGCTCGGCCATGGGGGCTCACTTTTACCTGCCTCTGCGCATTTATCAGTGGGACGAGCTTGCGGCGCTGAAGCAAAAGCGAGCGGCCGGGATGCGCTTTTTGGCCAGCGAAATGACGGGCGGAAAAAGCTGCTGGGAAAGCGATCTCAGCAAACCGGTCGGGTTGATTATCGGCAGCGAGGCGGCCGGGATCAGCGCTCAAGCCCGGGAGCAGGCCGATGATTTTATCCGTATCCCCATGCAGGGCAAGATTGAGTCGCTGAACGCCTCCACAGCGGCCAGCATCCTGATTTTTGAAGTGATTCGGCAAAGGACCACATGAAAATTCGAACCATTACTTGTTTTTATAACCCTATCCTTCCTGACAGCTCCAAAACCCTGGATCAAATCATTCGTCTGATCGATAAGACCCGCACACGCCTGAACAAGCTCGGGTTTGAGGTACAGACCGTCCGCCTGGCTACCATCCCCTTTCCGTTTCTGGCGCGCACACTGGCGATTGATGATGTGCTGGGGGTGCTGGTTCCGCTGGAGAAGCTGCTGTTAGAACGGGGCTTCGATTACGTTTCCTTCGGGCCGGCCATCCCGGAATTCCCCAAGAGCTATGAAATTCTACCGGCCCTCCTGCGCTCCACACAGGGAGCCTTTTTCTCGGCGGTGATCGCCTCCAATCAGCAGGTGTATTTGAAAGCCATCCGCGCTGCGGCGCAGGTGGTGGCCGAAGCCGCTACCATCACCCCGGACGGCTTTACCAATCTTCGATTTACCGCCTCGGCCAACGTGCCGCCGAATGGGCCGTTTTTCCCGGCCGCGTATCACCTGGGGGATGAGCCTGCCTTCTCACTGGCGATTGAATCGGCCGATCTGGCGGTGACAGAGTTCACCCGCGCTGACAATCTGCAAAACGCGCGTCATATGCTGCTGCGATCGATCCACCAGCACGCCGCACGCATCAAAGCGATCACCTCGGAGACTGCCGCGGAGTTCTGCATCCCGTGCAAGGGATTTGATTTCTCACTGGCCCCCTACCCGGTGGACGAATGCTCGCTGGGCGGAGCCATCGAAAAGCTGGGCCTCTCCAGCATTGGGCAGATGGGTTCGCTGGCCGCTGCGGCTTTTGTGGCCGATACGCTGGATCAGGGCGAGTGGGACAAGGCCGGGTTCAATGGATTGATGCTGCCGCTGCTGGAAGATTCAATGCTGGCGCAGCGCAGCATCGACGGGACGCTGACCATCAAGGATTTGCTGCTGTATTCAGCGGTGTGCGGAACCGGGCTGGATACGGTGCCCATCCCCGGCGATGTGAGCGCCGGGCAGATCGCGGCGATTATGACGGATGTGGCGGCGCTATCATCACGTCTGGCCAAGCCGCTGACGGCCCGTTTAATGCCGGTGCCCGGCAAAAAGGCTGGCGATCTGACCACATTTGATTTTGAGTTCTTCAAGAACGGGCGGATTCTGGATGTACCATCCGCATCGTTGAGTGGTTTCCTGGCGCAGGATGAGGTGATGGAGATTCAACCGCGTAAGCGGGGGTTATAAACCCTATCCCCCTACCCCCTTCCCGGCGGGAAGGGGGAATTTTTTATAAATGATCGAAGTCGTGCAGCAGACTGCACGACTTCGATCATCTGCGGGAAAACACGACATACAGATTTGGCCCCCTAACAATGGAATATTGGAGGCAAACCCTCTTCCATCCCTTCAGCCAGATAATGGATTGCAACAGGACAGCTCCACGTGTTTGCCCACTCCAGCCCACAATTGAGCTGTCCTCAGCTCAATTGTGGGCATTAAAAACAT
>DAISXR010000071.1:15343-18355 GCA_036825755.1 Anaerolineaceae bacterium
GCTTCGCCAGTGAGATGTGCCGTTCTGACGGCACATCTCACTGGCATTAAAAACATTTCCCCGCCCCTGGAGGGGCGGGGACAAAGGGGTGGGGTGATTTACTCTACCTCACCTCTTTAAAATTGATAATCACCAAACTCTCCCCGCAATCCTCGCTCGTATCAAAATACACCTTCGCACTGAGCGGGATGTACGACTGATCCACCAGTTGCACCCACACGGTCTCCTCACTCTCCACCAGGTGATCCGCCAGGGTGAACTCATAACCGGATTGGCCGTAATTACGCGCCGTGCCGGTGATGGTGGTCTGATTCTGCACCAGGTTCTCCAGGCTGCCGCCCAGCATCACCAGAATGCCCGTCACGGGGCTGCCCTGCAGATCGATCACCTGCCCGGCCACACCGGTCCAGTCGCAGGTGCTGCGTGAACTGTCAAACAGCGATGCTGAAATGGCAGCCGGATCCGCCTGGATCTGGTAGCGGTACAGGCTGGTGTAGTCCGGGGTGGGCTGTGTCACCGCCGCGGTGATCTGCATGGCCTGCACTCCCGGCCCCAGTGTGACCGTCTGGGACGGGCTAAGCGTGGCCGACGGCGCGATCTGGTTGCCGGAGAGGGCGTATTCCGGCGTGGGGGTCGAAACGACCGGCTGAGCTTCCGGCGTGGCGGTCCACAGAACCACCGCCGCCGGCAGGGTGGCAGGCGGAAACGGATTAAGCGAGTCCTCCGGCCTGAAATAGATCAACAGGCTGACGATAATCACCAGCACGGTGGCCGCCAGCGCAACAGCCGCCAGGATATTCAAAACGCGGTTCTCTTTTGGGGTTGCTTTTTTGTCTTCCAAACAAATCTCCTCAACCTTACAAGGAGAAATCCATGCAATTCTGGTACCAGAATCTATGGTACCAGAACCTCAATCGCTGCTGAAGCTTTGTGCTGCTCCAGCCAATCGCTCAGCGCCTGGTGCTGTAACTGCAGCCTGGCGGTGTCTGAAAGCGGGTGATCTTCTTCACGCTCCTCCACCAGGATGATGTGATACCCATACTCGCTCTCGATCACATCGGTATATTGCCCGGGCTGCAGGGTGAACAAAACGTCCTCGATCTCGGGCAAAAACAGGTATCCGCGCGGGAACCAACCCAGATCGCCTTTGGTCACCGGATCATACGCCGCAGCCAGTTCCGCAAAATCAGAGCCGCCCTTCAACTGGCTGAAGATCTCATCTGCCGTCTCGCGCTCGATCACCAATATCTGCCGGGCGTGGATCTGCTCCGCGGTATCCCCCACCCCCGCTGCAATCTGATCACGCTGCCACTGGGCGGCCAGCTCACGCCGGTAGGTGACCAAAAATGCCTGCTCGTTGGATCCCAACCCCGCCAGCCAGCTCTGAAAGGCTCCGTCTCCGCCGGCTTTCTCTTTCAATTCAGCCAGTTTTGTCTGCAAATCGGCGTCCGTCAGGCTGTACCCACCCGCCAGGGCTGCCTGGGCCAGCAGTTCACTCTCGATGAAGTAGGTATTCAGCATCTCAGCGGTTTCTTCATCGGTGAGCGTCTGACCCTTTTCCTGGGCAGCTGCCAGCAACTGGGCTTTTTGCAGATTGTACTCTTCCAGCGTCACGCCCCCGCTATCCACGGTGATGGCCATGGGAACCGGTGTGGCGGTGGGTTCAGCCGGCACGGTAGGCGATTCTTCCGGTGCGGACAGTGATTGGGTGGGAGAAACCTCTGGTGATGCCGGCTGTCCGCAGGCTGCCAGGAGGATCAGGCAAAACAGGGCCGTCAGCCCCACAAAAAACGGGCGCTGAGCAGGCCGCTGAGGATGTTTTTGCATATCTGTATGATGGGTATGAATGAGCATTGCCAGATTATAACTTCACTTTTACCCAAAAAGCAAACCGCATCGCGTGTCTATATCGTGTCTTAAATGCCCCCGCTCCGATATGCATGCTCTTCATATACATGTTACAACACGTTAAAGCTGCATAAAATTTAATGTTAAAACTGGTCTTTTCACCTTGTAGATGCAAAACTGTTATGCTACAATTTCCCCATAACCACATATCAGGGTTATCCTGATTTGACCCCCCATATATGGGGGTATGTTATTCTCGTATGGGGTAACACTTCAGGATCTGCAGGGAAGGATAAAATGCGCTGCCCGTACTGCCATCATGACAGTTCAAGAGTGATCGATACCAGCCACGACCCGCGCGGAGGCATCCGCCGCCGTCGTGAGTGCGAGCACTGCCTGCAGCGGTTCAGCACTTATGAACGTCCCATTTTATCCACGCCGCTTTTGGTGAAGCGTGACGGTACACGCGAGGAGTTTGACCGCGATAAACTTTTACAGGGTATTCGTATCGCGTGCGCAAAACGTCCGGTTCCTGCAGCCGATATTGAACGGTTGGTGGGGGAAATTGAAACCTCGCTGCAGAAAATGGGTCGGGAAGAAGTTTCTTCCCGTGTGGTGGGCGACCTGGTGATTAATGGGTTGAAAAATCTGGATCAAATTGCTTATATCCGTTATGCGATCGTCTACTTGCGCCTGGGAGATCTGCAGGCGATACAAACAGAGATAAATAAACTGCTCGAAAACTAATACAAGGAGTATTTTAATGGTTAATCAAACGGGACCAGTTGTCCACGCTTCTCTATTAACTCCCCGGATACCAGACGATCTGCCGTCGATCGATCTGACCGATAACGCGCGACAGGTATTGATCCGCCGCTATCTGCGCCGCGGCGACGACGGAAAACCGGCCGAGACGATTGATGAGATGTTCTGGCGCGTGGCGTACCACATCGCCAGGGTGGAAGAAAGCTGGAATGAAGATGTTATTTCACGCGCGAAGGCGTATTACCACTTATTGATCAGCAAGAAGTTTTTCCCCAATTCGCCCACCTTTTCAGGCGCCGGCACCCCGCTGGGGCAACTGGCCGCCTGCTTTGTACTGCCCATCACCGATGATATGGGCCGCGATTCGGCCGGTATCTTTCAAACCCTGCGCGACGCCGC
>DAISXR010000072.1:0-17504 GCA_036825755.1 Anaerolineaceae bacterium
GGCGTGAAGATGTGACCGGGGAAGAAGTGGTATCCAGACTGCCGCTGAACAGCCAGCCTGGAATCAAAACCTCGTTGGATCAATCCGCCCCTGCCCGTGATGCGGAAGAAAAGTCGCAGGAACCCATCGCCGAACAGGGACTGTGAAACAGGATCAAAACTCAAACTTGATGAATGCGCTGACTGCTCTCGAACGGCCGGATTACGTTGTCATCGGCCATATCACCCAGGATATCACACCCACTGGCCTGACCCCCGGGGGTACGGTTTTGTATTCAGGGCTAACCGCACACGCTATGGGCATGAAGGTGGGCGTGCTGTCATCTCTCCACCCCGATTTCGAGCTTGAGTTGCCGCCCGCTGTGCAAATTCACATCAAACCGAGTGATGTTACCTCACGCTTTAAAAATGTGCAGACCCCCGAAGGTCGTCGACAGTACATCTACCAGAAAGCCGCCGACCTGAACGCCGATGATGTTCCAACCACCTGGCAAACCGCAAAAGTGGTCCAACTTGGCCCGGTGGCTCGCGAAGTGGATCCGGCTGTTCTGGCGCGTTTCCCCAAAGCGCTTAAATGCATCACCCCTCAGGGATGGATGCGTGAATGGGATTCTGAGGGCGTCATTTCCTACCGGCAGTGGCGGGAGTACGAAACCACCCTCAAACAGGCTGATATCGCCTCATTCAGTATTGAGGATGTGCAAAAAAACGAAGACGTTGTGGAACAAATGGCCGCCTGTGTACCGGTGCTGGCCGTGACGGAAGCTCAAAACGGAGCCCGTATCTACTGGAACGGCGATATTCGCCGTTTCCGCGCCCCTGCCATGCAGGAGGTGGATGTCACTGGAGCCGGCGATATTTTTGCTGCAGTGTTTTTTACCCGTTATTACCAGACGCGTAATCCCTGGGAAGCCGCCCGTTTGGCCATTCAACTGGCTTCCAATTCGGTCACCCGCCGGGGTCTTCAAAGCATTCCGACCCGGTCGGAAATCCAGAACCATAAGATTGAAATAATCGAAGAAAAGTAACCATGGCACGCATTCATACCATTGTCAACCAGAAAGGCGGGGTGGGAAAAACCACATCCGCCATCAGCATTGGTGCTTACCTTGGCAAACTGGGTCAGCGGGTACTGCTGGTTGATCTGGATGCCCAGGCCAATGCCACATCCTCCCTCGGGGTCGATAAACGTAAGGTCAAATCGGGCACGTATGAGGTGCTGATTGGCCGCGTACCGGCTGCCGCGCAGATCATGACCCATCCGCGTTTTAAGATCTCGCTGCTGCCCTCCACACCGGCCCTGGCCGGCGCGGAAATCGAATTGATCGACCTGGAAACCCGTGAAAGCCGCCTGAAAAACGCGCTGGAACCCATCCAGGACCGCTATGACTACATTTTGATCGACTGCCCGCCCTCCCTCAGCCTGTTGACCGTGAACGGATTGATCGCAGCCCGCGACGGCGTCATTATTCCGGTGCAATGCGAATACCTGGCGCTGGAAGGTCTGGGGCAGCTCGCCTCCACCCTCACCCGGGTAAAGTCATCGCTGTTCCCGGCTCTGGCGGTGAGAGGGGTCATCCTCACCATGTACGATGGACGCACCCGTCTGGGGCAGGATGTGGTCAATGAAGTGAGAAAATTCTTCCCGGATAAGGTATTTCAAACGGTCATTCCGCGCAGTATCCGACTGGCTGAAGCGCCATCATTTGGTGAACCGATCACCGTGTATGCTCCGGGATCATCGGCTGCCATTGCGTATGAAAAGTTGACGCGTGAAATCCTCACCCAGGATGGCATCAAGCTGGCTGATATGAGTTACGCTGTTGAAGAACAACCCGAAGTGGAAAAACAGAATCCGGCAGGCGAGTAAGCAGAGTACTTGAAAGGACACTATGGCAAGGAAAACAGGTCTGGGTAAAGGGTTGGGCGCGCTGATTCCTGAGGAGAAGCTGGAAATTCAGGAAGGCGTGCAGTACATCCCGATTGAAAGAATTATCCCCAACCCGCAGCAGCCGCGGTACAAAATCAACCCGGATGAACTGCAGGATCTGGCCGCCTCCATTCGCGAGCACGGCATCATCCAGCCACTGATCGTTGCCCAGGATCCGGATTCTGACCGCTTTATCCTGATCGCCGGTGAACGCCGTTTGAGAGCCGCCAGTCTGGCCATGCTGGAAACCGTTCCAGCCATCTTGCGTCAGGCGACGGAGCAACAGCGTCTGGAGTTGGCCTTGATCGAAAATATTCAGCGCGCCGATCTCACACCGCTGGAAACCGCTGAAGCCTACCGACATTTGAATGAGACGTTCAACCTTTCGCATGAAGAAATCGCAAAACGGGTTGGCAAGAGCCGCGTGGCGGTGACCAACAACCTGCGGCTGCTTAAATTGCCGGATGCAGTTCGCAATGCGCTGGCAGAAGGTATGATCACTGAGGGACATGCCCGCGCCCTGTTGGGACTGCCGACCGCGGAAGCCCAAAACGCCGCTATGCAGTCGGTCATCAAACGTGAATTGAATGTCCGCCAGACCGAAGAACTGGTTCGAAAATTAACCGGAATTCGACCGCCGGCCAAACCGGTCAGGATAGCGGATCCGGAAGTCAAGGCGATGGAAGAAAGACTTCGCAGCCAACTGGGAACGCGTGTGAGCCTGAACCCCGGCAAAAAAGGCGGAAGTCTGGTTATTTATTACTATTCCGCTGAAGAGCTTGAATCGATTGTCCATCACATCACGAAAGAGGATTGATCCATGTTGCTCATCACCAATGCCCGTATTTACACCGGTTTCAAAGGTGCTCCCATTGTCAATGCTTTACTGATCCACGATGATCGGGTGCTTGCTGCCGGTGCAGTGGATGAAATCACCGCGCTGGCCGAACCCGGAACTGCTCAAATTGATTTCAACGGGAAAACAATCCTTCCCGGTTTGACCGATTCACACATGCACCTGAAGCAGTTCTCACTGGGTTTACGCAATGTGTTGGCCGAGACCGACACGATTGATGAATGTCTGCGCCGCGTGGCCGAAAAAGCCGCCGAGGCGCCGGCCGGTGAATGGATCACCGGATGGGGCTGGAATCAAAATGTATGGCCGGGCGGTTATGGCACGGCCGCTCAGCTTGACGCGGTTGCCGATGGTCACCCGGTCTGTCTCTCGGCGAAGTCAGGGCATGCCATCTGGGTGAACAGCAAAGCGCTGGAACTGGCCGGAATCACCGCTCAAACGACGGATCCTGAAGGCGGGGTGATCCTGCGCGGATCAAACGGTGAACCGACCGGCATTTTGATGGAAAATGCCAGTGAATTGATCTTCGAAAAAATCCCGCCGGCGTCTTTTTCCGCCATGCGTGAGGCTGTTTTGGCCGGCCAGGAGAAGCTCTGGTCGATGGGCATCACCGGTATTCACGATTTCAGTATCCTGAGCCTGTTCCCTGTTTTGCAGAATCTGGATCAGGCCGGCCTGCTGAAGTTGAGGGTGGTCAAAGGCATCCCCGTGGAAGATCTGGATACCGCCGTTGCCGCCGGCCTCACCACCGGTTTTGGCAGTGATTTCGTGAAAACAGGTTCGGTGAAATGTTTCATGGACGGAGCATTGGGGCCGCAAACGGCCGGGATGCTGGAACCGTTTGAGAATTCACAGGAACGCGGCATTGTGTTGATGACTGCCGATGAAGTATTTGAGATCGGGCGGAAAGCTTCCTCGCACGGGATGAGCCTGGCCATTCACGCCATTGGCGATCGCGCCAACCGGGTGGTGCTGGACGGATACGAAAAGCTGCGCGAGTTTGAGAAGGCCAATGGGTATAAAGGCCTGCAGCATCGCATTGAGCATGCCCAGCTTCTTCACCCTGATGATTTACCGCGGCTGGTAAAACTGGGCATCATCGGCTCCATGCAACCCATACACTGCACCTCCGATATGCTGATCTCGGACCGTTACTGGGGAAAGCGGGCGTCCGGGGCGTATGCCTTCCGCACGCTGCTGGATTACAACACACGGCTCATTTTTGGTTCGGATGCGCCTGTTGAAACTCCCAACCCGTTCGTGGGCATCCACGCGGCTGTAACACGCCGGCGTGCCGATGGCACACCCGGTGAACAGGGCTGGAACCCCCAGGAAAAATTACCCCTTCACGAAGTATTGCACGCATATACCGCTGCCCCGGCGCTCAGTTCCGGCTTTGGCACGCGGTTGGGTACCTTAACCAGCGGATCTTTCGCAGATCTCATTGTATTAAGTCAGGATCCATTTGAAATTCAGGCCCAAGACTTGCACCAAATAAGTCCTGATGCAACAATGGTCGGTGGTACTTGGGTCTGGGCTAAACCAGGTTGATAAATCTTCCATGGAGGAAGTTTTCCTTCCATTAACCCCGGAGATTCTGGTTCCTCGTCTGGGTGAATATCTGGTTGAAAACCAGTACATCACCTCCGAGGAGCTGGCCTCTGCTCTGGAAAAACAGCAATCCATCCGCGCTCGCAACCAGACCGCCCCATTATTGGGGCAGGTAATGGTTGCGATGGGCATTATCACCCAGGAAGCTCTCGATCATGCCATCACAGAGTTGATTTTGCAGTTCAGGCACGCGCTGGAGACAACCAATCACGCGCTTGAGCAGCGTGTTGAAGAACGCACCGCCCAATTGAAAGACGCGGTGGAAAAACTGGCTGAAGCGAATCTTGAAAAGACCAATTTTATCTCCAACATTTCCCATGAATTGCGCACGCCGTTGACCCATATCAAAGGTTTCCTGGATCTACTGGATGATACATCTCATTCCCCGCTGAACCAGGAACAGCATGAGATTGTGGATGTGATCCGTAAGGCATCCGGGCGGCTGGAAAAACTGATCGATGATTTGATCCTGTTTTCCACCGCGCAAAAAAACGGGATCCTGTTGATCTATCGTGATTTTTCCATTTCCGATCTTGCTGTGCAGATTACCGCGCGTTTTCAGGCTGCAGCCATACAGAAGCAGATCCGGCTCACCTGCGATTGCGATAAGTCTCTGCCTCTTGTCTCGGCAGATGAAGGCAAAATCAACTGGGTGATTTCTCAATTATTGGATAATGCCATCAAATTTACATCTAACGGAGGCAAAATCACCCTGACCGCCCGTTTGGAAGGTCAGTCTGTGATGGTTTCGGTCAAGGATACCGGTATCGGCATACCGGAAGACAGGCTGAAAGAAATCTTTGAACCTTTTCACCAGTTGGACGGCTCAACCACCCGCACATATGGCGGAACCGGTTTGGGCCTGTCACTGGTCAAAAGGATCATTGAAGCGCACAATGAGATATTGATTGTTACCTCAGCACCGGGGCATGGGAGTAATTTTGGGTTTCATTTGAAAACCATTTGAATAACAGCAAACGAAAAGCCGGTAGGGTCGTAATTCGGGAATGAAAAAAATGATTTCAACGGAAAACGCGAATTATCAGACAATATGTGAAATCACTCACATGATCCAGCAGTCCACTGACTGGAAACTCACCCTGAGTGATATCACCACCAGAATTCGCGACCTGATCATCTTTGATAATCTGGTCATTTACATCCGCCAGGATGGAGATGCACTGGACGTGATCCATGCCAGGGCAGTGGGACGCGGAAAATCCGCTGCTGAAGATGTTTCCTGGGGTGAAGATATCGCCCACCGGATCATTGAGGATAAACGCAGTCTGCTGAGTGAACCCCCGCCGCATCCGGAAGAAGAGCGGCTGCAACGACCATACAGCCTGGGAATACCCCTGATGGTAGGTGATCGATGTTATGGAGTGTTTCTGTTGATCCGTTTTGGCGGTCCATCGTTTTTACCGGATCAGGTTCAGTTGGCTCAGTGCATTTCCCAACAGATCAGCTTTCTGCTGGATCGGCAGTATTACATCTCCTTCGAGAAGACTCTGGAAGAACAAAATCTCCAGTTGCAACTGCAAAAAGACTTTATCTCCACCATTTCGCATGAGTTGCGAAACCCGCTGGGTTTTATCAAGGGATACACCACCACCCTGCTGCGTGAAGATGCCAGTTGGGATGAGCAGACCCGCAAGGAGTTTTTAGTCATCATCGACCAGGAAACCGACCACATGCAGACCCTGATCGATAATCTGCTCGATTCATCCCGGCTGCAGGTGGGATTGTTGAAGATGAATCTGCAGCTCACACACCTGGATACATTGATCAATAATATCCTGGCTCGCGAAAAGATTCATCATCCCGATCTCCAAACCGAACTGCGCGTCCCGGGGTCGATCCAACCCATTCAGGCAGACCCTCACCGGCTGGGACAGGTAATTGAGAATTTGGTCTCCAATGCCATAAAATATGCACCCGGGTCAAAAATCACGGTGACGCTCGTTCAGGATCAGGATAATACCTTCATCGACGTTCAGGATTATGGCGCGGGTATTCCGGAAAAGTATCTTCAGTTTATTTTTGAACGGTTTTTCCGTATCACGGATCAGGACAGCGTCGTAAGAGGGTCAGGTCTGGGGCTCTTTATCTGCAGACAAATCATCAAAGCCCATGGGGGTGAAATCTGGGCAATCTCCCCTGCCGGCCAGGGTACCACCATTCGCATCCAATTGCCCGGTCAACCAGGATTAAAATAATCAGGAGGGTTTATCAATGACCTTAATCCTTGCAGTAGACGATGAACAACTTTACAGACACCTTTTGAAGGTGAATCTGGAACAGGAAGGATACAGCGTGATCACGGCCAATGACGGGATTGAGGCTCTGGATACCGTTTCGGTCAGGCACCCGGATCTGGTGATTCTGGACGTGATGATGCCCAGGCTCGACGGCCTGACCGCCTGTGAACGCATCCGCCAATTTTCCAACATTCCCATCATCATGCTGACAGCCAAAGGTGATGAGCAGGATCGCGTCAACGGGCTCAACATGGGCGCGGATGATTATGTGGTCAAGCCGTTCTCGGCCACCGAGCTGGTTGCGCGTGTGCGCGCTGTGCTGCGCCGTGCCGAAACCACCGAACCGATCGGACAGAACCGCTATTTTATTCACGGTAATCTGAAAATTGATTTTGCGCGCGCCGAGGTGTGGACCGAAAACAAACCGGTATTTTTATCCGCTACCGAATACCGACTGTTGATTCAATTTGCGCAGAACGTTGGGCAGGTACTTTCAGCAGAAGATCTGCTGATCTCCATTTGGGGCCCGCAATACCGTCAGGATAAAGAAATATTATGGGTCAGTATTGCCCGTCTTCGTCAAAAGCTGGAGGATGACCCCCATAAACCGGTACACATCGTCACCCGCGCCGGATTGGGGTATCTGATGCCACCCCTGGAAAAAGAAAGCTAGATAGAGGAACAAACCATGATCCGAGATTATGAAGATAAGGGGAAAATTTTTACCAACATCGTTTCCAAAAACCAGGTGCCGGTTCAAATCCAGACCTGCACAAACCTGATTCGCGGAACCATGCATGTCGGTATCGATGAACGCCTGAAAGATGAGCTCAACAAGTCAGAGATGTTCATCGCCATTACGGATGCATCGGTATTTAATCTGAAAGGAAAGCTGGTACATCGCAGCAAGTTCCTGGCCCTCAATCTGGACCATGTCGTTTGGATTTATCAGGACGAGCCCAAAGACAGTACAGGAGTGGAAGATGATTAATACGCCAGTCATCAACGAACCCATACCGGTTGATTTAACAAAACTGAAGCTGCATTTGATCACAACGATTTCCAGAACCCTCGAATCCAACCCTCCGCCCCCTCTGGAGTATAAACGTGTGCTTTCCGGGTATCTGGACCAGGCATACGCCAGCACAAAACTGCAGCTTTCAGCGCCTACCAAAGAACAATTATTTCGCGAAGTAATGGATGAGCTAACCGGCTACGGGCCATTACAGCCATTATTGGATAATCCTGAAATCTCCGAAATTATGGTTAATGGCGCAAAGAAAGTCTACATCGAGAAAAAAGGCAGGCTCAGCAAAACGGATGTGGTTTTCGATGATGATTTTCATGTGATGCGGATTATCGACCGGATTATTCTGCCTCTCGGCCGGCGCGTGGATGTTGATAACCCCACCGTCGACGCTCGTCTGCCAGACGGCTCGCGTGTAAATGCTTCCATTCCGCCGGTAGCGATCGACGGGCCGAATATCACCATCCGTAAGTTTCAAAAAGACAAACTGTCATTCCGCCAGCTCATCGAGCTGGGATCCATCACAGAGAGCATGGTGGAACTGCTGCGGGCCTGCGTGATCGGCCGGTTGAATATGCTCATCTCCGGCGGTACTGGCTCCGGAAAAACCACACTGCTGAATATCCTGTCAAGTTTCATCCCGGAAACCGAACGCATCATCACCATCGAGGATGCAGCCGAGCTTCAGCTTCAACAGGACCATGTGGTCAGAATGGAAACCAAACCGGCAAATGTGGAGGGTAAATACGGCGTCAGCACCCGCGATCTGGTCAGAAACACACTGCGTATGCGCCCTGATCGCATCATCGTGGGCGAGTGCCGCGGTGGCGAGGCCCTGGATATGCTGCAGGCCATGAACACCGGTCATGATGGATCATTGACTACCATTCATGCCAATACGCCACGCGATGCCGTTTCCCGTCTGGAAACGCTTACCATGATGGCCGGCATGGATCTACCCTTCCGCGTGATCCGCAGCCAGATCGCGTCCGCCATTGATGTAGTGATCCAGACCTCGCGTATCAGCGATGGATCGCGTAAGGTAACCGCCATCAACGAAATCTCGGGCATGGAAGGTGAGACAGTCACGATGTCGGAAATCTTCAAATACCAGCAGACCGGGGTGGACGCAAACGGCAAAGTGCTTGGTGAACTGCGGGCTACCGGAATTCGCCCGTTCTTCACCGAAAAGCTGAAGGCTGCCGGCTTCAAGTTGGGGCCTGAGGTTTTTGGAGCAGGCCTGGGTTCGATGGCAAGCAACAACAACCGGGATATGCGCCGGCGATAAACTGGAATGAGAGGAGATCAACCGTTCGTGACTGATAACGATTTAGAGAAACAGGCACAAAAAGCCTACGCAAACAAGCAATACCGGCAGGCAGCCGAGCTTTTCGAAACTCTTACCGGTCAATATGCTGACCAGGGTGATATTCTGAACGCCGCTGAGATGCGCAATAACAGCAGTGTGGCATGGTTGCAGGCCGGAGAAGCGCAAAAATCGCTGGATGCTGCCCTCGAAACCGATCAGATCTTTTCAGAAGCCGGTGATTCAAAACGTGAAGCAATGGCTCTGGGTAACCAGGCGGCAGCTTATGAGGCGTTGGGAAATATCCCGCAGGCCATTTTAAAATATCAGACAGCCGCCGATATTTTTCACGCCATTCATGAAGAAGACCTGCGGGTCTATGTGCTACAAAACCTGTCGGCTTTGCAGTTGAAAACCGGTGATCACCTGCAATCACTGGCCAGCATGCACAACGCGCTGGAAAATAAAAAGAAACTGGGTCTCAAGGAAAAGTTCTTAAAGAAACTTTTGCGTGTTCCTTTTCAAATGATTGATAAAAATAAAACAAATGATTGAGAAGTAGGGTTTCACCGTGCCGGGTGGATACCGGCAAATCATGGCATTTACTCCCCTTATTCGCCCGGCTGTGGTAGAAGACGCCATCGCCATCAAGAAGCTGCTTTCGTACAACGATCGGGTCCATCGGCATTTGGATTGGTGTACGCCTATGGAACGGCTGGGTGAACCCTCCTATTACGTGATTGATCATCATGAAACAGTCCAGGCAGCCATGTCCTGCCCGGAAGACCCGCAGGATGTGGCCTGGGTGAGATTTTTTGGTGCGCAGCCAGGCTATTCCATGAATGACTCGTTCAGCCTGCTGCTGCGTGAGATCTACCGTAACTATACGCATATACCCGAGATGATTGTTTCGGTGGCTGTGCAGGGCTGGTTTCTGCGCCTGTTGATGGAACAGCAATTTACCCTTCACCAGGTGATTGTGGTTCTGCAACTGGATCCATTCTCAGCCAGCCTGCCGGATGTCGATCCTCAACTGGAAATTCGCCCGGTGACCCCAGAGGATCTGGATGAAGTGGTACGCGTGGATCATGAAGCTTTTGCACCCATCTGGCGTTATTCACAGCATGATATTCGCAGCGCCTTTTCACATTCGGCCTACGCTGCCATTGCCCTGCATCAAAACCAGGTGATTGGGTACCAGTTCAGTTCAGCCACGCCGTTCTCGGCCCACCTCACCCGTCTGGCAGTCATTCCTTCGCTTCAGGGGCATGGCATTGGGCGCCAGTTGACAGCAGATATGATTCGCTTCTCCATGCGCAACGGTATCGATACCATCACGGTCAATACCCAGAGCGATAATCACTCATCACTCAAGGTGTACCAGAGAATTGGGTTTATGCTGACCGGCGAACAGTTCCCGGTTATGCGCTATGAGGGTCACTCCAGCGCAGCCTGAGGGTTCGCTCGCTCCAGCATAGCGGTGCGGAATCTCCCCCCGCAGAACCTGGTCAACAGTGCCTGCACGTCATTCGCCACATTTTCATACAGGTTATCCGGCAGCGGTGGAAGCAGATCAATATTCACTTCCACCGCCGTGGTGGTTTCTTTGACAATCGTGTGTTCTGCCTGCCGCCAGGCCCACCTGCGTGTCATCACCTGCGAGCCGTCCGCAAAAATGATTTCACCCTTTTCAGGATGTTCCAGATCGTTTGTCCCAAACGGTGTGAAATCTTCGCTTCCATCTGCCATGCGCAGATCCATACCGTGTTCAACCACATCAATGGCATGCGCCCCAACCGGGATATGGTACTTCAACGAAATCAGGTTGCCGATATCCACCAGACGGTTGATGGAGGGTAAATCATTCCCGGCCGCCACCCGCCTGATCATCGCATCAATCGAAGGCCGAAACTTGGTAGGCTTGATACCGGTAAATCGGAATGCCTCACGCCAGCGTTCCAGCCGTGGTACAAGGTTGATATCCTGATTGGCCAGATCCATGCGCACGCGCTGTTCCTGCTCACGCAGCAATGTAACCAGGTCATCCGGCGAAGGCCCGTTGGTGAGATCGTAAGCAAAAACGAGACCACGCCGGTATTCGGGGAAAAGGTCAAATATCTCCGCTGCGATGCGGATCTTGCGGGGTTGATTTTCGGAAGAATTCATTTGTTTCCCTGATGATAAGCCAGCTCACTCAACTCGAGCGCGTAACAAAGCGAAGAAAGACGATTGAGGTACGGCAGGATCTGTGGATTGTGAAACGAGCGTGCAGAAAGCAAATCGACAAATCGGCGCTCAGCCCGACGTACAATGGTTCTGGCCAAATCCAGCAAACCGGCCGAATACACCTCTCCGGGAATGATCAACCGGTTGGGCTTGTCATAGGTTTCTGCAAGGGATGCAATGGATTGCTCAATCCATTGCAGGTGATCCGCGCTGATATTGCTGCGCTGGTTTCTGTCAGTGGCGTCGATACTGGCGATATCCGCCATTAGCAGCCACAGATCTTTTTGAACCTGAACAATGATGTCCGGCACCATCTCCGATTTGCACTGACTGCGAGCAACCCCCAGAGATGCATCTACTTCATCCAGGGTGCCCAGCACTTCCATAATCAGGTCATTCTTCGGGACGCGGCTTCCGCCGAGCAGGCCTGTGGTGCCCTGATCACCCTGCCTGGTAAATAAGCTCATCGTTTCCCCTCCTGGGTGGGATTTCGATATAAGAACCAGAATTTTTCTTCAGGAAATTGCTCCTGCAAGCCGGGATCCCAGATAAAACCGGTCCTGTGAGACGCTGCTGAAAGTTGGTGGTCGAGGATGCCGAGATGTTCAAGAGCCACCACATCCGGTTCCAGCATCTCCGGCTGCAGCAAAGCCAGGATCACCCGCAAAGTGACTTCGTGGTGATATACGATGGATGTGTGATTATCCCTCGAAAGAATCTCCCGCACTACCAGTTCCCACTGGCGCAAACGCGACCGGAACTCAAGCGCCGCCTTGTTAGACCAGTTGGTGCGCCAGGCAGCTCGCGTATCGGAGAGATGTGTGCTGATGCGCTCAATGGTTTGGATTTCATCGGGGCTCTTCGCAACTGCCTTCACACGGATCAGTGCGAGCAGCAGACTGCCCAGCGTAAGCCTTTCACCTTCGCTGAGCGGCCAGAACAATTGATCGGACAGTAAAAAATCCTTCAATTCTGATTCTGCATGATGCAGAAATGTGCGGTCTTTTTGTAAATGGTCCATGATCGATCACCCCTTCCAATAAACCCTGCTTAAATTACCACGATTAATCACATGTTTCAATCGTCCATCGGGCGATACCTCAGCACCGACCAGACACACATTCCAGCCGGTGCTGTTGATGACCATTTTATTCCTGCGTGGCAGCGGGCTGGGTATCCCGCGCGCGTGTCACATTCAAATACCATCCGGTCACAGTGGCAAATCGGTCACTGGAATCAAAGATAGGGCCAACACTGACGCCCTGATACGCTTTATCCACCGCATAGTTGTACACGGTGTAATACAGGGGCAGGGAAGGCATGGCGTCATTGAACACCACCTGGAAGTTCCGGTACAGACGGGTGCGTTCTGCCAGATCCCAGGTCACACGGGCATCCTCAATGTAATCACTGGCGATGGAGTCATTCCACTGCGAATAATTTTGTCCGCCGGTGGTTTGAGCCTGATCCCAGAATGGGTATGGATCCGGATCCGGTGTACCGGACAAGTTGATGTTTACCAGGGCCGCATCAAAATCGCGGTTCTCCAAACGGGTGTTGATTAACTCATCATATGACATGGGTGTTGTGGTGACGGCAACTCCCAGCTCGGTCCAACTGGCTGTGATTGAATCAACGATGGGTTGGAAAATTTCCTCGTCCGGGTAAATCAACTCAAACTCAAGCCGTACACCGTCTTCGTTTACTCGCACCGGGTCGTCGGTCCCGACAGCATAGCCCGCTTCCTTAAGGGCCAATTTGGCGCTTTCCAGGTCAAATTCGGTTTCCGTCAGACCTTCATAATAAGCCCACGTATTCGGCAGAATTACCCCGTTAGCTACAAATCCCTGGCCTTTCAGGTATTGATCCACAATCATGCGGCGGTTAATCCCCTGCAGCAGTGCCTTCCGGACAGCCGCATCCTGGAAGAATGGAGCTTCAGGATTATTCAGATTCAGAAAAATGATACCCATTTCGGGTTTTCGGGCTGTGTAAAGCGACAGGCCATCTTCCGCCAGAACATCCGGCAAGATTTCATCCGATACATAACCGATGCCGTCCACTGCGTCATCACGATAAGCCTGCAGAGCGGCCACACTATCAGGGTAATAGCGGAACACGATCTGATCCAAAAACGCCCGACCTTCATAATATTGATCAAAAGCCGTGAGAACCACTCCCACGATCGCATCATTTTCCACGATGAGGTGATCAAACCGATAGGGGCCGGTTCCAACCGGCTGCAGGTTGAACTGATCATCCACAATCTGGTCAAAGGTCAAATCGGCTAGAAGATGAGCGGGCAGAATGCCAAAGGTGAGGTAATCTGGAAACGGTGAGTAGGCCTCAGGTAGTCTGAACTGGATGGTATCTTTGCTGAGGGCTACCACTTCTACATCCTGCCAGAAGGTCTGCAGATCCTCCGGCACCACACTGGCGCCCTCACGCATCAGTTCAATGGTGAAGAGGATGTCATCGCTGGTGACCGGTTCACCGTCGTGCCAGATCAGATCGGATTTGAGTGTAAAGTTATACACTGTGCCATCACGGGAAATCCCCCATGATTCGGCCAGATCAGGCTGGGCGGTGCCGCGGTCATCAAATTTGAGCAAACCGCTGTAAATCAAACGGTCGACATCCCGGTCTACCGCATTATTATCATCCAGCAGCGGGTTCAGCCGGTTGAGTGAACCGGTTAAAGCTTCGGTATAGGTGCCGCCCTGTTCAGGTTCAGGTTCCTCTGTGATATTTGTTTCCACCCCATTTCCCAAAAACAGGATGCCGACAATGGCCCCCGTGATAAAAATAATGATCAACTGCCAACGGAATCGTTTCATAAAAAGGTTCTCTTATTGTTCAGGATTTTCTCTGTGTAAACAGGTTTTTGTTTCAAAGAATCGATGCTTAAACCCAATCATACCAGAAAAATTTTGGTAAACTGTCAAGGGGACTTGTGGGCAGATCAATGCAACAAAAATAAGGGTACTTCTTGTTCATGAAGTACCCGATTAATTTCAGAAAGCTGAAAACTGGTTCTTGCGGATTGAAAACCGGAGGCTAATTGCTAATGTAAACCGTCACGAGGGTCAGCACAAAGAACAGCACGGAAAGACCAATCGTGATCGAGAAAAGGGTTTTTTCAATCCCGCGCCGAGCCGTGAAAACACTGCCGGTATCCTGTCCACCGAGACCGCCTAAACCGATGCCTTTGTTCTGCAGAACAACACTCGCAATAAGTGCGATCGACGTTATAATCGTTGCTATCTGGAAATAACCTTGAAGTTGCACTGTTCGCCTCCTAATCTTAAGCAGGTGAATTATACCGTCTGAAACCGGATTTCGTCAACCAACATGATAGAACTCGTCACAAACCTCCATATCCATACCCGATATTCCGACGGGACCGATATTCATCAGAATATTGCCAAAATCGCCCATGAAGCCGGCCTGGATGTATTGATCTTTACCGATCATAATGTACTGGTTCGCGGGATCGATCCGTACTACGAAAAAGACGGCCGCCGTTTGCTGATCATTGTTGGGCAGGAAGTTCATGACCCCGCACGTGATCCGCAGAAAAGCCACCTGCTCATCATTGGCTGTGATAAAGATCTGGCGCCCTATGGGAGAAATCCGCAAAAAGTGATCGATCAGGCCAATATGAATGGCGGTCTGTCCTTTCTTGCGCACACCCATGAACAGGCTTTACCGATGTTTCACCAAACGGATATCACCTGGGAAGACTGGCAGGTAGAGGGATATACCGGCATTGAGTTGTGGAACGGTTTCAGCGAAATCAAGGAAGTGGTGCACAACTATCTGGACGGTCTGTTCTATACACTGTTTCCGCAATACATTGCCACCGCCCCGCCCCGAGATGCCATCAAAAAATGGGACGCATTGTTGAATGACGGTATGCGGCTGGTGGCAGTGGGTGGATCTGACAGTCACTGCATGGATTTTCACCTGGGGCCATTACATCGCAAGGTGCTGCCGTATTCGTATCATTTTCGCAGTGTGAATACCCACATCCTGGTACCCCAGGAACTCAGTGGGGATGCCATCACGGATCGCAGAATGGTGGTCAACGCCCTGAGACAGGGGAATGCCTTTGTAGCTTATGATCTGCCTGCTTCCTCGCGTGGATTTCGCTTTGCAGCCCAGGGTAAAGACCTGACCGCCCAGATGGGTGAGGAGATCAAGCTCAAAGCGGGTGTCACGCTGCAGATCCGCCTGCCGATGCGCACACGCTGCATCCTGTATCGTAACGGACAGCGCCTGAAAACCTGGGCGGACCGCGAGGTGATGACCCACGTGGTCAACCAGCCGGGCGTGTACAGGGTGGAAGTCTTTATCCAATATCTGGGTAAATGGCGGGGTTGGATCTACAGCAATCCCATCTACATCCGATAAGGTTTAACCCTTAATCACAACCACCGGCCGGATGCGAACCGCTTTTTGGGCGATTCCCGCTCCAGCAACGCTTTCGATTACCTCATCCACATCTTTATATGCCTGTGGCGCTTCTTCCGCCAACCCCTTCACAGAACTGGCTCGAACATGGATCCCGCGCTGGGTCAATTCCTGACGTAGGTTTTCGCCGCGCACTACTTTGAGGGCCTCATGCCGGCTGAGCAGCCGACCTGCGCCGTGGCAGCAGGACCCCAGTGATTTTTCCATGCTTTTCTCGGTTCCCACCAGTACCCAGGAGGAGGTGCCCATACTGCCCGGCACCAGAACGGGCTGACCAAATTGGCGATACTCCGGTGGCAATGCTGCATCGCCGGGTCCGAAGGCGCGTGTGGCTCCCTTGCGATGCACGCATACTTTCCGTGATTGCCCGTTGATCCGATGCGTTTCAATATGGGCGATGTTGTGCGATACATCGTAGACAGCCCGCAGATTCCAGTCATTAACCTTGCCGACCAGTGCTTCCTCAAACGCTCCGCGTGCATAATACGCCAGCGTCTGCCGGTTTGCATACGCAAAGTTGGCGGCTGCTTTCATAGCAGCAAAATAGGCCTGTCCTTCTTTCGATTCTAGCGGCGCGCACACCAGTTCTCGGTCTGCCAGATGGATCCCATAACGTTGTACCACCGCCTGAAACTGCTGTACATAATCGGTGCACACCTGATGCCCCAGCCCGCGCGAACCGGAATGGATCATCAGTGTGAGCATGCCTTCCTGTAAACCCATTTGCAGGGCGGCATCCGTGTGAAATACCTGATCCACCACGCCAATCTCTAAAAAGTGATTGCCCGAGCCGAGTGAACCGAGCTGCTCACGGCCACGCTCCAGAGCACGCTCGCTGACAAACTGAGGGTCCGCTCCCGTCAGCGATCCGCCATGCTCCGCTCGCAGCAGGTCACTTTCTTCGGCCATGCCTTTTTTTCGCAGCCATTTGGCGCCCTGCTCCAAAACCTGAAACAGATCGGATTTTGTCAGCGAGAGATTGCTCTTTTTCCCCACCCCGCTCGGACAGCAGCGGTTCAGCGCGTCGGCCAGCGCGGGCAGATAATCGATCACCTCAGCATAGGGTATCCGCGTGGAGAGCAATCGCACACCGCAATTGATATCATAGCCAATCCCACCGGGTGAGATCACCCCATCCGGGTAGGCGGAAGCCGCCACCCCGCCGATGGGGAAGCCATAGTCCTGATGCATGTCCGGCATGACCTTTACCTCATCCACCAGCCCGGGCAGAGACGCGGCATTCACTGCCTGTTCAATGGAACGGTCCTGCATCGCATTGAGAAGCATTCTGTGCGACGCAAACAACCGAACAGGTACAACCATCCCATTTTGTTTATTGATCGGCAGCAGCCACTCATAATCACTCACGCGGGTAAAGTCTTTCAGATCCATCTGCTTACCTCAATACCATTTCTCTAAATATCAAACACCAGAGTGGTCTCGAATTTTCCATCCACTTGAAGGATGCGCAGATCAGAGAAAGTCACCGCTTTGATCTCACGCCCGACGCCCAGCACCGGCCGCCCTTCCAGACGCGCATCCAACCTGCCGTTCTCCAACAACACTTCCGTCGGCTTCAGGAGCACCCCATCCTGTTCAAAGAAATACAGCAGCTCAGATATGAATGCGACCAGCAGGCTCTCCGGATCAATCTCCTGTAATGTGATGGTGGCATGCGTGACCTCAGTCGTCTCATCCACCTGAGCTTTCAGCATCTCGCCCAGACCCATACCAGCCTGCCGGAACAAATCGGATAGCGTTCCGGCCCACACATGCAGAGCGATATCGGCGGTGTGCGGTCTTTCCTGATAACCAGAT
>DAISXR010000073.1:0-6794 GCA_036825755.1 Anaerolineaceae bacterium
AAACGAAAGGAAATGAATATGTCAACGCAATATGATCTGATCCTGCGCAATGGTCTTCTCTACGATGGTCTTGGAAATCCGCCTGTGGCGGGTGATGTGGCTATCCTGGGAAAAAAGATCGCCGCCGTGGGAAACCTGGGTGACGCCTCCGGAAAACAGGAAATTGATGTGCACGGGTTGGCGGTCACACCTGGATTTATCAATGTGATGAGTTGGGCCAATGTGTCGTTAATTGTGGATGGAAAATCACAATCCGATATCCGTCAGGGTATCACCCTGGAGATCATCGGAGAGGGCACCTCGGAAGGGCCGGTGACCGATCAGATGAAGCAGGACCGCATCAACCGGCAGGCTGATATCAAATACGAGATCCCCTGGAATACACTGGGCGGATACCTGGAATACATGGAAAAACGCGGTATCGCCACCAACCTGGCCTCTTACCTGGGAGCAGCCACCCTGCGCATCAACGCGGTGGGATATGATGACCGCCCCGCCACTCCGGCTGAACTGGAGACCATGAAAAAGCTCACCCGCCAGACCATGGAAGAAGGCGCGCTGGGGCTCAGCACGGCCCTGATCTATCCGCCCGGTTCGTATGCCGATACGCAGGAACTGATCGAGCTTTCCAAAGTGGTTTCGGAATACGGCGGTATTTACATCTCGCACATCCGCAACGAGGGCAACTCGGTTCTATCCGCTCTGGATGAACTGATTACCATCGCCCGCGAGGCCAACATCGGCGCAGAGATTTATCATCTCAAGGCCACCGGGCGCAAGAACTGGCACAAGATGGATCAGGTGATCGACAAAGTCAACGCCGCCCGAGCCGAGGGGCTGCAAATCACCGCTGATATGTACACTTATCACGCCTCGGCAACCGGCTTAGGCGCTACCATGCCCGATTGGGTGCAGGACGGCGGGTTCACGGCCTGGATCCAGCGCCTGAAAGACCCGGAAACCCGCGCCCGGCTGTACAAAGAAATGATGACCGAAACCGACGAATGGGAAAGCAGTCTGCAGGGTTCCGGCGGAGCACAGGGTGTGCTGCTGCGCAGCTTTAAATCACCGCACCTCAAACCGCTCATCGGCAAAACGCTGGCGGAGGTCTCCGAAATGCGCGGCACCGAACCGGCTTACACCATCATGGATCTGATTGTGGAAGACAACTTCAATGTGGGAGCGGTGTACTTCTCGATGACCGAGGAAAACCTGGCCAAACAGCTCAAGCAGCCGTGGGTGTGCATCGGCTCTGACAGCGAATCGCAGGCACCGGAAGGCGTGTTTATCAAATCGGGCGTCCACCCGCGCGCGTACGGTTGTTTTGCACGTTTCCTGGGCAAATATGTACGCGATGAAAAGGTGCTGCCGCTGGAAGAAGCCGTGCGGCGGATCACCTCCTTCCCGGCGCAGGTGCGCAAGATCAAAGAGCGCGGCCAACTGACGCCCGGCTTCTACGCCGATATCGCCGTGTTCGATCCAGCCGCAGTGCAGGATCACGCCACCTTTGCCCAGCCGCATCAGTACTCCACCGGCACGACGCATGTGTTTGTGAATGGCACCCAGGTACTGAAAGACGGCGAACACACCGGCGCGCTGCCCGGTATGGCGGTGTACGGGCCCGGATACCGGAAGTAAGCCAGTCACTATAAAAACCCAACTCTCTGGAGTATGATTAGAAAAACACCTATCGGTAAAGGACACACATCATGACCACCTATGACATCATATTACGCAATGGAATGATCTATGACGGCAGCGGGATGACCCCCTACAAGGGCGATCTGGCCATTTCCGGACAGCGGATTGCGCAAATCGGCAATCTGGGCGATGACCGGGCGAAAACAGAAATCGACGTGCAAGGGTTGGCGGTAGCCCCCGGGTTCATCAATTTGATGAGCTGGGCGCCCCTCACCTCGTTGGTCGACGGCCGCTCGCAAAGCGACATCCGCCAGGGTGTGACGCTGGAAATCTTCGGCGAATCCTGGTCGGAAGGGCCGCTGAACGCGCAGATGAAAGAAGTGTATCAGCGCGAGCAGGGCGATCTTAAATTCGACGTTGCCTGGAATACCTTGGGTGAGTTTTTGGATCACCTGGCGAAAAAAGGCGTCTCCAATAACATTGCCTCGTTTGTGGGCGCCGCCACACTGCGCGTCAATGCGGTGGGTTATTCGGCAGACCGGCTCAAAAGCAATGAACTGGATCTGATGCGCCGCCTGGCTGCCCAGGCTATGGAAGAAGGCGCCATGGGCCTCAGCACCGCGCTGATCTACCCCCCTGACGGCTACAACCAGACCGATGAGATTATTGAGATCGCGAAAGTTATCGCAAAATACAACGGCATTTACGTTTCGCACATGCGCAGCGAGGGCAACAGCATCCTGGAAGCGCTGGATGAATTCCTGCAAATCACCAAAGCCGCCAATATCTGGTCCGAAATTTATCACCTCAAAGCCATGGGCAAAGACAACTGGCCCAAGATGGCTCAGGTGATTGCCAAAGTGGAAGAAGCGCGCGCCGAGGGCTGGCATGTAACCGCCGATATGTACACCTACACCGCCGGCGGAACCGGTCTGGGCGCCAATATGCCGCCCTGGTGCCAGGAAGGCGGCGATGAGGCATGGGTAGCCCGTCTGAAAAATCCTGAAACCCGCGCACGCATCCGCCAGGAAATGCTCACCCCCACCAATGAATGGGAAAATATGTACATGATGACTGCCGGCCCTGATGGCGTCATTCTGGTGGGCTTCAACAAGGAAGAAAACAAGAAGTACACCGGCAAGACCCTGGGCGAGATTGCGAAGATGCGTGGTGAAGATCCGGTCGACACGATCATGAACCTGGTGATTGAAGACAATTCCGGCTGCTCGGCGGTGTATTTCACCATGTCGGAAGAAAACAAGGAAAAAGAGATGAAACTGCCGTGGGTGTGCATCGGGTCTGATGCCTCCTCACAGGCGCCGGAAGGCGTGTTCCTCAAATCGAGCACCCACCCGCGCGCGTACGGCTGTTTTGCCCGCTATCTGGGTCATTATGTGCGCGACCGCAAGCTGATGCCGTTGGAAGAAGCCATCCGCAAGATCACCTCGCTGCCGGCCACTAATCTGAAGATCCAACAGCGCGGCTCACTGAAGCACGGCTACTTCGCCGATGTGGTGGTGTTCGATCCGGCGACCATCCGCGACAACGCCACCTTCCAGAAGCCGCAGGTATATGCCACCGGCATGCAGCACGTATTCGTCAACGGCACGCAGGTATTGAAAGACGGCGAACATACCGGCGCCATGCCCGGCCAGGTAGTTCGCGGACCCGGTTATCGGAAATAAGAGCCGCCTTGGGGCGGTTTGACGCCGCTGCAAACGGCAGAAATTATATTTTCTTGCAGGGGAGGTTCACGAACCTCCCCTGTGCTATTCATCGGCAACCTGTAATAGCGTTTCCAATTATGGGAATGTTCAAATATCAATTCTCGGGCGGTCCTCCGCACGCGGATTCTCCGTGTCAGACAGAAAAAAACGCTGTCTGACACGGAGAAATGACACTGAGGGAGACCTCAGGCGTGTGAATGACAGCCTTGAGTATGTCGTTTTCTGTCATCCCGACAGAGCGGCGTCCGCGCCGCGACGAGGGATCGGATGAGAGGTAGTGGTACCGGTTCCAGATATGGAGACGCTAACAACCGGACGCCGGGCGGATTTCTCCACGTCAATCCGCCTGCGGCGGACTGACTCTCCGAAATGACATTGAAGGGGATCTTCACGTAGAAAGGTTTTGAAAAAACCAGTAATGATTTGTCATCCTGTCGTGAAGACTTCGTCTTCACGACAAGATCCGCGCACGGCACACCGCGCGAGATTAGGCAGTAGTAGTTTCAGATAAGGAAACGTTATTCTCCGGGCTGCCCGCCGCCAATGATCTCACCTGCCAGCCGGTTGAGATCAGGCAGGTTGTCCTCTACCCCAGCGGCATGCCAGTACAGATCCAACAATTCCAGCGGCGAAAGGCTGGCGATGTTCATATCATCCGAAATGCGCAGACGGGCATCCATCTGCGGACGGCGCACCAGGTGGAACTCAAAGGCCGGTGCAGTGTACTGGCGCAGCAGCGTTTCATCCAGCATGCTTTCCAGCTCTCGCGGGTAATCGATGGTCAGGCGTACGATGCACTCCGCCAGTTCTTCGGAGGGCGGCAGCACACCCAACACCTTTTCCATCACGTCCACACCGTTGGTGACGCGTACCTGCCGGTCGATAAATCGACGCCCATCCAGCTTGATCCACTCCACCTGCGCGCGGTCTCGTTTTTGCTCATCCAGCGTGACTAGCACGCAAAACTTATCATCGGCAGCCTCGCCAAAATCGACCCGTTCGATGGAGCCTGGGTATATCACCGGCGGACGCGCGCCCGGGTTGAGATCCTGCGATTTGTGGATATGCCCCAGAGCCACGTAATCGAGACGAGGATCCTTGACCAGCGCGGGCGGCAGCACCAGATCACCGCCTAGCATCACGCTGCGTTCAGCCCCGTACATGGCGCCTTCCACCGAGGCGTGGGCTGCCAGAATCACCGGAAGCGCAGGATCCACCTCTTTATTCAGCCAGTTGACCATCAACTGCATCAGAAGGCTGCCTAACTGGCCGAAAAGCTCGTCGCGTTTGGTGCCATCCATTTCCATTGAAGCCATCATGCGCGAGCGTGACAGCCACGGCAGGGCAATCACCTGCAGGGGCAGTCCTTCCAGATCAGCCGGTTTGTAGAGGGCCGGTTTATCCAGCACGTGAACATGCGGGATTTCCAGCGTATCGAATTCCTGCAAGGCATGCGCCCGTCCGAGCGCCGGCGAGAGATCGTGATTGCCTACCAGCAGCAAGGTGGGGATACCGGCATGCGAGAGCCGCAAGATCCGCCGTCCCCATTCGCGCTGAAAGGTGGGCACGGGGGTACGGTCGCGGTAGGCATCGCCGGCAAAAATGACCAGATCCACTTTACGCTGAATGGCGGTATCAATGATGGTATCCAGCGCTTTTAGAAAGTCCAGCGCGCGTAAGGCCAGACCGGTTTGCGGGTCCTGCCGTCCATGATTGGCAATATCAATGTGCGCATCAGCGAAGTGCAGTATCTTGATCACGGAAGGCTCCTTCCAGAAAGCTTTGGATTATTCGCAGGTCAGGCCAAGCGTTTGCAGTTCCTGTTCAGCCGGGGCAAACCCGGGGTGATACTCCAGCGCTTTACACAGATCCGAGTTGGCGTCTCCCAGGCTGCCCAGGGCGGCGTACGCGCGGGCGCGCCAGACGTATGACTCTTCCAAGCTCTTGGTGCGGGCATTGTCAAAGGTCTGATCGGCCAGCTTGATCACATCATTATAGCGACCGGTCAGGTAATAGGCAAAATAAGGGCCGGTCTGGTACCACATCATACGCCACGGGCGTTGACCTTCTTCCAGGGCCTGGTTGGCCAGAAACGCCTGGTCATAGGATTCGGCTGCGCCGACGTAGTCATTCAAATCCACCATGCTGCTGCCGCGGTTAAACCAGGCAAAGAACTGCTGCACGCCGGTCAGGTTCCACACCTCATCGGTGGCCAGGTCGTAGGCGATGCGGTTGGCAGTGGCAAGATCAGCGTAATCGCCCAGCAAATTGGTCAGTTCCGCTTCGCGTTCGGGTGGGTAAACCACAATGAAGACAAAATTGAACGCCCGCCACCATTCCTGCATCTCGTCGTAGGTAACCTTGTAGTCGGGATCGTAGTATGAATCCTGCGTATTGAACTCGGCCGCGGTGTCATCATAACCGGTTACAAAAGTATAATGACCCATCCAGCTCAGCTTGCCGGTCAGGTCGACCATATAGCGGCCGGCTTCCAGCACCACCGGAAAACCATTGGCGATCAGCTTTTTCACCAGGTCTTCCGTGCCGCCTGTACGCGAGAGCGCGCGGAAGGCAGTGTTCTGGTTGACGTAATCCACCAGCTCATAAGGCATCACATTGAAGTCGTCGGCGTTGGGTTTGACCACGTTGCCCACATCGGTACGGTCGCCTTCCCAGCCCCAGTAGGCCAGAGCCATCGAGAGATTGGCCGGGGCGCAGTAGTTGAACAGGCCGTGCTGGTCAATATATTTGACGTTTTCCAGCTTCACCATGGTTGGCATTGGTGTGACCGTAGGGGTAGGTGTGGCGGTATCCTGTTCAGGAGGCAGCGTGGCGGTAAATGTGGGTGACGGCTGGAGCGAGGGGGTGAACGTGGCAGCCGGTGTCAGGTCGGCCGTGGCGGTATCAGGCACAAAGGCGTTTCGTTCCGGCGCCTGGATCCAGTAAAACAGGCGGGTAAACATCTGATCGGCTTTGAAGACGATGCTGTCGCGCAGCGGAGACACGGCCACAATCAGGCACGCCAGCAGGAAGAGGAGCAAGCCGCTTAATAAGACTATGCGGGTATTTTTGGAAAATTTCATTTCGCCATTATATCATCATGTGATATTTCGATTAATTTAGCACTACGGGCGGGTTTACAAAAACGCAAACGGTCTGTCCGGTGGGAAGGTGGGTGGAGGGCGATTCCCCTGTTGTTGTGGAAGGTGATTTTTCCGCCCGGAACCCACCGATGCATGGAATGCAATGGTTCCAGATATGGAAACGTGAACAATTTGCTCTCGGGCGGATCTCTTCGGGAACGCGAGAAAATCGTTCGCTTTCCCTGCGAGATGACATAAAACCATACATATCATTAACAAACACCCCATCCGTGTCATTCCGAGGCGTCAGCGTCCGCGCTGCGGCGAGGAATCGGACAAGGGT
>DAISXR010000073.1:6894-17290 GCA_036825755.1 Anaerolineaceae bacterium
CCGTGTCATTCCGAGGCGTCAGCGTCCGCGCTGCGGCGAGGAATCGGACAAGGGTCATTGGTTCCATGTTCCAGATATGGAAACGTATGAAAATTGCCTTTTAGCCGATCCCTCGTCGCGGTGAAGACACCGCTTCATCGGGATGACAAAAGTGGCTATGATGTGCAGTCCGAGCAACTCGGTCGGCGAGCATCCCTCTTACGGTGTCATTTCGCCGCGGACGGCGTCAGCCGGACGCAGAGAAATCCGCCCGAGAAAAAATGACTCATGTTTCCAAATATGGGAACGTATACCATTTACCCTCGGGCGGATCTCTGCGGTAAAGCGAAAAAAGCGTTCGCTTTACCTGCGAGATGACATATTAATGAGGATTGTGCAAACAGGCGACGTCTTCAATAGACACAACCCTCCAGTGTCATTTCGAGCGAAGCGAGAAATCGGACAGGGGCCAGTTTCACGAGATTTTTGATAATCAACGTATCGTTTGCCAGGCATGAAAAAGCGGGGCAGTGACTGATCATCACCGCCCCGCCTGTCATCATTTACTTGCGTCTGCCGCGACGCTACTTCCCGGCAACGCGAGCGACCGCGTGGCCAAACTTTTCAATCTCTTCCGGGGTGTTGTAATGCACCGCACCCACCCGGGCGAACCCGGTCTCTTTCCCAAACCGGCGGGCGATCTCCAGCGCATAAAAGTTTCCGGCCCAAATGTAAATATCCTCTTTGGCCAGTTCGGTGGCAATTTCTTTGGGCTGCTTGCCGGCAATGTTGAACGAGAAGGTGGGTACCCGCTGGTCGAACATCGACGGATCGGTGATGCCGATGATGGAAATCCCGGGGATATCCTTGAGCACACCGTATACCTTTTTGTTCAGGTCAATATCGTGCAACGAAAGGGTATGCATGGCCTGTTTGAGGGTCAGAGCACGGCCGGAATACTTTTTGGATAACTCCTCATAGTATTCCTCGCCAAAGGTGCGACCCAGCCACTCAAAGTATTCCATCACGCCCAAAACACCGGCAATCGACTCAAAGTTCCCCGTACCGGTCTCAAATTTATCCGGCAGGGTGTCTTTGCAGGGGCGAACCTTGTAGGGAACCAGTGCATCCAGCAGATCATACTTCCCATACAGAACCCCGGCATGGGGGCCGTAGAACTTGTAAGAAGAGCACACCAGAAAATCACAATCGACAGCCTGCACATCGATGGGGGCATGCGGGGCGTACTGTACGGCATCCACATACACCAGCGCGCCGGCTTCATGAGCCATGCGGGTGATTTTTGGGATTGGGTTGATGGTACCCAACGAGTTGGAGGCATAACCCACCGCCACCAAACGGGGTTTTTCGTCCAGCGCCTTCTGCATATCTTCCAGATCCAGCAAACCGGTTTCAGGGTTGAAATCGACCCAGCGGATCTTCAAATTTCGATCCTCAGCAGCCTGCAGCCAGGGTGAAATGTTGCCGTCATGATCCATACGTGTGACCACAATGGTATCGCCAGCGTTGAACGAACGAGCCAGGGCCCGGCTGATGCTGTAGGTGATGGTGGTCATGTTGGCGCCGAAGACGATCTCTTCAGGCCGGTTGGCGTTGAAAAAGTCTTTCACCCATTCGCGGGTTTCATACACTATTTCATCATTGCGGCGTGATGTTTTGAAAACGCCGCCGCTGTTGGCGTTGTTTTCAATCATCATGCGCTGCATCCGGTCTATGCTGGCGTGAACCATTTGCGTACCGCCCGGGTTGTCTAAAAAAACCTCCGGGCGGGTGAGAGCAGGAAACTGCGAGCGAACGATTGTCAAATCCTGTGACATGGAGAATGCCTTCCTGTATGAAGTGGTTTAGTTGTCTATCTCAAAATCCGAGAAATCTTCGTCCGTATCATCATCCTGGTTTGAATCCAGATTCGAATCCAAAAAAGATTCGTCATCTTCGTCATCGAAATCAAGATCATCCTCAAAACTGAGTTCAACTTCGATATCTTCCGGCTCTTTGCGTACCCATAAAAGGATTACACCACCCTCTTCGGTTTCCACCGAGCGGGCAGCCATGATCGGCGCACTTTCTTCCAAACCCATCTCATCACGGTATTGTAAATAAATCGTTCGCTTTGACCGCCATGCACGATAGCAGCGTTCCACCAGGGCTGGACCGTTATAGGTGCGCAGCCGGGTGAGCTTGAGCTCGTACAGCAGAGGTCCTTCGCTAAGGCCAACTGCCCATTCGTCATTCACCTGTTCGAATGTGGGCGGCGGTCCTTCGATAATTGTGATTTTATCTTCCATCCATCTTTCTCCAATCGGAAAGGATCATACCATATTTTAGTCAATTGAAAATGGGGTTCTTCTCAGAATATAAATGAATGACAGGTTAGAATTTGATCCGAAAAGTCACCCTGTAAATACCCATATTAATCATATTAACCCACACCATCGGAAAAACATGCGAAAACGACGTAAATATCGATACTGTAAAAAGTTTCGTTCGGATGGAAACAGTGAATTAGTGTAAAATATTCGCATGGCTGATGAACTTGAAAACCGGTTGGTGGGGCTGCCCATACAGGTACGGCGTTATTCTTCGATTACATCCAGTAACGATGCCGCTCTGGATTGGGCCATGCATGGATCACCGGATTATGGGCTGGTTTTCGCCGATCACCAAAGCGCCGGACGCGGCCGTTTAAACCACACCTGGGTCACGCAACCCGGTGCCGCACTGGCTTTCAGCCTGATCCTGCATCCCAAACCCACCGAAGCCAAAATGGCCAGCCTGTTTTCGCCGCTGGCTGCCCTGGCATTATGCGAGGCGTTGGAAAAATATCCCGCGCTGCGTCGCCCTAAATCATTTGAGATCAAATGGCCCAACGATGTTCTCATTCACGGGCGAAAAGTAGCCGGCGTGCTGGTAGAGAGCATCTGGCTGGGCAACAAGATGCACAGCGCGGTGATTGGTATGGGGGTCAACATCAAGCCCGAATCCATCCCGCCTGCCAAAGAACTGGCTTTCCCCGCCACCTGCGTGGAAACAGAAGCCGGTCTGACGGTAGACCGGTTTGATCTGCTGCACGACATTCTCGAACGGCTCGTTGCGTTGAGAGCTGTTCTTCTGGAAAAGGAATTTATCGCCCGATATGAACATTTGCTGGCATATAAGGGCCAGAAGGTGAATATTATGGACGAAAAGCGTATCACGGCCAGCGGAATTGTGGCCGGCATTGCCCCCAACGGAGATCTGCTGCTGGAAGATGAAACCGGGCAAACTGTAACGACCATTGCCGGAGATGTTCATTTACGTCCTTCATAAGACGCGCAAGGAGAGACCCGATGTTTGAAGATCTACGAAATTCCGCAAAGGAAAATTACGCGAAAGAGGAAGTAACAGTCGAAAACTTCGACCCGTATGATTACAGTGAGCACGATCAGGAACAGGCAAAAAAGCAATTTTTGGGGATGACCAGTTTTCAACGTTTTATTCTGGCGCTGATGCTGTTCGGGATGACCTGTGTTCTGGCCATTTTTGCCCTGCTGCTGACCGGAAAAATCTACCTTCCATTCCTCTAGCTCTTCACGCCGATTTCACCGTCGTTATCAACCCGATTATCGCGGCGTCCGATTCCCTCATTCCTGATTAAAAAAACAGTGCTGCTTTTTGGGGGCAGCACCGACTAAAATTTTAATTTTCTTTCGATTCAGCGGTTATTCTTCTTCACTCTCATCGAGCTCATCTTCATCGGGTTCCGGTTCGATCTCAGACTCAATGGGTTCATCCAGCTCCGCTTCTTCCAGGATATCCAGATCCTCGGAAGCAGCCTGCTCGTTTTCCGCTTCTGCCTGACCCGTGCCATTGGTTGGAATAGCACCCTTGCGCGGAGTTTTCACCGGTTGAGTGTCGGTTCCGTCGTCGATGATGCGAGCCACAGAGGCAATGCGATCGCCGGCCGCCAGGTCGATGATGCGCACGCCGCGTGTGGCGCGCCCGCTGACGCGGATGCCATCCACCCTTATACGCAGGGCGATCCCGCCGCTGGTGATGATGGTAATATCATCTTTGTCCTGGACCACGCGCGCAGCCGCCACCTTGCCAACGACCGGGAAGTGCGCCGGGTTGGTGGTGCGCTGACCACCGGTGGCGCGTCCCTTGACTGGATAATCTTCCAGCGGGGTACGTTTCCCAAACCCTTTTTCGGTTAAGACCAGCAGTTGCCCGCCGGGTTCAACTACCTCCATGGAGGTCATGCGGTCTTTCGCGCCCAGCCGGATGCCTCGCACACCGCGCGACTGCCGCCCGGTGGGACGCATTTCCTTCTCGGAATAGCGCAGCGCCTGACCCTGCTCGGTGACCAGAATGATTTCATCATTCCCGCTGGTCATTCGCACCCAACCCAGTGTGTCATCTTTCTCCAGGTTGATGGCGATCAGCCCTGACGGACGCACACTCTCGAAATCGGATATTTCCACCCGCTTAACAAATCCCCGGTAAGTCGCCATGGTCACATAGGCAGCCCGCTTGAAATCGGGCACCGAAACGATGGCGGTAATCATCTCATTGGGTTCCACAGACAGCAGATTCACCACCGGAACGCCGCGGTCTGTGCGGCCCGCTTCGGGTATCTGATAGGTGCGCAGCGAATATACCTTGCCTTTGTCCGAGAAGAACAAAAGCGTGTGCAGGGTACGGGTATGCAGCATGAGTTTCACCTCATCCTCATTACGCATATCCTGCCCGGTAACCCCCTTGCGTCCGCGTCCCAGCGTGCGGAAGGCCGTGACCGAGGTGCGTTTCACATACCCGCGTACCGTCAGGGTGATCAGCATGGGCTGATCGGCAATCAGATCTTCCTCGCTGAAATCTGCGCCTGCTTCGGCAGCGATCCGCGTGCGGCGTTCATCACCATACTTCTCAGCCAGTTCATCCAGATCTTCACGGATCACATCCAGGATCTTCTTGGGATGTTCCAGCAAGTCTTCCAGATAAGCAATCCGCTCCAGTATCTGGCGATGTTCGTCTTCAATCTTCTGACGTTCCAAAGCTGCCAGGCGGCGCAACTGCATATCGAGGATGGCCTGAGCCTGCACCTCGGTGAGGTTGAAACGGCTCATCAGCCGGTCTCGAGCGGTTTCCACATCCGGGGCCTGACGGATGGTCTGGATGACGTCATCCAGGTTGGCTAGCGCGATCAGCAAACCATCCAAAATGTGAGCACGCTGACGGGCTTTATCCAGCTCGTATGCTGAACGGCGTGTGATCACTTCCTGGCGATGTTCCAGGTAAATCTGCAAGGCGCGTTTGAGTGACAGGATACGCGGCTCGCCCTGTACCAGTGCCAGGGTGCGCATGCTGAAGGTAGATTGCAGCGCGGTGTATTTGAATAACTGGTTCAAAACCTTTTGGGGTTGAGCGCCTCTGCGCAGTTCGATCACGATCGACATGCCGCGCCGATCCGATTCATCGCGCAGATCGGAAATGCCCACAATCCGCTCGGAGCGGGCCAGTTCAGCGATGCGCTCAATCAGCGCGGATTTGCTGAGTTGATAAGGGATTTCGGTGATGACGATGGCATACCGCCCACCCTTCATCTCCTCGATGGTGGCCGCACCGCGCAGGGTCAGGCGTCCACTTCCGGTGGTGTAGGCCTGACGGATGCTTTCCAGCCCCACCAGTACGCCGCCGGTCGGAAAATCAGGGCCGCTGACAAAACGCATGAGATCGTTGACGCTGATATCCGCCATCTCGTCATAGCGGTCGATCATGTAGTTGAGAGCATTCACCAGCTCACGCAGGTTGTGCGGAGGGATGTTGGTCGCCATACCAACCGCGATGCCGGAGGAGCCGTTGAGCAGCAAATTGGGCAGCCGCGATGGCAGAACAACCGGTTCCTTCAAGGTTCCGTCAAAATTGTCGGTGAAATCGATGGTGTTTTTATCGATATCCACCAGCATTTCTTCGGCCATCTGCCCCAAACGGGCCTCGGTATAACGCATGGCAGCCGGCGAGTCGCCGTCAATGGAGCCAAAGTTACCCTGCCCATCCACCAGGGTATAGCGCATGGAGAAATCCTGCGCCATGCGCGCCATGGCATCGTATACGGCTGAATCGCCGTGCGGGTGATATTTACCCAGCACTTCACCAACGATACGGGCAGATTTCTTGTAGGGCACATTGGAACGGTTGCCCATGTCGTACATGGCATACAGGATACGCCGGTGGACGGGTTTCAAACCGTCACGCGCGTCCGGTATGGCACGCGAAACAATCACGCTC
Source organism: Anaerolineaceae bacterium (assembly GCA_036825755.1). GTDB lineage: Bacteria > Chloroflexota > Anaerolineae > Anaerolineales > Anaerolineaceae > JAJFTV01. The sequence continues at coordinate 13,162 of DAISXR010000073.1, forward strand.
ATCGCATAATCGATGTAAGCGGAACGCATTTCACGATCAATGTCTATCGACTTAACTTGACCAATTTCCATTCCTGAAGCTGACCTCATTCCATTAATTAGCTGCGTGCATGATTAACTAATCAATTATACCCGATGCTGGTTGACCCATCCAAGAAGATTGCAGGGTTGGGAATATACGTGGGTTCTGCACATTACCCCCTTCTCACCAGGATATCCGTAGAAGGCGTCCTGTCCTTCGTTGTAGGGGGAGGTTCAAGAACCTCCCCTACCCGTCCCAAATTGCTGACCCTGTCATATTGCAGAGATCCACTCGAAAATCGATATCCATACGTTTCCATAATATGGAACCATTAACAATCAGTTCCTGTCCGATTCCTCGCCGCAGCGCAGACGCTGCCGTCTCGGAATGACACGGGTGAGGTGACCTGATTTCGATATATGTGGTCTGCACAACGCCCCCCTTTGTCATCCCGAACCGGTGTCTGCGCCGTCGTGAGGGATCGGCTGAGAGGAAATCTTCGCACGTTTCCATATCTGGAAACTTTAACAATCGGCACCTGTCCGATTCTCGCCGCAGCTCAGACGCTGTCGTCTCGGATTGACACGGGTGAGTTAACCTGATTTCGATATATATGGTCTGCACAACGCCCCCCTTTGTCATCCCGAACCGGCGTCCGCGCCGTCGTGAGGGATCGGCTGGGAGGAAATCTTCGCACGGTTCCATATCAGGAAACGCTGATGGACCGGAAACTTGTCACTGGACAATCGAACTGGTTTTTCTTACAATAAGCCAAAACCTCTCAAAGGATTCCCCTATGACAGAGAAAAAGAAGAGCGGCAGAACGCTGTTCGCGTTGGGCGCCGGGTACTTGATTGACCGGAGCGAAGAACAGGCCATGGGTGTGTTATCGCCGGTGATCCAGGCGGTGTTCGGCATCAACTATTACATGCTGGGATTGATGACCACCCTGCGCACCATCGCGCAAACGGTCAGCGCTCCCTTTTGGGGCTATACCGCCGATCGTTTCTCACGTAAAAAGGTACTGCTGTTTGGCACCGGTATCTGGGGGTTGTGGACCATCGCGGTGGGTCTGATGCCCACCTTCAACGGCATCCTGGTCATCCGTGTGCTGTCAGGGCTGGGGCTGGGAGCGTTTATGCCGGCCGCTTTCTCCCTGCTGGCCGATCACTTTCCGCCGCAGAAACGTGGGCGCGCGCTGGGCGCCGTAGGCGGCATTGGCATGATGGGCGTGGTGCTGGGCGTGCTGGCGCTTGGGTTCGTAGCCAATGAAGCCATGTGGCGCTGGGGATTTGTGGGATTGGGCGCTTTCAGCGTACTTTCGGGCCTCCTGATCTGGTGGCTGGTGGAAGAACTGCCGGCAGGCTCGGCCGAACCGGAGATCGCCGGTCTGGTGGGCGAGACAACCGCGCCCCAGTATAAGATCAACTGGAAGGATGTTTTTAGCGTGCTGCGCATTCCCACCATCTGGGTATCGATTGCTCAGGGTGTCACCGGCACCATGCCGTGGGTGGTGATGGGCTCTTACCTGATCAACTGGATGGTCAATAATCTGGGCTTTTCCAACGGAATCGTGTTCGATCACCCGCGCGGCAGTGCTCCGCTCACCTTTGCCGCCATCATCGTCGGCAGCGCCATCGGCAATTACCTGGGCGGCGTGATTGGCGATTTCGCAGATAAAAAGAACAGTAAGTATGGACGTACTATCATCGGGCAGTTCTCCGTTATTGTGGGTATCCCGCTCACCTATATCCTGTTCACCCAGGGCCAGAACATGAGCGCGGTGCAGATGCTGGTGTTCGCCTTCTTCATCGCCCTGATGATCACCTGGCCGGGACGCGGCGCCAAGGAGCCCATGATGCAGGCCGTGGTTCTGCCTGAAATCCGCTCCAGCGCTTATTCGGTGGTGAACCTGATCGAGGGCGGTCTCTCCGCCTTTTCTGGGTTGATCGCCGGCGCGCTGGCCGACAAAATTGGGCTCACCAACGCGCTGCTTTGGACGGTGCCTTTCCCGTGGGTACTGTGCGCAGTGGTTTTCACCCTGTTTTACTTCACCTACCCCAAAGATTCGGCCCGCGTGCACGCGATTCTGCAAGCCAGACGTGAGGAAATGCTCAAAAGAGCCGCCGATGCACAATGGGATGCCGGCAGGATCAAATCCCGTATCGGTCTGGATGAACAGACCCCAACCAATTAGCTCAAGTTGATGAAATGGGGCACATGCCCGGAGACCTTTCCGGGCGTTTTTTATTTATCGGTATGTTTTCCAATCAAACAGCAACCCCTGTGATGTAACATCCAGGATTCTCAGCCACCCGTAGCGGCCCTGCTGCGTTTTGAAACAGACATACCAGTCCTCCAGGCTCACCGTCCGCACGCCGCTGGATAGATCTGCCAGTTTACAGCGCCCCAAAGTGGGAGCTATCTCCAGTGGGGTGATAAAGTCAAAGGCGGTCTGGCTGCTGAGGATCTGCAGTGCATCGCCGTCTGCCGCTGGATTGACCGTGAAATCACAAGCCGGGTCGTTGATGGCCTGGTAGCCGGTGTCCAGGTCAAAACAGGCGCCCGGAGCCAAAGTGACCGCCTGTCCTTCGGCAAGCGTGATCCCGGGCTCACCGGAATTGATGATCAATTGCAGGGGACGCGACCCGTTTTCACCGGTGCCAAAACGCCGGCCGGTGTCATCCTCCAACCAGTATTCGGCCAGGTAAGTACCCGGCTCCTGCGGGACGGTGAGAGTCAGCGCCAGCCGGATGGTCATACCGTTGGTAATGGGGTATGGGATGCGTTTCTTCTCCGGTCCGCCCAAAGCGGTGCCGCGCGCCAGAACCAGCGCATATCGGGTATTCCAGGTGACTTTACCGGTATTGGTCAACTGCCAGGTAAATGAAATCTGCCGACCCGGTATATAGGTTTTTACGCCATCCGCCTGAGGTAAGGTGACCAACTTGAGTGCGGCTCCACTTTCCAGCGCTGTGGGAGAAGCTGCCGGTTCCGCGGCCAAGTCCAACACATCCGGCCAGGTGACCCAATCCAGCCGCACACCTACCCCGGGGTTGGACTCATGTACATAAATGTATCCCTGGCGACCCTGCGAAGTCTGAAAACAACGGTAGCGGTACATCTCCGTCAGCGTAAACGGTTGAGTGGAATATTGGCCTACCCCTTTGCAGTCAGCCGGATGTGGCGGCTGTTCCAGCCCGGGGCCGGTCATCAGCGAGGTAGTGCCCGCAGGCATTAGCAGCAAACTGATCAGCCTGCCATCCGCGTCCACGTCACCGCCGGATACCACCAGATCGTCTTCCCCGTTCCAGCCCAAGCGGATGGTGCCACTGTCCAGATCAATCCCCTGATCTACCTTCACCCACATCCCGCTGGCCTGGCTGAGAACGGGATCCGGCGTGGGGGTGCGGGAAGGCGCGGGGGTGGGTTCTACGCTCTGCAGACCCGGATATACCGCCGGTACGTGGGAAATCAGATCCGTCTGGTCCTGATAGGTGATCCAGTAAAAGGTCAAACCATCCTCGCCCAGTACGCGAAAGTTGAGCATCCCCCAGTGACCCTGGTTGGTCTGATAGCACACATAATAACCATCATCCGGGTTAAGCTGTACCGGCCCGGAAGAATAGGAGGCTGTCAGGCTGCAGGTATCTGCATCAGGGAGGTCCCAGAATACCTCGGTAAAATCATAAGAAGCAAAAGTCAATGGGATAAAGATCAGACCAGGGGTGTTTTCATCGGTGGACAGGGAGATGCCAAAATCACAGGCCGTATCTTCCAACTCAGCCGTGCTGCCGTTATCCAGATCCATGCAGCGGTCAACCGGCAGTGTCATTTCCACCCCGCCGCTGACAGCGTAGACCGGCTCAGCGGTGAAAGTGGCCTGACCGAGTTGCGGGAGGTTTTCATTTTGCGGCGTCTCAACGATGGGAACAACCGGTTCAGCCTGCGGAGAAGGCCCGGCACAGGCCGAAAACATCAAGTCAACTGCTGCCAGAACGGCGATCAGTTGATGAACCTGTTTCCGGGCTAAGAGGTATGTAGTACGCATGGGTTCATCACAGTATACACTGAAAAAACAGGGAGAGTATGGTATCATCGCGTTTGA
>DAISXR010000074.1:0-15126 GCA_036825755.1 Anaerolineaceae bacterium
GTTCGCTTTGCCATTCTGGGATTGATCGCACAAAAGCCGCGCCATGGCTATGAAGTCCGCGCCGCTTTTGAAGCCTTGGTTGGTGGCGATAATAACTGGCAGGTCAAACCCGCACAAATTTACACCACATTGGAGCGACTCGAGGAAGCCTCTATGATTTTCCGCACCTCTGATTTGGGAGAAGGGGAAGAGCCTTCCCGCCGCGTGTATCAAATCACACCGCTCGGCGAAGAGGCTCTTAAGGAATGGTTTTCGACCCCCACCCCATCAGATCATCAGCGGGATGATTTTTTTATCAAATTAATGATCGGTATTGCCAGCAGACAAGGCAATCCAATGTGTCTGATCCAAACCCAGAGAGCGCTTCTTTTTCAAGAAATGCACAATATCACCAACCAGCGTGAGACCTGTGATCCTACAGGTGAGATCGCGCAGATTTTATTGCTGGATAAAGTGATCATGCATCTGGAGGCCGACCTACGCTGGCTGGACATGATCGAAAGTCGCCTCCCTTCCGTTCTGGAACAACCCCTGCCCAAACCAGTTCTCAACCGCCGGGGACGCCCGCGAAAGGGCGAAAAAGGATCAACCTATCCACCTCCAGCCAGACACTAGCCATTCACCTGCAATACAGCGCAGATCACCCATTGCTGGCGCAGCTGTACTTTCGCTTGCGAATTGTTAAAGGATTCATTTTTCTGGAGTAAACCATGTCGACCCTTTCAACTCAAAATCTAACAAAAATCTTTGGTTCTGGTCCGACGGCTGTCACTGCATTGGATCACGTCAACCTTTCGGTGAATGCTGGTGAATTCGTTACCATCATGGGTCCAAGCGGCTGTGGTAAATCAACTCTGCTGCACTTAATCGGGGGATTAGACAACCCAACCAGCGGCAGCGTCACCATAGATGGAATCTCCATTACCAATATGAACGACGATCGCCTCACAGAACTCCGCCGCCGGAAAATTGGGTTTGTTTTTCAGTTCTTCAATCTGATTCCGGTTCTCACCGCCGTCGAAAATGCCGCCCTACCCATCACGCTAGATGGCATTAGACCGCTTTTAGCCCAAAAACAGGCATCCGAGTGGCTGGCTCGCTTCGGGCTGGAAGACCGATTATTAAGCCGTCCAGATCAGCTCTCCGGCGGGCAGCAGCAGCGCGTGGCCATTGCCCGCGCGTTGGCAGCCGAACCGACCTTAATATTGGCAGATGAACCCACTGGAAATTTGGATACACGGTCAGGAGACGAAATTGCTCGCCTCATGCGCGAGGTGGCCAAAAAATACGGCCGCACCGTCCTGATGGTCACCCATGACCCGCGAATCGCTGCCTACTCGGATCGGATAGTTTTCCTGAAAGACGGAAAAATTGTGGATGAAACCACCCTTTCTCGTCAAAACAGCGATAATGCCGCAGCAGTTGCTCAGAAGATCCACTCGATCGGGGACTAAGGAGTTCCCATGAACCTCCAATTTACGCTGGCGTCACGTTATCTCTTAGGGCGAAAACTTCGCACCACATTAACTACTCTGGCCGTTATATTTGGGGTCATGATCATCTTTGGAATGAATACCATCCTCCCAACCATGATCTCAGCCCTACAGGCAAATGTCCAGGGTGCACAAGGGGAAACAGATTTCACCATTGTCAGTAAAGTCGGTTCTGCTTTTCCAGTGGAGACTGCCTTCCCACTCAAGAAATTGGATGGTGTCCGTGCTGTTGCCTCCTTTCTGGAGCGCACCATCAACTTGCCGGTCGATTTTGTGGATCAAGACCCCGCCAGATCTGATCAGGTCATTGCGGTCAGACTGGTAGGGTTGGATCCCGAGGAAGCCCGTACGGTACAGGCTTTCCCAACCGTAGAAGGCCGCTATCTCACGGTTACCGATACGTCCTCTGCCGTCATCTCACAAACGCTTGCAGACGCCTTCTCGGTCAAAGTCGGAGGGCTCATTCGTCTACCCTCAGTATCCGGGCTGACAGAATTGACTGTGGTAGGCCTCTTACCGGCAGCGTTGGGTGCAGAAAATGAAAAGGTTTTCGTACCCCTGGCTCAGGCACAAAAAATGACCGGGGAAGTAGGAAAAGTCAATACGATCAAATTAAATATCGAAGCCTTTGCCAGTAAGGCACGCCATGATGAAATTGAAACCAACATCACATCAGCCATGGGCGCAAATTATAAAATAGGCGCCATGATCGCGGATGATGATATGTTTGCAACCATGGAAATGGCAAAAATTGCTCTCAACGCGTTTGGTGCGCTGGCCCTCTTCATGGGCGGCTTCATCATTTTCAACACCTTTCGCACAATCATCGCCGAACGCCGCCGCGATATTGGCATGCTTCGCACACTGGGCGCCACTCGGCGTATGATCATTGGTGCTATTCTGGTCGAAGGCTTTCTGCTAGGCCTGTTAGGCTCCCTCATCGGTTTAGTGCTTGGATATCTCATGGCCGTGGGGGTACTGGCTGTTGCTCAAGGCCCGCTCAGCACATTCATCAACATAAAACTAGGGTGGCCGGCCCTCCAAATCCCGCTGGCCATTGGCTCAATCATGATCGGCATCAGCGTCACCATGCTGTCTGGTTTAATCCCAGCTTGGAGTGCCAGCCGTGTCACACCGCTCGAGGCCTTGCGCCCAACCGCAGCCGAAGTCGAGTTCAAGCGCCAAACTGGTCGAGGCTTCTGGGTAGGAGTTGTCACGATTTCCCTATCTCTGCTTGCTCTGCTTACAGGGCGCTCTGCATTCATCCTGCCCGGGGGGATCTTCTTTTTGGTGGGATTGATACTGATTGCCCCGGCCCTGGTCAGGCCTTTTGCCGCATTTTTTAGCCGGCTCATTGCACGTCTTATCGTCCGCCAAGGTATTGGCGGGCTGGCAGAAAAGAACCTCACCCGGCAGCCTTCACGTATTGCCGTGACATCCTCAACGAGCCTGTTGGCTCTGGCCACAATTGTAGCTGCGGGTGGGATTGTCTTCAGCATGAAGGGTACACTGTTAACGATGGTGGAAAACAGTTTGGGCAGCGACTTCATTTTTCTGCCGCCGTCAGTTGGTCTGTGGGGCAATAATTTAGGCGCCTCCCCCATGCTCGCCGAAAACTTGCGAACGGTGAATGGTGTGCAAACAGTCAGTACTTTTCGTTTCGCTTCCAGTCAGGTGAAAGGGCAAATGGTATCCGTCTTAGGTATCGAGCCTCAAGATTTTCAAAAAGTGAGTGGGTTGAATTTCACCGATGGGAGTACGGCGGCGTATCAGGAAATAACCACAGAGCGGGCTTTGATTGCGAACAGCATTTTCATGGTCAGCACAGGATTAGCCCTGGGGGACACAGCGGAACTCATGACTCCCAATGGGCCGGTGCCTTACCGCATTGCTGCCGTTGCGTCTGATTTGCTCAACGCGAAAATTAGCACCATCTACGTCTCACAATCTAACCTGCAAGCAGATTTTGCCAGTGATCAAGATGTTTTTATCCAGCTCGATCTGCGTCCAAATGCCGATCGAGAGGCTGTCGGTGCCCAGGTCAAAGCCATAGGCAAAGACTACCCTCAATTTAAAGTCATCTCCGGTAAGGACTACTTCAGCACCATCGACTCTCAGTTCGAAGCCGCGTTCAGCGCAGTCTATATCTTATTTGCTGTCTTAGCCTTCCCCTCCCTGATCGCCATGCTGAACACCCTCACCATCAGCGTAATGGAGCGCACGCGCGAGATCGGCATGGTTCGGGCGGTGGGCGGAACTCGTCATCAAATCCGCAGTATGATCGTTGTCGAATCCCTCCTCTTGGCGGCGATTGGTGCTGTCTTTGGCATCCTGGGCGGTGTCTACCTCGGATACATGCTGGTGACTGCAATTGAGGTCGTTTTTCCGATGGGATACTTCTTCCCATTCCTGGGGGTTGTGGCTGCAATCGTCATCGCCTTGCTCTTTGGAGGATTAGCTGCGGTCATCCCCGCTCGTAAGGCTGCCCGCATGGAGATCATCCATGCTTTGCGCTACGAGTGATTGAGGCTGCGTTGGAGGCGAATTGCATTCAGCCCGTCTCCTGTGCCCCGAAACTTTTCATCTGACTTTCATCGATCAACACAAGTGGCTGCCGATGTCCTTGAGCAGCCACTTGTCCTTTGTTCGATGGGCTGTAAACGGATCTGTGCCGATTAACCGATCCGCGTTTTGTCATTGACAATTCACTTTTGAATCATCCCCGTATCCAGATCGCCGAATCTCTAGCGTCGCAAAGCATCCGCCAGGATCGCCCGAAGATCAAATTTTGCAGCGCGCAGAGTACGCAGCGCCCCAGTAGCCCACAACGCCCAAATCACCAGCGGCGGTTGAAAAAATAAGCGGATAAAGCGCGCCTGGTCCGTGTTCAGCCCAAACGCGTCAATCCGATTAACATACTGTGAAATATTGCCAGGGAAAATCAGCACAAAAAATACGGCCGCAGCCAATCCCACCAACACACGCAGCCTGCCCAGCAGCACCAGTCCCAGCCCCAATGCGATCTCCACAATACCAGAGATGACCACCACCAGGTCTCCATCCAGCGGAACCCACGGCGGCACCTGCGCCAGGAATTCCACTCGCGCCACGGTCAGGTGATTGACCCCGGCAAAGATCAAGAAACCGCCCAGCAAGATACGGAATGCGTTTTGTAAGAGGTTGGGCTTGTGAGACTGATTGCTTCGGTTATCTGCGTTCATGGTCTGATTTCCAATAAAACAGAGTATCTAAGGATGGAATTTTCGGAGAGGCTGCCGCCATCGGGCAGCCTCTCGGTTTACCCACATCTGCCTGGGTTCATTCAAGTTCAACCACCCCGGCTCCCCCTTTCTCTGTGAGGAAACAAATCATCGCATACAGTTGTTCTTTCAAACGGTGCAGATCTTCCAAACTCATTTCGTCTGTCACCAGCCCTTCCACAAGCTGCTCCGGGATCCGAGCGGCTTCCTCGCGAAGCTGCATCCCCTTTGGCGTTAACGAAACAATCACCCGCCGTTCATCCTCATCGGAACGCCGCCGCGCAATCAGCCCCAGGGCTTCCATCCGCTTTAAAATCGGCGTGACTGTATTCGTATTGAGGATCAGCCGCTGAGCAATTTCATTCACCGTTCTGCCGTCCGTTTCCCAAAGCAGCATCAGCACCAAATATTGCGGGTATGTAATTCCCAGCTTCTCTAAATGCGGCTGATACTCACGAATAATCAACCGTGAAACCGCGTACACGGGAAAGCATAACTGATTTTCAAGCTTCAGCTGCTCATATGTCATTGCTCACCTTCCGGGTTTCTGGCTGAGAGCCGCTTAAGCCGGGCTTTTTTCAGCGTTTAAGAGGTCCGCCAGTTCGAGGATTTCCTGGTTGCTGGGGATATCGCTCATGCTGTGCCCGTAGTGCACAAAGCGCGCCACCCCGGCCCGGTCAATCAACACCTGTGCCGGCATCCGCCCCAACTTAAAAAGGTTCACTTCCTGTCCGTACAGCTTCAATACGCTGGCTTTCGGATCGGGCAAACCAATGAAGGGTAGATTTTCCTTCTCCCAATATTTGGCAAACCCAGCCGCGTCTTCCGGCCCCACCACCACTACCTCAACCTGTCGTACCACAAATTCGCTGTAGTCATGGCGCAACTGCGCCATATGCTTTTGGCAGAACGGTCAGGTAAAGGTACGGTTGAACACAAGTAAAACATTTTTATCCCCTCGCAGGGCGGACAAAGTAAACGGTTTTCCGGTGAAATCCGCCAATTGGAAATCGGGGGCGGTTTGCTGAATGGATACGCGCGCCATAGAATCTCCTAAAGTCTTAGTTATGATAACTCGACAGCGACTATATCGCTTGCGATATATTATAGCGCCGTGCAGATTTAATGCAAACACAGGGTTATACAAAGCCCGGCAACATCCTCTGACAGTAAAAACCATCCCCACGGCTGCCAGCAGCAGGGATGTTTGTGATCAAAGGGCGAAATACGGTTTACGATCTAAGCGATGAACGTTAGGTACATACGCGGCTCACCCCCCGACGCCTTATGAAAAATCCTTCTGCCTTGCTTCTGCATCGCCTCCAAAATCGGTGAAGGTTCAAAATTTGTCGCCAATAGCAAATACCGCCCAGGCGTAAGTTGGCCCAGCAAATCGTTGACCTTACCCAAAGGCACCTCACCGCGTTCCAGCAGCTCAGTTCCATTGACGGTGAACTGCGGTTCCCCCGCCGTCCATTCCGGGTCTACCTGCGCATGCTCAATTTCTATTTTGAAAGTACTTTCGCTTTTCGCCTGTAATTCTGCCTGCCCGACAGCCTTGCGCAGGGTGTTCACCAGCCGATCCGCGTCCATTCCGCCCACCTGCGCCACCTGCGCCAGGGTCGCCAACCGCCCCACCGTCCGGCGCAGCACCGGATTCTTCAAGTTCTTGAACGGCGGCGCAATGTGGATAATTTGCTCTTCCAACATCGGATAAGCTTCCAGCACATCCAGCAGCTTGCTATTGTGCGTGATCTCCATCCTGGCCCTCTTTCGGTTATTCAGTCGCCGCGGCGCTGTCATAGGTCAGTAAGCGCCGCTCCCCATCCAGAGCGCGCAGATCTGTCAAATCTTGGGTCACCTCAAGCGTGCCCAAATATTCACCCTTCGCATCCCGCACCGCATAGTAGCAAATGAAAATCATGCGTCCCTTCATCTGGATCCAAAACCGTGCCTGATTTTGCGTTCCGGCCTTGAAATCTTTCACAATCTGGTTAACAATATGCACGCTCTTCGGCGGGTGGCAGTACTGCACTTTCCGTCCCAAAATCGCCCGTGAGCGGTCAAATATTCGCTCGCGCCCTGGGGTAAAGTACCGCACCGTATCGTCTTTATCCACAAAGGTCAGGTCAAACGGCAGCATGCTGAACGTACCAATTAATTCTTCAAGAGTAAAACTTCCAGTCGGCATCTGCACCCGCCCCGATGCAGCCGCCGATTTCTTAATTTCGTTATGCGCCCCACCTTCCGGCGCCCACTCAAACTGCGGCGCGTACAGGCAGTACCCATATTCGTCGCTCTGCAGATAAATCTCGTACCAATCCTGTTCTGTGAGCAGATCTAAAGCGGTCGGGAACATGATTTTTTCTTCCTTGTAAATCATGTCATCCGCCGCTTCGATGGCCGGTCCAACCGTGAACAGGTTGTACGCTTTCGCCTCACCTGCCGTCATCACGTCCGTTTGCTGCAAACCCGCGATGGTTTCGCGCAGTAAATTCCGCACCTCGTCGTGTTTGCCCCACATCACCATCGGCGGTCCCGGCAAGTTGTTCTTTTCAAAAAATGGGAACAGCAGGTATTCCTTCCGCCGGTAGTGTTTATCCACATCCATCAGGTTGTTCAGCTGCTGCTGAATGGCGCGCATCTCCTCGGTGGCATCCTGTTCATCCGGCATCCCTTCTAATTTCCTCATCATCAGCCGGATCAGGTTGGTGGTTTTCATGATTTCGCGGTTCTCCTGCAGAAACGTGTGCACAGGGTGCCCCGGCACAGTCTCCGGCGTTTCCTGTAAATCTAAATGCTTTTTCAGCACCCGCGTGTGTGTATCGCACAATTCCTGAATTCGCTCCGCCGGAATCCCCTCCTGCACAAGCTGTACCTCCATCATGAACACATCGCTGTAATCGGCCTCATCCAGCATGGTTTCCAGCTGCATTTTCACTTTTTCTTCGGTCGCCCCTGCATCCAGCTGGCGCACCAGGCTCTTCATGATCTCGACACGTTTCTGGCGGTTGTTGATGATCTCGCTCATCAGGTTTTTCCTTTCCGATTGGGTTTGGCATGCGCTTGATGGTTTGATTATAGCATAATTTGGTCTATTATTGTGAAATTTATCATAATTAAATTGTGATTTAAATCCCGAAGCGAATCAAAAACTGCCCAACGCAAGGCTGCGTCAGGCAGTTCCATGTAGTATCAAAATCTTTTACCCGCGCTGGAACGGGTTCCCATATTTCCGGTATTCCCCGGGAACCGCGTGCCCGCCTTCCCAAACCACCTGACGGAATTCATCCGGGTCCGTGTTGCGTTCCGAGTTCACCAATAAGATATACGAGTTTTCGTCAATCCCCAACCGTTTCCGCAGAGGAGCGTATTCATCTTGTTCCATCAAGAACGTCAAAGCGCCCAACGTAACGGCCCCTGACTCGCCGGAAACCACCATCGGATCGCCGCTCAACGGCACGCCGTAAACCCGCATGCCCTTGGCCGCCACATAATCTGGGCAGGAGAAGAAAGCGTCCGCGCAATCCGCCAGCACTTCCCAGGCGATCGGGTTCGGGTCGCCGCACGCCAGCCCAGCCATAATCGTGTCCAAATTTCCAGGGAAACTGTGCGGTTTACCGTCACCAATTTCCACCGAACGGTATAAACACGCGGCGCGGTCCGGCTCCACCACTATCATCTTCGGGCGGTCGGGGCCAAAAAGCCCCGCGTAAAAACCAAACGCAGATGCCGCCAAGGAGCCTACCCCAGCCTGCATAAAAATGTGGGTGGGTTTAATCACCCCCTGCGCCGCCAACTGCTGCTGCGTTTCAGCGTACAGAGTGGCATAACCCTGCATCACCCACTTCGGGATTTCTGTATAACCTTCCCAGGCCGTATCAGAGATGACCTGCCATCCGTTCTTTTGTGCATCCTCATTGATCAGCCGCACCGCATCATCATACGTGCCGTCCACCACCACCACCTTGGCGCCGTTGCGCTGGATCGCTGCAATTCGCGCTTCTGAGGTCAGCTTATGAACATAAATGATCGATTCAAACCCTAATGTTTTTGCCGCCCAGGCCACGCCCCGCCCGTGGTTGCCGTCAGTCGCCGCCGCAAACACAATGTTGCCGAGCTTTTCACGGATGGCAGGGCTCATCAGCTCTTCAAAGCGCAGCGGTTCGTGAATCCCCAAACGGGATTGAATGTACCGGTAAATGGCAAAAGAGCCGCCCAACACCTTGAAAGACCCCAGGTTCAAACGCTCTGCTTCATCTTTCACCCAAATGCCGCCCACCCCCAGGAATTTGGCAAGATGGCTCAGATTCTTCAGCGGGGTCATGCGAAAGGCAGGAATCTGCCGGTGAAATTGCATGGCTTCCCCCGCAGTCCCCTGCGGGAAATAGCGCTCCACTGCTTCACTATGCGCAATCCCAGCAGCTTTTGGATTTTCAATCCAGGATATCGGTTTTCCGTGTTTCATATTGCCTCCAATTTTATGATAAAGATTACCATGATGATCATCGCTTAATTGTCTGACAAATACAAGTGCCCTTCCTAACACTTTCTGGATGATGAACGTCGCATCCGCTTTAGACCTTCGTCCCCTCCGCATCAGGGTCTTCAGCCTGCGTCCAGGGCGGCCTGAGCGCCAAAATTTGGGCGTATACCGGGCACGTCTCCTCGTGTGCACCCGGCAGATAGCCTGTGCTCATCAAGAACTCCCCCACAATTTCTCCGCCCACAAACACAAAGTGCTTCTTAAACAGCTGCACCCACGCCGCTTTGCTGCGCGGATGATGCGCATCCAGCCAGGCTTTGAAGCTCCCATATTCCTGACCTAATTCCAAAATCCGCTGCGCGTTGGTGATGGCCGCGTTCACTTTTAACCGGTTCCGGATGATACCGGCGTCACCCAGCAGCCGCATTCGGTCGGTCTCGTCAAAATGGGCCACTTTTTGGATGTCGAATCCTGCATAAGCCGCGCGAAAATTCTCTTGCTTGCGCAGAATCGTAGACCAGGATAGCCCGGCTTGATTGATCTCCAGCACAAAACGCTCAAACAGCCGGTTGTCATCTGCAATTGGGAAGCCGTATTCTTCGTCATGATAAGGTTGGTGCCACGGATCCATTTGTGATTCAATGCAATACCCCATCCCGTTCCTCCTGTTGCTTGTGGCTCGCCCGGTTCTCTCTTATGCGTCTGATCTAGCGAGATTAATCCAGTATAATACGCTCTCATTCATTTCACATGCACAAAGGCTCCCGTTCATGGTTTACCTCAGCCTCAATAACATCACCCTCCTCTTGGGCGCCAAACAAATTCTGGATGCCGTCGCCTTAGAAATTCAAGACGGCCAGCGCATCGGTCTCATCGGTCCCAACGGTGCGGGCAAATCCTCGCTGTTTCGCCTGATTATGGGTGAATATCAGCCCGAAAGCGGCGGAACCATCACCCGCCTGAAAAACATCTCCATCGGTTATTTACCGCAACATCCCGAACTAGACTCTCACCTCACCGCCCTGCAGGCGGCCCTGGGCGGCAATCAACGCATCCTGGATATTTCCACTCAACTGGAGCGGCTTGAAGCCAGTCTGGGGGATCCTTCGGTGTATTCCAATGAGAACCGTCTGGCTTCTGTGCTGGAAAAGCAGGCAGCCTTACTCGAAGAATTTCAGCAGCTGGGCGGCGATCAATTCCCCGAAAGAGTGAAAGCCACCTTGCTGGGGCTGGGCTTGTCCCCGCACGAATTGCAGCTCCAGATCAAAGATCTTTCCGGCGGCAAGAAAAAACTGGTCGCGCTCACCCGCACGCTGTTGGCTAGCCCCAACGTTCTGCTGCTGGATGAACCCGACAACCACCTGGACCTGGCCGGCAAAGCCTATTTGGAGCAGCTCATCCGCGCTTACCCGGGCGCTGTCGTACTCATCTCCCATGACCGCTATCTGCTGGATGCCGTCGTCACCCACATCGCCGACCTGGAAGACGGTCAACTCTCCCTCTTCAACACAGATTACTCCACCTACTACATGGAGAAGCAAGAGCGCCTCGCCCGGCAGGAAGAGCTGTACGGCATTCAGCAGCGTGAGATCGCTCGCATCGAAAAAGCCATCCAACGCTATGCTATTTGGGCCAAGACCTACGACAGCGAAAAATTCGCCAAGCGGGCCCATGCCATTCAAAACCGCCTGGATAAAATGGAGCGCATTGAGCGCCCCATCCTGGAACGCCGCCGCATGGACCTCCGCCTGAACGGCTGGCGCGGATCATCCAAAGTGCTTGAGCTCCAACAGGTCTCCATGGCGTTCGACTCGCAGCCCGTGTTCAACGACCTGAATTTACTCCTCTACCACGGACAACGTCTCGGCGTCATCGGTGAAAACGGCGCGGGCAAATCCGTTCTGCTCCAGCTCATACTTGGCAGCCTTCAGCCCTCGCGCGGCGAGGTGATTATCGGCCCCAGCGTAAAAATCGGCTACTACGCCCAGGAACACGAAACTCTGGATTTCAATCAGACCGTGCTGGATTCCATTCGTCTCACAGGCAACATGAGTGAATCCGCCGCGGTCGCCTTTCTCAACCGCCACCTGTTCCCCTACCGCCAGGTGCACCAAAAGATCGGCCAGCTCTCCGGCGGTGAACGCAGCCGTCTTCAGCTCGCGCAAATCGTGCTCACCGGCTGCAATTTTCTCATCCTCGATGAGCCTACCAATAATCTGGATATCCCCTCTGCCGAAGTGCTGGAGACCGCCCTCAACGATTTTGAAGGCACAGTGCTCATCGTCTCACATGACCGCTATTTCCTGGATCAAACCGTCGATCAGCTTCTGGTGCTTTCCAAACAAGGACGGGTGGAGTTCCCAGGAACTTTCTCAGATTTTCTGGCCTCTCCGCTCAGCCAGCCGTACACTTTTTTGAGCTCCACAGCATCCCGGTAACGTCAGGCCAGTCAAAGAAAAAAGCCTTGCTCCGCAGCATCACAGAGCAAGGCTTTTCGTTCAAATCTCAATGGCTATTCTGGCTCAACTCTCACCAGCACAGCCCGCACCGCCACGCGCCAGATATATTCGTTGATCGTTTCGTCGTACCCCTGGCAGGTGATCAGCGTTACCCAGTCCAGTTTTTCTTCGCGCAGCGGCGAAAGATCACCTTCCCAGGTCTTCACATTTTCACGCACCTCATACACGTACCGCTGGCCGTAGCCGTGCAAAATCACCACATCACCCCAGCGCAGCTCGTGCAGCCGCTGGAAAGGTCCAGGCGAGCCGTCAGCGTTGTATACGTGCGCCGTCAGGCCTGTGTTGCCCTCCCAGGTCGGGAAGGCCGTCCCGTTCAGGTAGCCAACCGACTCGCCCAGCCAGGTCAAATCCCAACCGTCTTTCGATCCAGGCACGCCCAGGATGGGTTCCTTCACATTCAATACCGGAATTTCCAACCAGAGATCTCCCAGGTCTTGATAGTACCCTGCAGGCTGAGGCTCTAATGGGGTCACCTTCCCGGGTGCAAAACCGGTCTTGGGCAGGGTTGGGATCCGGATGGCTGCCGAGCTGCGCGCGCCGTAGATGTTAACGGTCGAAGCCGGGTCATAGAAACGCTCGGTCGATAGTGGGTTACGCGTTTGCGGGTCAAAAACATTCCCTGGCAGGCTCGTCCAGGACACATTGGCGTTATTGACCACCTCCGTCCCTGGCCCCAGGTTGCCCACCCGCGCTTTGAATTCCACCACCGAGGGCTCGCTCGCCAGGGGGAAGCTGTCCCAGGTCACCGTCAGGGTCGGCGCACCGGTTTCATCCAACAGCGTGGGCACTGGTCCCTTCACGGGTTTCAACGAGCCGGTCACATACGTCAACCCAGACGGCACCTTATCGGTCAGAACCACATTGAAAGCATCGGTGCGGCTTTCTTTGGTGTGCCAGACTTTCAGTGTGAATTTCACAATCGAACCCGGCAGCACAGTATCCACATCAACGCTCTTCAGCAGCGCCAAGTCAGGTTCCACAATGGTCTGATCCTGAGCCGAAGTGGTCAGCGTCCCGCCGTCCCAGGTCCAGGTAGCCGCGTTATCCACCTGCACGCCGTCCTGATTAGCCGCGCTGTTCAGCACTACCGCTTCGTACGTGAAGATCAGCGGCACATTATCAGCACTGCCGTTGGTCAGCGTCCCCAACGCAAAGGTCACCTTACGGTCCATATCTTCAGGCGCTGTACTCGTTGCGGGGATTGGCTCTAAAACCGGCGCAGCGCACACAGCCTCAAAACCGCCAACAACGTTGGTCGCCAGCGCTGGGTCGCCTGGGGTAATGCTCACGCAGCGCACGAAGGACAGCCCCGCGCTCAATTCATCCACCAGCCGCACATTTTGGAGCGCGGTGGGCGGGATCATCATACGAACTTCATACGTGACAATTTCGCCAATCGCCACATTCCCTTCTGGTGTAAATTCCTGGTTCGACGAGACCACCCGCTTGGAAAACGCCGTATCCAACACGGTGATCGTGGGATCGTCCTCAGGTGTACTGGCCGGGTCATCCGTGGGGGTATCCTCAAAATTGTCACCAGCGAACAACCCCTGGTTCGCCACAGCCACCACATCCTCTGGCAGCGGATCGGCGATGAGCACGTCAAACACAATCGTCACGCTCCCGCCCTTGCCCGCCAGATCGCCCACCTGCACTTCCACCGTCGTATCTCCCGCGGTGTTCCCAACCATCACCGTGCCCTGGGTGGTCGTCACACTGCCGACCACTAAAGCGGTGTTTGCGTCCGGGGTATCCGTGAAAACCACATTTCCGGCGTCTTGGTTGCCGCTGTTCACCAGGGTTACCGTGTAGCGCAGCGTGTCTCCCGCGGATACGGTGTCATTGTCATTCGCATCCACCGCCAGAATGACGGCTTTGGTTGCCGTCAGGTCAGGAAGCGCCCCACCGATCGCGTCTTCATCGCTGGTGGTGTTGTCATCCAAATTGGGGTCAACCCCGTGTGTTCCGTCGTCCGCCACCGTCGCGGTATTGAGAATGGAGGTGATCGTCGCCCCTAGAGGGTCATTCACAGTCACAGCAAACTGAATGGTAACCGACGAACTCGCCGCCAGCGCGCCAATGGTGTATTCGCAGGTTGTTACCCCGGCGGTCGTCGTGCAGGACCAGCCCGCCGAAGAGCTTGCGCTGTTAAAGGTGGTCCCTTGCGGCACGGTTTCCGTCACCACCACGCCAGTCGCATCGCGCGCGCCGGTGTTTGAAATGGTAAGATCATAGACGAGGGTATCGCCAGGAGCGGCCGTGTCCACATAGTCTGTTTTCGTGATGTTCAGTTCCGGGCTAATCCCCGTTAAGGTGTCTTCGCCTTGGGCAATCGGTTCATCCCGCTCGTTGGGGTCATCTCCCGGCAGTGTGCTGTACTCGTTCACATAGGCTGTGTTGAGATAAGTTTCGCCCGACGCAAAATCGTTCGCCAGTGTGACAACAAAGTCGAAATCGCGCGTTCCTCCCGCCGGGATCGGCCCGCCGGTGTAGGTGACAGTCCAATTCGGGTCAGCATCCACCAGCGCATACGTAAAATCGCTGGGGGTTATCCCTTCCCCAATCACCGGGAAGCGCAACTTGGGGAACGAATCCTCAACCAGCACGTCATAGGCTGGCGTGGTCCCCACGTTTTGCACGGTCAGTGTCACCGTCACGTTATCGTTGGCTGCCGCCTGATCCGGGGTAAACACCTTCGAGATCACCAGCCGCGGCTCGCCTACCGTCACATCCACCGGGTTGCTGTCAACTGCGGTCCCGCCGTTCAAAACGACATTCGCCTGATTGGTGAGCACCGTCGCCGCAGGCGGCAGCCCCACATTCCCAGCAACATCCAAGACCACCACTTCAAATTCAATCGCGAAGCTGTCATTGCTGGGATCATTGTCGCCGTTCACCACGGTCGAACCGAAGGTGAAGATCACGTCTTCCCCATCTGTTGTCCCCCCGGTAACCGTGGGATCGGGAACTGTGCCAGCAAAGCCCGCGCGATCGACAACGGCCGAACCGCTGACATAACGCAGTCCAAGCGGCAGCATGTCGCTCACCACCACGCTGGAGGCTGAGCCTTCTGGTAAAGTCACCACCAACCGGTAGCGAACAATCTCGCCAATCGTCACCACTGGCAAGGTCGTGTCGCTCAGGCTGGTGCCAGCAATGGACTTGGCAATTTCCGGCGTATCCAGCAGGGTAAATGCGTCAGAATCAGCAGCTGCATAATCATCCAGGGTTCCGCCCGGGCCGTCGTCGCCATTTCGCTCTTCCGCCGGGGTTCCAGGCAAGCTGGACCATTCTACAGTTGCAGCATTGGTAATGGTTGACCCCGCCGGAGCGCCGTCATTGATCGCTGCCGAGAAAACGACCTGAAT
>DAISXR010000074.1:15226-17263 GCA_036825755.1 Anaerolineaceae bacterium
GTGCCGTCCGCCAGATCATAGTTCAAGCTGACGGCGTTGCTCAGTGTCGTCCCGGCTTGATTCGTCACCACATTGGCAGCCGTGGCTGTGTAGGTGATGGTCGCCGGAGATTTGCTGATGGCTGCATCTCCAAAATTCCACGTCAAAGTGACCGGCGCCGTCCCGCCCGCCGGGTCTGTGCTGCTGAACACCAGCGCGCCGGTATCAATGCCGTCAATCGTGACAGGCGCCGCGTTAAACAACATCCCCGCGGGCAGCACATCCTCAATCACCAGGTTACGTGCTGTACCTAAAGGCGAAGTGATCGTCAGTGTGTAGGTGACCGTTTCGCCAATGGTCACCACAGTTTTGTCCACACCCTTCTCAATCAACGGCCCATCCCCGCTGACCGGGGCGCTGTCCTGGTCTTGATCCTGATCCACCGGATACAACGGGCCAGGAGCATCTTCGTAATTCCGCTCCTGCGGGTTGCTGCTGCCGTCCTGCGTTCCCCAATCCGCATCCGCCAGGTTGATGTGCGTCCCAGATAAGAACAGATCCGGCAGTACGGTGACGGTGTAGGTGCACAGAAGATACGTATCAGGGTCGGTAGCCGCCAGATCCCACGAACCCGTCGGGCTCCCTTCCAACCGCAGCAAGCTGCCCGTCAGGCTGCTTTGCGCCGCAGCCGGCCCGGTCAAAACCCCCGCGTCGTACCGCTCGCAAATCTGCGAATCGGCGTTAAACGCCAGCCCGGCAGGAATTTGATCTTCAACGAACACATCATAAGCCGTGCTGGCTCCGGTGCTGCTGATTTGCAGGGTGTACGTCAATACATCGCCCGCTTCAACCCCAGAGCTTAATGACACACTTTTCACGAGCGTGATTTGCGGCTCCACGATGGTCACCGTGGTATCGTCCAATTGCTCAGGCGCAGGCGTTCCATCCGCCAGGTCATAATTCAAAGTCGCCTGGTTGGTTAAGGTCGTCCCCGATTGGTTCGTCGTCACGTTGGCAACCGTCGCCGTGTAGGTGATCGTTGCTGGCGATTTTGTGATCTCGGCGTTCCCGAAATTCCAGGTCAGCGTCACCGGCACTGTGCCGCCCGCCGGGTCGCTGCTGGTAAAGGCCAGTCCGGCGTCGTCAATTCCATCAATCGTCACAGGCGCCGCGTTAAAAAGCATCCCCGCGGGCAGCACATCTTCAATCACCAGATTGCGCGCCGTACCCAAGGGGGAGGTCACTGTCAGGGTGTAGGTGATGGTGTCCCCGATCGTGACAATCGTCCTGTCCACACTCTTCTCAATAACCGGCCCATCCCCGCTCACCGATGCGCTGTCTTGATCTTGATTTTGATCTACAGGGTACGGAACAGTATCCACATAATTGCGCTCATCTGGGTTAGCGCTGCCGTCCTGAGTCCCCCAATCTGCATCCGCCACGTTTATATGCGTGCCCGACAGGAACAGCTCCGGCAGCACAGTGGCGGTATAGGTGCACTCGATGTAGGTGTCCGGATCGGTGGATGCCAGGTCCCACGAGTCCGTCGGGCTGCCTTCCAGCCGCAGCACAGAACCTGTCAGGCTGGTCTGAGCGCCGATGGGCCCGGCCAAAACGCCCGCGTTGTAGAGATTGCAGATTTGTGAACCCGTGTCAAACCCCAGGCCAGCCGGGATCTGGTCTTCCACAAACACATCATACGCCGTGCTCGCCCCCGTATTGCTGATTTGCAGCGTGTAGGTCAGGGTATCCCCTGCCTCAATTCCGCTGGTCGGCACCACGCTCTTAAGCAGGGTAATCTGCGGTTCCACCAATGTCAAATTCCGCGGCCCCGTGTTCAGTTGCGCGGTACTGCCATTGTTAGGATTGGTGTATTCCATCCGGGCCGTGTTCGCCAGAACGGTTCCTTGCACATTGCCAATCTCGTTTAATACCCGCACCGCCACTTGAATCAGGAAGCGGTTATTGCCGGGGTTGTTATCTCCAGTCGTCACCACATCTCCAAACTCAAAGCGCACATCATCCCCACTGCCGCCGCTGTTCACCACCGTCGGGGTC
>DAISXR010000075.1:0-17068 GCA_036825755.1 Anaerolineaceae bacterium
GAAAAGGTCATGGGTTCTCCGGTCGGGAATCGCACACCTAACTTCGAAAGTCGCTCATATTCCACATCCACATCCGCAAAGTGAGGCAACCAGAGGGCAATTTCAAACGTTTGATTGATTCCCTTGGGAGGGACGTAACTCTCCCCAATCGCCTGAGCGAATGCTTTCCTGCTGTACATGAAAAGGGATAACGCGCCGCTTGCCGTCTCAAACTCCGCGAAATCCCCACCATCCCATTGAGATTGAAAGCCCAATGTATCTCTGTAGAATCGAACCATTTTGTCCATGTCATCGGCGTACAGGCATGCGCCCACCCTTACATCTCGTCCGATCATATCATCCACCTCCAGAGGTTTCGTTTCCTAGCGGGTTTTCGGATCCAGCGCGTCGCGCAAACCATCACCAAACAGGTTGATGCATAAAACGATAATGAACACAGCCAACCCCGGATAGACTGACATCCACCAGGCGGTACGTAAAAAGCTGCGGCCGGAGTTCAGCATGGCACCCCATTCAGGCGAGGGAGGTTGAGCGCCTAAACCGATATAACTCAACCCGGCGGTGGTCATGATGGCGCCGCCCAAGCCTAATGTAGCGTATACCAAAATAGGACCCATCATATTCGGCATGATATAACGCGCCATGATACGTGAATCTTTTGCGCCGATCACCCGGGCTGAGTTGACGTATTCCATGTTCTTCACCCCAAGTACAGAACCGCGCACCAGGCGGGCGTAGCGGGGAATGGATGAGACCCCCAGGGCAATCAGCACGGTGGTCAGGCTGGGGCCAAGAGCGGCAACGATGGACAACAGCAGCAGGATGGTTGGAAACGCCATGAAGACCTCAATAATTCGCTGCGTAAGATCATCAATCCAGCCGCCGATGTAACCGGTACTGATACCTAAAATGACAGCCCCCACAATGGCGATTGTGATCCCCAGAAACCCAACCCGCAGGGATTCACGCCCGCCCCAAACAACCCGGCTGAAGATATCGCGTCCCAGATCATCAGTACCAAACAGGTGTTCACTGCTGGGCGCCACAAGAACAGCGTTGTAGTCGATGCCGGTGGGATCGTGGGTGGCAATCAACGGAGCGAAAACGGTGATGAGGATCATGAGGATGACCACCACCAGGCCAATCACCGATAATTTATTCGCCCAAAAACGCAGCAAAGCCAGACGCCACGGGCTAAAATTGACGTTCTTTTTTCCGGGAGTTAAATCTGCATACCGGTTTTTCGTATCGGTGTCTGCATTGCTAGAGATGCTGGAAGAATTATCCATCTTATTGCCTTCTTTAGTTTGTGAAGCGAATACGCGGGTCAATAACGCCGTACAGCAGGTCTACCAGCAGATTAATCACCACATAAAAAGTGGCAATAAATAAGACCAATCCCTGTACCTGTGGAAAATCGCGTGCCGAAATGGCATTGACGGCGAACCGGCCCAATCCCGGACGGGCAAAGACAGATTCAATGAATACTGTTCCACCCAACAGATCGGCAAAAAGCATCCCCAGATAGGTGATCACCGGTATGAGCGCGTTGCGCAGGATATGGCGGATCTGGATGGTACGTTTTTTCAGGCCTTTTCCGTGGGCTGTGCGAACGTAATCCTCTTCCTTTACTTCCAGCACCGAACTGCGTGTCAGGCGCGCTAACACAGCCGCCGGAGCAAGGCCTAAAGTAAAAGCGGGAAGGATGAGATCCTTCACACCTTCTCCGCCGGTCACAGAGATCCATTTCAAGTTAATTCCAAAGATGATGATCAGGATGATCGCCAGCCAGAAGGAAGGGATCGAAAGACCCACCAGAGCAGTTAACATGGCTGCGTTGTCGACCAGTTTCCCTCGGCTTTGGGCAGCAATGACCCCCACAGGGATGCCGAACAACGTGGCGAAGATCACAGCGGCAAATGCAAGCTGGGCTGTGCTGGGCAGCCTGTCCAGGATTTCCTGCATCACGGGCGTCTGTCCGCGGATGGAACGCCCCAGATCTCCCTGCACGGCGTTCACGATATAGCGACCGAACCGCAGAAGAAATGGATCATCAAGGTGCAGTTCTGCACGAAGGGTGGCGATTCTTTCGGGCGTAGCGCGTGTCCCCAGCATGATGACAACCGGATCACCGGGTGTCACCTCTGCGATAGCAAACACCAAAAAGGTGACACCAATCAGGATAGGGATCAGCATCAGGATTCTACGAAGGATATATGTGACCATAGACTAGAAACCTTTCGGGAACAAGCAGTGAAAGATGCGGTTTTTCGATGTTCGGATTGCAGGGAAAGCTAATTGATACCAAAATTATACATTGTGATATACAAAGAAATTTGTCTGATACCTCATTCCTCCCGAAATTACCTATTTTTGTGTAGCGCATTCTCCGCTTTGGGTCAGCAATAATAACTATAAAATGAAAACAAAACGGGCCGGAAGCATAAGCTCCGGCCCATAAGATTACCAAATTTTCAGCGGTCAGCTAGATGATGCCCAGTTGTTTGCCGACTTTTCCGAAGACGTCCAGAACGCGCTCCAATTGTGCATCGGTATGGGTGGCCATGTAGCTGGTACGCAGAAGCTGCATTCCGGGCGGCACTGCCGGGGAGATGACCGGGTTGACGAACACGCCTTCATCAAACAGCATCTTCCAGATTTTGAAGGTATTCTCGTCATCGCCGATGATGATGGGGATGATCGGGCTGACTGACTCGCCGATATTGAAGCCGAGTGATTTGTATCCTTTGCGCATAAAATCGCCGATCTGATTGACGCGTTCCACCCGTTCGGGCTCATCACGCATCACATGCAGCGCTGCCAGCGCCGCGGCGGTATTGGAAGGCGGGATACTGGCGCTGAAGATCATCGACCGGGCGTGATGCTTGATATAGTCCACCACATCAAACTCGCCGGCAATGAAGCCGCCCAGCGACGCAAATGATTTGCTGAAGGTGGACATGATCAGATCCACATCCTTAGTCAGGCCAAATTGAGCTGCGGTACCGCGGCCTTTGCCCAGAACACCCATGCCGTGCGCATCGTCAACCATCAGCCGGGCTCCATATTTTTTACAAATGGGAACCAGCTTGTCCAGTGGGGCCACATCACCGCCCATGCTGAAGAGGCCGTCTACCGCCACCAGTTTACCTGAATCGGCAGGCAGGCTTTCCAACACCTTGACCAGATGATCCATATCATTGTGGATGAACCGGTCGATTTTGGCCGGGCTCAGGAAGGCTCCATCCACGATACTGGCGTGGTCGTCTTTATCCAGGATGATGAAATCGCCGCGTCCTGCAACCGAACTGAGAGTTCCCAGATTCACCTGCATGCCGGTGGAAAAGACAAGCGCTGCTTCTTTGCCCACCCATTCAGCCAGTTCGCCTTCCAGTTGATGATGGAGGTCGAGGGTACCATTCAAAAAGCGTGAACCGGTGCAGCTTGTGCCAAAACGCTTCACGGCATCAATCGCCGCTTCACGGACTTTGGGATGCGTGGTCAGACCCAGATAGTTGTTTGAGCCGCACATGATCAGGCGGTGATCTTTGTACATCACCTCGGTTCCTTCGTTTTCAGACAGGGGGATGAAATATGGATAAACTCCCCGGGCGACAGCATCTTTGGCTGTGTCATATCGATAGCATTTGGTAAAAATATCCATTTTAGTCCTTTGCAGGTAATTTGATCTTGTCGTTGCACAAAAACAGCCAGCAATTATATCAAGCTGTGACAGGAAAACTGATCATGTGAAATCGCATGCTGTTCATTAATTCTACCTTAACTACGCGGAATTAGCGCTTAGATCGGTTTCCTTTCGGGATAAATTCCAGCAGAATCGCTGAAAAATGGACGCAAGAAACCGGTTTACATGTCGTTCTCCTTCTCAATTGCCTAAAAGTAAGGTATTATAGACAAAGTTTCCAGAATTTTACACGTACATCCTCTCTTTAATAACCCGGAGCATATCGTTTCGTAACAACAAGGTGGTAAACCGCCAGGTTTATTGGTGCAGCATGATTGTTACAGGAGGCGCTTATTGGATTAATGCCTTCATTGGATACTCCCCTCTACGGATGGTTTTTTTAATAACCATCTTCCCTGATATGTTTCCTTATATGTTATGAAAAGTTATCACGAAAAAATCCTGAACCAGGAACATTCACAATTTATCGAGTTTGGAGGATGAAATGAAATATCTGAAAGTGTTGTTTGTGCTACTGGCTGTTGTGGTATTTGCCGTGACCGCCTGCACACCCGCAGCCACTGAAGCCCCCCAGGCGGAAGCCCCGGCTGAAGAAGCCGCCGTCACCGAGGCGCCGGCCGAAGAAGCGGCTGTCACTGAGGCCCCTGCTGAAGCTGCTGCTACCGAAGCCCCGGCTGCGGAAACCGGTGAACCCAAAACTTTGGTTCTTGCGTTGAATATGGATGACCTGATGACGCTTGACCTGGCGCTCGTTGGTGAAACCACCAACCAGCTCATCACCAAGCAGACCTACCAGACTTTAGTGGAATACAGTGTCGAAGATTTCCTGACACCCATCCCCCTGGTGGCTGAATCATGGGAACTGTCTGATGATCTGACCGTCTACACCTTCCATCTGAAGGCCGGGCAAGTATTTGCATCAGGCAACCCGCTGACTGCCGCTGATGTCTGCTTCTCGTATATGCGTGGCAAATATATGGCCAGCGGTTTCTACGAGATGATCGACAGCTGCGAAGTGGTGGATGACCTGACTGCCAAAGTCACCCTCAATGTTGCCTCAGCCAGCTTCATGGCTGACACTGCCAACCCCGCCCTGGGTATCCAGGACAGTGTGCTGGTGAAGGAACACGGCGGAACCGACGCTGAAGATGCCGCCACCACCGACACCGCCAAGGAATGGCTGGATCAGAACTCCGCCGGCAGCGGCCCCTACATCATGACCAGTTGGGCGCCCCTCTCGGAAGTTGTTCTGGTGAAGAACCCCAACTATCAGGGTGAGGCTCCTTATTATGATCAGATTCTCCTGAAACACGTTTCTGATCCCACCGTTGCTCTGCAGATGCTCCAGACCGGCGACGCAGACATGGTGCCGTATGTGGATTATGACCTGGTTGAAATGGCTCAGGCGGATCCCACTCTGCAGACCTTCATCAACCAGAGCCTGGACATCAACTACCTGGCCATGACCTCAAGCTGCGCCACCGAGATCGGCCCCGAAACCGCCGCCCTGCTGTGCCAGCCCACCATCCGCAAAGCCGTCATCGCCTCCATCGATTATGATGGACTGATCCAGGCTATTCTGCGCGGCTTTGGTGTTCGTCCGCCCGCCATGTTCCCCATCGGTATCCCCGGCGTGGATGCCAGCGAAACCCAGGGCCGCGATATTGAAAAAGCCAAAGCTCTCCTGGCTGAAGCCGGTTATGCTGATGGTATCACCATCGACCTGTATTACGGCACCAATGCCCAGCGCGATACCATTGCTGCCAAGATTAAATCCGATCTGGCTGAGGCCGGTATCACGGTCAACCTGAACCCGATGGAACAGACCGTTTATCTGACCGAAATGCGCGCCCAGAAACTGCCCTTCTGCTTTGGCGGTTGGACACCTGACTACATTGATCCCATCATGTGGACCAGCGGCTTCTCAACTATCACCGGTGGTATTGGCAAACGCATGCTGTATGACAATCCGACCGCTGCCGATCTGGGCAACCAGATTGTTGCCACCGCCGATCCCGCTGCCCGCATCGACCTGATCAATCAGCTCGAGGCTGTCTGGTTGGAAGATGCCGCCTTCACTGTTCTGTATCAGACCCAGTCCATCACGGCTCTGCGCGCTGATATCCAGGGCTTCTCATACCACCCTGCCTACATGGCCAAACTGTATGATCTGCACGAGTAAGATTTAGTTAATTAAAGTAGAAAAGGGGTGGGCAGGCATGTCAGCCCACCCCTGATTATTATGTATGAGATTTTGTGCGTTTAGGAGATCAGGATGGGCATAATTACACACATCATCCGACGTTTGTTGTTGATTATCCCGTTGTCGATTGGCGTCACCCTGTTACTGTTTATTGTTACCCATATCGTTCCGTCTGACCCGCTGGCTGCGATCCTTCCGGAAAAGTCGCTGGAGTCACCCGAAATTGTGGCGACCACCACTGCCAAATGGGGTTTGGATAAGCCGTTGCATATCCAATATTTGAAATACCTCACCAACTTACTGAAAGGTGATATGGGGACCTCGTTCAAAACCAAGAACGCGGTGACTACCGATCTGTCAACTTATTTACCGGCAACCATTGAACTGGCCATCGGTTCATTCATTTTCGCCGTGGTGGTTGGCCTGCCATTGGGCATCATATCGGCCCTGAAGAACGGCTCCATCATCGATCACTTTACCCGTATCTTTTCTTTGTTGGGGGCCAGTATGCCTCCCTTCTGGTCAGGCTTAATTGTGCTCTATTTACTGTATTACAAGCTGCCCATTTTCCCCGGACCGGGGAGAATTGATGCGCGGTTAGCAGCCCCGCCTACTGTGACCGGTTTGTTCCTCACCGACAGCCTCATTGCCGGTGACTGGACCGCTTTCTGGAGTTCTTTCACACATCTGATCTTACCGGCAATTATCCTGGGTTGGTTTGAACTTGCGTTGATTGCCCGTATCACACGTTCATCTCTGCTGGAGATCATGTCGCAGGATTTCATCCGCACAGCGCGCTCCAAAGGGTTGAAGGAACGTATTGTGATCTTTCGGCATGGAATGCGCAATTCGCTGATCCCGTTGGTCACCATCCTGGGTCTGGCATTTGCAGGCATGATGAGCGGTGCAATCATGACCGAAACCATTTTCGCGTGGCCCGGCGTTGGACGGTATGCCGTGCTGGCCGCCACCAACCTGGATTACCCGGCCATCATGGGGGTCACGCTTGTGATCGCGCTGCTGTACATGCTCATGAATCTGGCCGTCGATATCACTTACGCGATCATTGATCCGCGCATCCGGGAGACATAACCATGTCAGAAAATGAAGTTTTACTGGAAAACGAATCTGCCGTTGAGCTCGATTCGGTTGCGGAAAAAAAGAAAGCAGCTTCGTTAAAGATTAAAACACCCAAACATGACGATCCATGGACGCGGCGTATTCGTTCATTGGGCAAGAATCCCATGGCCATGATTGGTTTGGGAATTATCGTGTTCTGGACCATCATTGCTCTGGGAGCCGACATCATTGCGCCATACGATTCGCTGGAGCAGAATGTGACCAACCGGTTGATGGCTCCATCGTGGCAGCACTTATTTGGCACCGATGACCTGGGTCGGGATGTATTCAGCCGTGTGGTTTACGGCTCGCGGATTTCCTTTCCAATCGGGTTGGTGGTGATCGCCTTTGCAACTATGGCGGGTTCATTGGTCGGCCTGTTCGCCGGATATTTCGGCGGGGTGTTTGACCTGTTGATCATGCGTCTGGCTGACCTGGTGCTATCCTTTCCATCCATTGTACTGGCGCTGGCAATTGCTTCCATTTTAGGGCCAAGCCTGCTCAACGCGGTGATTGCCATGATTCTGGTGTGGTGGCCCGCCTTTGCCCGCCTGATGCGCGGCCAGGTGCTGAGTGTGAAGAACAACGAGTATGTAACGGCTTCGGTAGTGGTGGGCGCTCCTTCCCGGCGGATTTTATTCCGTCACATCCTGCCGAACTGTTTTGCCCCGGTTCTGGTGAAAGCTACTTTGGACGCCGGCAGCGTGATTCTGACAATCGCAGCCCTGAGTTTTATCGGTCTGGGCGCCGTACCTCCCACCCCTGAATGGGGCGCCATGATCTCATTGGGACGCTATAAATTCTACAACTGGTGGATGACCACTGGCCCGGGTCTTGCAATCCTGTCAGTTGTGTTGGGGTTCAACTTCTTTGGCGATGGTGTACGGGATGCGTTCGATCCCAGGATGATTTAGTATTTGAGATCCAAAGCAGTTCTGTCAGTAGAGTGTTTCTGAAAATACAGGTTTTCATGAATAAAGAGATACAATAACCCCAGCAACGCCGACTCTGTCACGGAAGCATGTAATGGGAATCAGCAAAAAGATCATCTTTATTCTGGGAACCTGTATTTTATTTGCCCTGTTCTTTGTGATGCTGCTCATTCCATATCAATCCTCCGGTTTGATACTGGAAGAGGGAACGGTTATTCACGCAGACGGATCGGCTGAAGAAGTCAACTATCCCATGCTTCTGCCTCTCAAAGAGGAAACAAAAGCCACGTTTCAATATCATTTTCCGGCCGGCACCGGTGATACGCTGGTGATACGCAGACCATCCGCCAACGCGATGGAAGTTTACGTCAACGGCTCAATGATTGATCGTTTGGGTAATCTGGATCAACCAACCGCGAATCTCTGGAACAGCATTCAAATTTTCACACTGCCGGATGATCTGTTGAAAGATAATTTGCTTGAAATCCGGCTTTCGACCAGTTCTTATGATTTCGGGTTGTCCGTTGCGCCTTATATCGAGGATTTCAAAACCGCCAGCTACCGGGCGGGTATTGGCAGGCTGCTTTACAATGATCTGTTATACATTTCCATGGGCGGCGCGCTGATCATTGGCCTGGTATTGATCGTCCTTTCTTTCTCACGC
Organism: Anaerolineaceae bacterium; assembly: GCA_036825755.1. GTDB lineage: Bacteria > Chloroflexota > Anaerolineae > Anaerolineales > Anaerolineaceae > JAJFTV01. The sequence goes on from DAISXR010000075.1 coordinate 8,625, forward strand.
GAACCCAAATACCGCAGTGAATTCTTTCTGGGGTTGGCCTCCATTCTGGCGGCATTTTTCTGCCTCGACTACACCAACCGTCTGGTTGGCGGATCATTTGACTTTTTCTTCATCATGAAAAAGTTGATGATGTCGGCCGGATACCTGGCGGCGCTGTTCTTCCTGATCGGAATGGAATTTTTTACCAACCAGAAGCTGAAATTTGGGAAGGTGATGGCCAATGTCACCGGTCTCAGCGTTGTGCTGGTGATTATTGCCTGGAATATGGTGATCCTCAACAGCATGCTGATGTTTCTGAACCTGGTGCAGTTGATCAACATCACCGCCACCGTGGTGGTTTTGATTCGTCATCAGAACCAGAAATCCTGGATGAGCATTCCAGCCATTCTGTTGAGCCTGTCGATGCTGCAAATGGTGGCGCTGACCGCCCTCAATCTTTCGCTTCCGTTTGTGATGCAATACATCATTCTGGTCAGCGCGGTGGTGTTTGGGGTCAGTATGATCAGCGAATACAATCAGTTGTATCGCGAAAATTATGAACTGGAAGAAAAAGCCAATCGCGACCCGCTGACGGGAGTGTTCAACCGCAACATCCTCAAAAAGATCACACCGCATCCGCAGGATGTGCTGGTGATCATGGATTTGGACAATCTGAAAATTTTCAACGACCGCTACGGGCATCCGGAAGGAGACCGTTTGCTGATCTCGCTGATGGATACCGTGCGGGAAAATTTACGCCAGTCCGATCTGGTGATCCGCTACGGGGGCGATGAATTTGTCCTGCTGCTGCGTGACTCGAATGTAGAGGCAACCGAACGGATCGTGCAGCGGATTCGTAAACAGTTCTCACACAAAAAATCGACCGAATGGGTAAGCTTCTCATATGGGATTGCCAGGGTGCGCGGAACCTTTTCAGAAACGCTGGCTCGGGCGGATCAGATTCTGTATGATATGAAAAGCCAGAAAAAGCGTGATGCCATAATTGCTTCATCTGAGCATATCGGTACGGATGACTGACCAATTTTGACCGCTTTGTAAACAGAACGCCCCGGCATATTGCCGGGGCGTTGGTTTTCTTCATGTGAGTTTCTGATCAATCCAGAGCTGTCAGAACGATCACGCGGTCTTTGAGCACGGCGAGCATGTGCTCATATTGAGCTGAAAGCGAGCCGTCTGCCGTGACGGCTGTCCACCCATCGGACTTGACCTTAATACGGTCGCTTCCGGCGTTGAGCATGGGTTCGATGGTAAAAACAAGCCCCGGACGCAGTTCAAGACCGGTGCCGGCCTGCCCGTAATGCGGAACAAACGGCGATTCGTGCGGATCGCGGCCAATGCCGTGCCCGCCAAACTCTTTGACAATGCCGTACCCGTTTGCCTCGGCCAGTTTTTGAATAACCGCGCCAATATCACCCAAACGACCACCCGGTTTGACCGCCTGAATGGCGTCATCCAGGCTCTGGCGGGTGACATCCATCAGCTTTTGGGCCTGGGTAGAAACCTCACCCACACCCCAGGTTCGGCAGGTATCACCGCACCAGCCATTCAGACGCAGACCGATATCCAGACACACGATATCTCCATTTTTCAGGACCCGTTGATCCGGAAAGCCGTGGCAGACTTCATGGTTCACGGAGGCGGTGATCACACCCGGAAAGGGGGGCTGTTCCGGCATCTGGCGGTAGTTCAGGTAGGTCGGCTCGGCGCCGCCTGCTTTGATCAGGTAAGCAGCCTTGCGATCCAGATCCTTGAGTTTCACACCCGGCTGGATCATTTTGCCCACCTCTTCCAGCACCTCGGCGGCCAGCCTTCCGGCCGGGCGCATGGCGTCGATTTCAGCAGGCGTTTTCAGAATAATCAAATTGGCTCCGGTTTCTTTACTCGGTGTATCGAAGAACTTTACCGGCCCGGGTTCCCAGCACGCGGCTTCGCTCCACGGCCGGTACGCCGTTCACGATGACATGCTCAATTCCCAGAGGCGGTAAAGTGGGATTCTCATAAGTAGCCATGTCGATGATCTCATCCGGGTTGAACAATACCAGATCGGCGTCAAAGCCTTCTTTGATCAGACCCTTTCCCTCAATCCGGAAGGTTTCAGCGGGCAGCGAAGTCATCTTGCGAACGGCTTCTTCCAGCTTGATCACATGCTGTTCGCGCACATAATGCCCCAGAATACGCGGAGCAGTGCCGCACATGCGCGGATGGACTTTTGATCCAAAGGAAGGTAAACCGTCGGTACCCATCATCACGAAATCGGCCTGCATAAAGCGTTTGATATCGCCCTCATCCATGCCAAAGGTAATCATGGTGATCTGCATCTTCTCTTCGGCTACCAGATCGAAGACCACATCAAACGGGTCCTGATTCAGCAGATCGGCCAGCTCCTCAATCGATTTGCCCTCGAAATCAGGGTGGTTCGGCGAACTGGAAATGTGAATGCGGTCAAAGTCGCCCATGGCCAGCATGCTATCCTGGTTATGGCTGTTTTTAATGCGATCGCGCAGGTTTTTGCGATACCCGGCTTCCAGAAGCTGCACTGCCAGTGCGTCAATGCCGTTCGCCAGCGTATCGGGGGGTAGCAGAGCATACAGACCGGTGCTGCCGGCATTGTAGGGATATTGATCGGCGGTGATTTCGATGCCGTCTTCACGAGCATCGCGGATGACGGATAATGCCTCCGAACTTTGGCCCCAGTTCTTGCGGCCGGAGGCTTTGATATGAGAAATCTGTGCCCTGATTTCGCTTTCACGGGCCAATTGGATGGTTTCGCGGATCGAATCCAGCAGCTTATCGCCTTCGTTGCGCATGTGCGTGGTGTAAATGCCGCCGTATCCGGCGACCACCGATGCCAGTTCAATCAATTCATCCGGCTGGGCATAGCTGCCCGGAGCATAGATCAACCCGGATGAAAGGCCAAATGCGCCGCTTTCCATCGCTTCTGATACCAGGCTCTTCATATGGGCCAGTTCGTCATCGGTGGGGGGGCGCATGGCATTGCCCATCACGGCCAGCCGCAGGGAAACATTGCCCACCAGGCAGCCGACGTTAATACCGGGTCGGCTTTCTTCCAGCAGATCAAAATACTCATCAAAGGTGATGCTGTCGCCAAATAGATCCAGCGCCGGGCCGCCGCCCAGTACGCCGTCATAACGTCGCAGGGTTTCCCGGCCGTTGTGCAGCAGAGGGGCGGCGGAAAATCCGCAGTTGCCGGTGATCACGGTGGTGATGCCCTGCAGAATCTTTTCATCTGCATCGGGTTTGCGCAGCAGAAACAGATCGTCGTGTGAATGGACATCGATAAAGCCCGGGGCTGCCGCCAGGTGGCTGCCGTCGATCACCATGCTGGCCTGATCGACGGGCAGTTCGGGTTCGATATCGGTAAACTTGCCATATTGAATACCAATATCGGCCTTGAAAGCCGGTGAACCGGTTCCATCAATGACTCTGGTATTCTTGACGACAATATCAAAGTGTGACATGGGTTTCTCCGATGGCATAATTCAGGGCGGCTTCTGCGTGCAGCAGGGTGGTATCGAACAGGGGCAGAGGGGTATCGCCCGGCTTGATCAACAGTGGGATTTCCGTACAGCCCAAAATGATGCCCTGGGCGCCGCGTTGGGCTAATTTCTCAATCACGTTCACATATCCGGCGCGTGATTCATCGCGCAGGGTGCCGTTCACCAGTTCATCATAGATCACCTGGTTCACGTATCGCTGATCCTCCGCATCGGGGGTGAGCACCTGAATGCTGCGTTTTTGCAGTGCATCCTGATAAAAGTGACTGCCCATAGTGAAGGCGGTTCCCAACAAACCGACCGTGCCAAGACCTCTGGCCTGGATGGCATCGCCCACCACATCCAGCAGGCTCAGGACGGGGATCTCAATTTGGGCGCGGATTTCCTCCACCACCAGGTGCATGGTGTTGGTGGCGATGATGATGAAATCGGCGCCGGCTGCCTGCAACTGGCGGGCAGCCTGCCCCAGCCCCTGCGCGATCAGATCCCAACGGCCGGCTTTGGGCCAATCGACGTAATCCTGAAAGCTCACGCTGTAGATGATGATTTCCGGATAACCGTGATTTCCAAAACGCTTCTGGTAGGCGTGGATGATGTATTGATAGTACTCCGCGGTCGATTCGGGGCTCATGCCTCCGAGGATACCGATACGTTTATGCATGCTCCAATCCTTTTGATGAGGGATCTGTTACGCTTTCAGTACTTTTTGGATGACATCCAGGGCCTGCTGCACCAGAGCCTGATCGGCCTGGGTGCCCATGTGGCCCAGCCGGAACACCTTGCCGGCCAGCGGACCATAGTTGCCGCCCACTGCCAGCCCGTACTGGCGGAATTTACCGTCCAGTTCTTTCCAGGTGGTGTTGACGGGCACTTTGACCGCTGTGACGGTGGGTGACTGGATGGCGCCCTCCACCGGGTACAGTTCCAGCCCGGCAGCTTTCAGACCCTCGCGGCAGAGTTGAGCCGCTTCAGCGTGACGGCGGTAACTGTGTTCCAGGCCTTCATTCAACAGCAGTTCCAGAGCTTTGCTGAGGGCAGCCATGCCGTGCCAGTATGGGGTGTAAGGAAAGTAAAAATCGCGCTGGGCATTCTGGAAGGGCAGCAGGGCATCATAACCGGGGTATGCCACATCCTGGGCGATTTCCCAGGCGCGGTCACTGACGGTGACAAACGACATACCCGCAGGCGCGGAGATCACTTTTTGGGCGCCGCCCAGGCATAAGTCGATGCTCCACTCATCGGTGAGCACCGGCGCGCCGCCCAGACTGGCGACCGCGTCCACATACAGCAGCGGGATGTCGTACTTCCGCTTGATCTCACCCAGACGCTCCAGCGGGTTGAGTGTACCGGAGGGGGTTTCGCAGTGGGTGACCGTAATCATCTTGGGTTTGAAGGCTGCTACGGCGTCTTCCACCTTTTGCCAGTCATTGATGGTTTCATCGAAGGCAAACCCCACCGTTTGAACTTCAGCCCCCAGGCTGGCAGCCATGTCACCGGCGCCAAACCCAAACAGCCCGGTGCCGATGGTCAGCACACGATCGCCGGGTTTGAGACAGCTTTTCATGGCACCCCATAACACGATCATGCCTTCGCCGGTCATGATCACCACTTTATTCTTGGTGGCAAATACCTGTTGAAGTTGTTTCTCGGTGCGGTTGTAAAGGTCTAAAAACTCGGGCTCCATATCGGAGGAACCGTAATTGGTTAAATATGCTTTCAGCACCTCATCCGGCACTTTGACCGGTCCGGGTACCATGGGGATGGAATAGGTTTGCATGTGAATTGGACTCCAATTTGATAGTCTGGCAGTCATACCTGCTGCCAGTATCCTAATTATATGACAAAGTTGACCTCTCTTCGAAGCCGGGTGGGTGAATTAATGAAGTCATTTTACCCGCCGGTACCGGCGGGCACGTGTGAATCGTTTTTGGAGAGTGATCTTTCTCGATTTATGAACGATCAGCGAGGCTAATCAGGCGGCTGGTTGTTCTGCGTTGGGCTGATCTGTCGGATCAGCCCTGTTGATTCAAACGGCTGGTTGTTCTGCGCCGGGTTGATCCGCGCCGCCGGGTTGACCGGCGCGTATCACCAGTGGGCAGGCCAGCACACTGGCGAGCGCTGTGTCCAGATCGGGGTATTTGAAGCGAAAACCCATTTCCAGCAGACGTTTTGGCTGCGCGCGCTGACCGGTCAGCACCATATCGGCTACCTCGCCAAAGGCCAGCCGCATGGCAAAAGCCGGCAGCGGGAACCAGTACGGACGAACCAGCATTTTTGCCAGAACCTTGCCAAACTGGGCGTTGGTGGCCAGTTCAGGAGCGTCCAGGTTGTATGCCCCATTCGCAGAACGATTTTCGATTAAGAAAAGGATGGCAGCCGCTTCGTCATCCGGGTGGATCCACGGAAAATATTGCTGCCCGCCGCCCACCGGACCGCCCGCATACAGCCTGAAGGGCAGCATCATACGCGGCAGGGCGCCTTTACGAGCGTGCAAGTTGACGCCCGAACGGATGATCACCCGCCGAACGCCCATATTCTCAACCGCCCGGGTGGAGTTTTCCCAATCTACCGCCAGACGAGCCATGAAATCATCCCCGGCAGGCGAATTTTCGTCTGCCAGCGTATCACCGGTATTTCCATAATATCCAATGCCGGAAGCCTGCACTACCACGGACGGGCGAGTGGCCGCTCCGCGCACCGCCTGGACAACCGCTTCACCGGCCTGGACGCGGCTGTCACGCAGGAGCTGTTTGCGTGGTTTGTTCCAACGCGTGGGCAGATAGCCTTCCCCGCCGATATTCTCCCCGGCCAGGTTGACAATGGCATCGCAATTCTCCACCAAATGCCCCCAGCCGCGACTGGTGGATCCATCCCAGCCCACCAGATCGGCATCCTTAATTCGTTCCGATGCCTTCACCGTGTTTCGGCTGAGCACCGTCACATGGTGCCCATTGCTGACCAGCAGTTTGACCAAACGTTTACCTATTAATCCGCTTCCACCCGTAATGATGACGTTCATATCTGCCCCCGGAGTTCCCGTTTTGATTTGATTGTACCCCGCAATGAGGGACGGAACAAATAATCAAAAGCCGTCCATTCAGGGCGCCTTTTCTAGTGGTTTGAATTGGGGGTAAAAATGAAAAGGAACGGCTTAATCAATCAGCTTTTTCGCAGAATTCCTGGATCGAATCATACAGCGATTGAAGGCGCCGGTACATTTTGAGATATACATTCTGGTAGAGTTCATCATATCGCTGGTGATTGGCCGGATCCGGTTCAAAGGTTTCACAGGTGTGGGTCATCTCGCGCACGGCGGTAGCAAAATCAGGATGAATGCCCGCGCCCACCGCGGCGTCAATGGCTGCACCCAGGCCGGAGGTCTCATAAGTATGGGGGCGGCAGGCTGGCAACCCGAATACATCGGCGGTAATCTGCATGGCGGCCTGGCTCTGGCTGCCGCCACCGGAAACGCGCAGTTCCTGAATGGGGACACGGCTGCGCTTCACACTCCGATCGGCGCCTTCCTTCAAACCGTATACCAGGCCTTCCAGAATGGCTCGGTACAGGTGTGCGCGGGTATGAACATCGCTGAAGCCGATCACCGCCCCACGGGCTTCAGGACCGGGCAGCCGCAGCCCCGGTGACCAGTATGGCTGCAGCACCAGTCCGTCTGAACCGGCCGGCACCGAGTTGACCAGATCGTCAAACAGGTCTTCGGGAATCAGACCCTGCTCACCGGCGGTGAGCTGCTCTTTCAGGCCAAATTCTTCCTTGAACCAGGTGACCATCCAGAAGCCGCGGTAGATTTGAATTTCAAGCGTGTATTGATCCGGAATGGCCGACGGATACGGCGGGATCAGCGGGATCACCTCCATATAGCGGCGGTGAGTGGTGTTGATGGTAGCGGTGGTGCCAAAACTGAGGCTGGCGATGTGCGGTTCCAGACAGCCGGAGCCGATTACCTCACAGGCTTTGTCTGCCGCGGCAGCAATGAGCGGTAACCCGGCCGGGATACCAGTAGCCTGTGAAGCCTGCGGCGTGATCTCTCCCAGAAGGTGCGACGGTTTGACCAGTTCAGGCAGTTTTTCTTTTGAAATGGGAATAGCCTGCCATTTCCAGTCATACTTGCCGGCCCAATTCTGTGATTTGTAATCAAACGGGACGTAACCCACCTGGCAGGCGACTGAATCGACAAAACGGCCGGTCAGGTGATAGGTGAGATAACCTGACAGCATCAGGTATTTGTGCTGGCGTTCCCAGATCTCAGGTTCATGCGTGCGAATCCAGGAGGCTTCGGCTTCGGCCTGAAGATAGGCGGCTGTATCGGTGGCGCCTGCCAGACGGAACAGGATCCCCCAGATGCCGCCGATGGGCTGCTGCCCTTTTGTACGGCGCTTATCCAGCCATGAGATGGCCGGCCGAAGAGCCTGTCCGTTTTGATCCACCGGGATGATGGTGGATCGCTGGGTGGTGAGCGCTACCGCGCGTATACTGTGTTTATCGGCGGCGGGGTTCTGCCAGAGCTGTTGGCAAGCCTGACAGAGTGAATCCCAGAAAACGCGCGGATCCTGCTCAGCCAGCCCCGGAGCGGTGGAATAGTACGGTTCGAATTTAACCTGGCTTTTGGCCAGTATGTTGCCTTGCGGATCAAACAAAATGGCACGCACACTTTGCGTGCCATTATCAATGGCCAGTACATTTTGCGGGGTCATGAAACGCTCCGGGGATGATCATGAAGGGGGAAAAAAGCATACACGGGCTGTAGACTGCAATTAAAAGGATATGCGTTAGTGTACCATAACCCGACCTGTTTGATCGATTAATATACAGCCAATCTCCGAATCTACCCATCCGGGGCGGTATCCTGCCTGCGACGGGTTCATTCGAGCGTCACATTCATCGTCTCACACGTCTGTTGATACGGGGCCG
>DAISXR010000076.1:0-10602 GCA_036825755.1 Anaerolineaceae bacterium
CCTGGGGATGGGTTCGACCGGATTTGACAATGCCGCCAAACGCGGCGGAACGGGAACCGAGTGCGTCTGCCAGCCTCCGTACCGTCAGCAATAATTCATCCAGCCTGAGAAGACAGGCCAGCCGTATGCCTGTGGGAATGGTGTCGTTCGTCGATTGAGCCATGTTGACATGATCGTTGGGGTGGATTCTGTATTCGCCGGGTTGTCCGCCCAAAATCTGGGTAGCGCGATTGGCAATCACCTCATTGGTATTCATATTGTGGCTGGTACCGGCGCCGGCCTGAAATGGATCCACCATGAACTGGTCCTGCCATTTCCCATTGGTTACCTCTTCAGCGGCCTGGATGATAACGCTGGCGAGGTCAGGTGTAAGGAGGCCTGTATCCCGGTTCACTTCGGCGGCTGCCTGTTTAATCAGGGCCATCGCCTTGATGAATTCAAAACGAGGTTTCAGCCCTGATATTTGAAAATTGTGAATTGCCCGTTGGGTCTGTGCCCCCCATAATGCGCCGATGGGGATCTGCACTTCGCCCAGCGAATCTTTTTCAATGCGGTATGAAGATGTCATTTTCCCTCCTACTCCATCCGTTTTCATTATAAAAGAAACAAACCAGGCTGGGGAGTTTGGCCGAAAAAAAGGTTTGCATTTTTATCAGGGTTCGCACTAATTCAAAATTAATGTTATCATCATTACCATGCAATAACCAAAACAACCAAAATATTACCAAATAGGACTCAATCAGGACTGATTCCTCATCAGTCTGACCTTTACAAAAAAATGTTATTGCTATAATCGCCGAAGAGTAACCTGCCTGATATTACTCTTCATCAAATCGAGAAAAAGGAGAAAGACCACAGCCAGAAGATTCCTTTTCAAACCCTGCCGGGAGACCGGAATCTAAACCTCAAATTCAGGCTCGTCACCATCGACGCTTCATCGCCAACCCTGTCCCTTCAACTTTTCTTCATTCACCCTGCCGAGACTTTCAACCCAAAAGGGACCGATCCAACACCATAACAGCATAAGAGCAACCCCATCCACGTGCAACTCTGCGTGAAGCGCTGTTCTCAGCGTTTTTGGGACTTCAGGAATGATACTTTTCGTTCCGATGTATTTATGTTGCAAAAAATCAGTAAGTAAAAAATTACATCACGGATAGGCCTGCGTAATCCAATGGTAATAGAAAACGAGCCGAGGTAAAGCATCACAACAGCATTCGCAGTGCAAAAAATATCAGTATGAAGGGAAAACGATGAATGAATAGACAGAAAAAAATATCGAAGTGGATCACAGTATTGGTTGCCATGGTTATCACCGTTGCCAATATCGCTTCTTATGCAACCCCGGTGTCAGCTCAATCTGCCGGTGTACCCGTCCTGATTGGCCCGACGGACATCCAGGATACCAACCAGCCTGTATTTGAATGGACCAACACCCCCAACCCCGAAATCACATCCTATGAATTGATCATGTTCAACAACGGCGAGCCGTACAGTAAAACCATCTATACGCTTGACCAGTTGATCATCGACGGTGAAAAGATCACCCTGGATAAAGGTGAGACTTTTGGCGTGGGCAATTTCTCCTGGGCGGTTCGTTACATACTCAAAGATGGAACCATCAGCGAGTGGAGCGCGCCGTTTGTGTTCAACATCCTGCCCGATGTTGCGGCACAGGAGCCAGGTTCTGCCACCGCTACCCAACCGGCTGAAGAGAGTACTCCAACAGCCACCCTGCCGGCTGAAGGAGCCACCGCTACCCCGGAAACGAACGATTCCGAGGTTTCAGCCCTGGCCGTGGGCGATGCGAATACCTACTATGTGGCTACCAACGGAAGCGATTCAAACCCGGGCACACAGGCTGCTCCATGGAAAACCATTGGTTTTGCAGTCAACCGCATGTCAGCCGGTAAGACTTTGTATGTTCGCGGGGGTACCTATCGCGAGAGCTTTACCATTACCGTATCTGGCACCTCTTCCAGCCCGATCAATATTGAAGCCTATCCTGGTGAGACCCCTATAATTGATGGAAACAGCTATCAATTACCCACCAGCTCCTGGGCAGCCATGGTCAAAATCGCGGGCAACTACATCAAGATGTCTGGTTTCGAGGTCCGCTATACCAACTGGATGGCGGTATTGATCAGCGGCAGCAATAATGTGGTGAGTAATTTCAACGTGCACCATAATAAGGAAAACGGTATCCTGATCACCGGAAACAGTGACACCGTGCAGAACAGCTCGGTGTGGATGAACTGCCTTTCCAATGAAAATGGTGTGCAGACCCGCAGCGGTTGGGCATCCGGCCTTTCGGCTGCCCGCCACCCCAACAATGCCGTTTTGCGCAACAACAAGGTCTACATGAACTACGGTGAGGGCCTTTCGACCTATGAAGCCAGCGGCACCATTATGGAAGGCAATATTGTCTATGACAACTATGCCACCAATGTGTACATTTCAGATGCTACCGGCGTTGTTTTGCAGCGGAACTTTATCTACAATACCGGCTCCATGACTGTAGGCGCCCGTGTTGGCATCATGATGGGCGATGAGGTTTATAATCCCGCTTCCAGCAACATCAAGGTTATCGACAATATTGTGGCGAATGCCAACCGAAACTTCTACTGGTGGCAGGGTACGCAGGGCGGCGGGATGAACGGCGTTTTGATCGCCAACAATACCTTTGTCAATTCCCGCAGCACCACCAATGTTCAGATCAACAACGCGACGCATGTGAATACCCGTTTCCAGAACAACATCATCTCGCAAAGCGATTCGCTGTCTATCGCCATCCTGGCGGGTACCGGGGTGACTTACTCCAACAACCTGTGGTCCAGCAATCCGGGTTCCCTGGGTATGGGCAGCAATTCCATCGTAGGCGCACCGTCCTTTACGCAAAGCGGCAGCAATACCAGCCATCTCTATTTTGATTTGACCTCGTCATCTCTGGCGATCAACAAAGGCACCAATCTGTCTGAGGTCAACCAGGACTTTGACTTCATGTCCAGAGTTGGCAACTGGGATATTGGCGCGCATGAATACCAGGGGAATGTGACCACACCGCCTACCGCGGCTCCTACCACCGCCCCCACAAAAGCCCCGACCACTGCGCCAACCACTGCTCCCACAACAGCTCCAACCACCGCACCTACGAATGCACCAATCACCGCTCCTACGAACGCCCCCACAACAGCGCCCACTACGTCTCCCTCTACCGGCGGTACGGTTAACCTGGCATTAAATAAACCTGCCAGCCAGTCGAGTAACTATAAGGAGGGCGCAGGTCAGGCAGGACTGGCGGTGGATGGCAATACCGATGGGAATTACTTCAACGGTTCAGTCTCCCACACCAAAAATACCTCTCAGCCGTGGTGGCAGGTCGATCTCGGATCGGTACAGACCATCTCCTCTGTTGAGATCTGGAACCGCACTGATTGCTGCACCGACCGGTTGCAAAAATTCTATGTTCTGGTCTCAGATGTGCCCTTCACTTCAGGTAGCCTGAGCACAGTTCGGAACCAGTCGGGCGTCAGTTCATATTACGTAGCCGGAAAAGCCGGAAGACCTACCACCTTAGCCATCAACCGCACCGGTCGATATGTGCGTATTGAACTGTCAGGCAGCAACTTCCTGCACATCGCAGAGGTGAAGGTACTTGGCTCCGGCTCTGCAGGCACTGCCCCAACCACTGCTCCAACTACTGCTCCGACCGGCGCACCCACAACCGCACCGACAACTGCTCCCACCACGGCCCCAACGACTGCTCCCACCCAGGGTTCTACCGTCACCGGTGCGTATTATGTATCCACCACCGGCAGTGATTCCAACAACGGCAGCATCAATTCACCATGGAAGACCATCCAGTACGCTGTCAACCGCCTTTCAGCGGGAAACACGCTGTATGTCCGTGGCGGAACCTATCGCGAGACCGTCAATGTGTCCAAATCCGGCACAGCCTCGTCCAATATCAAGATTCTTGCCTACCCGGGGGAAACCCCCATCATTGATGGAAATAATTATGCACTGCCAACCACCTCGTGGGCGGCGATGCTGAAGATTTCGGGCAGTTACATTCAGATGAGCGGTTTTGAAGTGCGCTATACCAATTGGATGGCAGTGGTTGTCTCGGGAACCTATTCAACCGTCAGCAACTTCAATGTGCATCACAACAAAGAAAACGGCATCCTGGTGACCGGCGATAACAATATCGTTGAAAACAGCAAGGTGTGGAGCAACTGTCTTTCCAATGAGAACGGTACGCCTACCCGCAGCGGTTGGGCTTCCGGTTTATCGGCAGCTCGCCACCCCAATAACACCATTTTGAGGAACAATACCGTTTACCAGAACTGGGGTGAGGGTCTCTCGACCTACGAAGCCAACGGTACCATCATGGAAGGCAATGTTGTTTACAACAACTACTCCACCAACATTTATGTCTCCGATGCGACCAATGTGACCGTGCAGCGCAACTTTGTGTATGCCACCACTGACAGCGTGGTAAACAAGGGCGCCCGTGTGGGCATCATGATGGGCGATGAAGTATACAGCCCCGCTTCCAGCAATATCAAGATCCTGAACAACGTGGTGGTAGGCGCTTATCGCAACTTCTACTGGTGGCAGGGTTCACAGGGCGGCGGCATGAACAACGTGACGATTGCCCATAACACCTTTGTCAATTCACGCGCCACCACAAACTTCCAGATCAACAATGCAACGCATAAGTCCGTGTTCGTTTTTGACAATATCATTGTTCAGGACGGCACACTGCCGATCGCCATTGTGGCCGGTACGGGTGTTTCATATTCCAACAACCTGTGGTCCAAGACCCCCGGCACCACCGCACTGGGAAGCAACTCGTTGGTAACCGATCCCCAGTTTGCCAAAACCGGCAGCCAGGCGACCATCGATTGGTACAAGCTGCTTTCCACGTCACCTGCCATCAACAAAGCTATATCGGTACCCTCGGTGACGTGTGACTTCACCGGCTATACCCGGCCGACCGCGCGCGATATTGGCGCTTACGAATATCGGTAAGTTTGATGGACATGTTCTAATTTGGACTGATATGAAGGAAAGACTGCGGAGTACCTGCTCCGCAGTCTTTTTTTCTATCCTTTGATGGATTTTGTGAGAAAAAAAGTGTTAATCATGGTGTCCTGTCGAAGTTACACATGCTCCATCACGGCTCTGTCCTGGAAAAGACAAAAATCAAACTGGAATCAAGTATGTGACTGAACAGGAAACGTCTTAATCTGCTATTTAAGATGATCTGAAATAATGGTTACTAAGACTGGAAGTTAATCATTATTATCCGAGACAGGGGGAGGGTAATTCGTTTTCGGACTGATTTTTGAAAGTTGAATCATTTTCTGTTTATTATGAAGGAATTATTCACATGGGGGCCATTTCTTTGGCAGAAACCTGGTATGTATTGCAGAGTAAGCCGCGCAAGGAATTTCTTCTTATAGAGCATCTTGCTCTTCAGGGGATTCGCACTTACTTTCCGACAGTTCGTGTAAAGCGGGTCAACCCCCGCGCCAGGAAGATCGAGCCGTATTTTCCAGGGTACATTTTCTTTCAAGCCGATCTGCAGCGGTCAGGGTTTTCGTTTTTCCAATACATGCCCGGCGCACTCAGCCTGGTAAAGTTTGGCGATGACGCTGCCACTGTGGATGGTCACTGGGTGCAGCAGATCCAACAGAAAATTGATCAAATTGAAAAAACGCATCAGACGAAGACGCCAGCTTTCCATCGGGGGGATAAAGTGGTCGTTCAGTCCGGGGTATTCGCAGGTTATGAGGGGATTTTTGATTGCGAACTGCCCGGGAGTGAGCGGGTAAGACTTCTGCTCATGTGGTTGGAAAAACAGTACGTTCAGGTAGAGATACCTGTCAAAGACGTTTTTCCGCAAAAATAATGGTTGAGTAGAGCCATGCTCGCTTGCCAGGGTGAAGAGTACCCCGGCAGGTTTTCAACCTGATATACGAGCGTATACAACCCGGGATCATGTCGGAAGGGCGGAGCATGCCTTGATGAAAACACGACATCGGCAAATTTGTTTGGGAGAATTAGGATTGAAGACGACATCATGGTGGAACAAAACCAATCGAACTGCAGTTTTTGCCTGTTTGACGGTGATGATTGCCGTCGCGGCGGTCCTTGTTTGGGGAAATCACCCTGTTTCAGCGGCTGCTGTAACGGGGGATAAGGAGAGTTCAGCCCTACACCAGATCGCTGATGATATTGAGCAGCAGAATTCATTTTATGTATCTCCAAGAGGTGATGACAGCTCGGCTGGAACCCAGGAAAACCCGTGGCGGACGCTTTCATCAGCCATCAAACGCCTCAAACCCGGTGATACCCTGTATGTACGAGCGGGATTTTATAAAGGCTCGGTGGATTTTTCGGTATCCGGTCGCAGCGACGCACCCATCCTGATCACCGCCTATCCCGGTGAAACGCCGGTGATCGATGGTGATGAATATACCTATCCACAAACTTATTGGGGATCGTTGATGAAGGTAAGCGGAAATTACGTGAACGTCTCCGGCTTTGAGGTGCAGTACAGCAACTATATGGGCGTGCTGGTGACGGGTAAATTTTCGACGGTATCCAACCTGAATGTGCATCACAATATGGAGAACGGCATCTTCCTGCTGGGTGACAACACTGTGGCAGATGGAAATACCGTCTGGATGAACTGTCTCTCCAATGAAAACGGCTCCTTCACCCGTACCTCCTGGGCCAGCGGGCTTTCCGCCGGACGGAGTCCCAACTTTGCGATTATTCGCAATAACAAGGTCTATAACAATTTCGGCGAGGGCCTCTCGACCTATGAAGCGAATGGGACGCTGATTGAGGGAAATGAAGTTTACGATAACTGGGCAACCAATATCTACATCTCAGATGCCACAAACGTCATTCTGAGAAACAACTATATTTATGACACTGACGAGACGCTTGGTAAAAACGGCAATTATGTGGGCATCATGCTTGGGGATGAACGCTACGACCCGCCTTCTGAAGGGATTGTCATTGTCGATAATATTGTGAACAACACTAATATCAATCTGTACTGGTGGCAGGGCGTAGAGGGTGGCGGGATGAAGGATGTCACCATCCGTAACAACACCTTCATTAACAGCCGCGAACGAACCAATATTCGGATTAATAATGGGCCGCATGAGAATGTGGTCTTTTCGGATAACGTGATTTTACAGCAGGATACCCTGCCGATCTCATCCATATACGTTAATGATGGGATCAGCCTGTTCCGAAACCTGTGGTCCAAAGCGCCCAACAAAAACGCCCAGGGGGATGGCGACATCATCGCCACGTTTGAAACCTGGGCCGCGTATGCCCTGTGGACAGGCCGGGGCAGTATGGATCGGCTGGATCTGGCCACCACCATCTCAGGGTTTGCCTGGAATAACCTCACCCCGGTGATGCTGTCTGAATTGATGCCCTGCGGACAGTTCAACTACAACCGGATGAACCAAAATTTTTGCCGGTAAACGGCAAGCCGCCATTTACCCACTATTTTCTGATCACCATCACACAGCGTGGAGTCTATGATCATTACACGTGCAGTTCACATCATTTCCCGCCTCTTTGCGGATGAAAATTTAACAAAAAAAGCGTATCTGAACATCATCAACAGCGGATCCGCATACCTGGTGAAGATTGCGGTCATGTTTATCATCACCCCATTGATGGTTTCCGGTTTGGGAAACTATGTATACGGCCTGTGGCAGGTGATCAACCGGACCATGGGGTATATCAGCCCTGCCAGTGGCAGGCCAACCGAAGCGCTGCAATGGATTTTGGCGCGCGATCAATCCTCACCCGACCTGACCCGCAAGCGCCAGTATATGGCCAGCGCCCTGATCGTGTGGGGAATATTCCTCCCGATTATGGTGGTTGGCGGAAGCGTAATCGCGTGGTTCATTCCCGCCTGGTTCAATGTGTCACCGGAATATGTGGTGATGGTTCGAGTGACCGCGCTGGTCATGATCGTTTCCATGGTGATGCAAATTCTGTCCGAACTGCCGCAATCCATACTGCGTGGTGAGAACCTGGGATATAAACGCATGGGTCTCACCATCCTGCTCACCGTCGTAGGTGGGGCGGGAACCTGGTTAGCCCTGGAACTCAAAACCGGTTTGATTGGTATTTCGGTCGCGGCGCTCGGCACCATCATTTTAAACGCAATTTTGTATATCACGCTGGCGCGCCGTTATGTGCCGTGGTTTGGTGTTTCAAGACCGCCCTTTTCACAGGTAAAAGAGTTCCTGGGTCTGAGCGTCTGGTTCATGGGTTGGAACCTGATCTGGATCTCCATGTTCGCTACCGATGTAGTGATGCTTGGCATCCTGGCCACCGTGGAACTGGTGACGATTTATACGCTGAATAAATGGGTCCAGGAAATATTGATCAGTTTGACGCAGATTCTGGTTTCAGGGATTGGGCCCGGGTTGGGCGGGATCATCGGCCGGGGGGAGATCAAACGGGCTTCGGATTTACGCGGTGAGATGCTGGCGCTCACCTGGCTGACCACCATCGCCGTCAGCGTCACCACCGTGATCTGGAACCAGACCTTTTTGAACCTGTGGGTAGGCCCTAACAATTATGCCGGATCGTTGGGTTCTCTTTTAATCATTCTGGCGGTGTTTCAGTTCATTATGATCCAGAGCGATGCTGGTGTGATTGACGTGACACTGCGGATGAGCGAGAAGGTCATCCTCGGTGCGATTTCAATTCTGATCACGGTGGGTGCATCGATTTTGTTTGTAAAAGTGCTGTCACTGGGGATTGTGGGCATATCCCTGGCATTGATTGTGGGAAGGTTGATCCTTTCCATTGGCTACCCGCTCATCGTCGGGCGCACGCTGCATATTCCGTTTCAGGCCCAGCTCAGCGGGGTTATACGCCCCATGCTGGTGACGGGTGCACTGATGTACGCGGCCTACCGGGTGGCGATGATGATCCCCGTCGATCTCTTTGCGGGCCTGAGCGGATGGGTTTCGTTCTTCCTGTTCGCGTTGATTACGTTTGTGGTCATCCTGTTTGCATCGCTGTTCCTTGGTTTGAATCGCAAACAACGCTCCACACTGTTTCAGCGGGTGAAGATTATCCTCCATGTTAGTTGAGTGGGTGAAAAGTGATCGTTCCTGCCGAATTTTTTATTTGTCAGACGCAGTGGTTTTTTGAATTTAAGGGAATTATTTAATGCGACGTTTCCAATTACCAGTTGTAAGGGGGATCGATGATTACTGACAGGCTCCGAAAATGGGCTGTTTTTCAAATTTACAAGACACGCGGCCAGGATATCGGTAAGGTGTTCCGGAATCTGCAAAGCGATGTACAGAACGGAATTCCGCCCGATACCGCAAAAAATCGATTGATCGCAATGTTGGATCACAGCCGTTACCATGTGCCTTACTACCGGAGTATCATACGGGAGTTGGGAGATTCGTACCGTGAGGATCCGTTTGAATATCTCAAGCACATGCCGGTGCTGACAAAAGCAGTCATCCGCGAGAATTTCGAGGATTTGAAATCAGACGATTTACCAAAACGCAGGTGGTATGTCAACACCACCGGTGGGTCGACCGGCGAACCGGTTGAGTTTGTTCAGGATCGCGAATTTAACACCCTGAATGGCCCTGTCACCAGCTTAATTTCCTGGCTGATTGGTGCGGATATCGGTGAACCGATCGCATTTTTCTGGGGCTCCATCCATGATATCCGTGGGGCTGAAGAGGGCTGGAAGGCAAAATCGCTGAGCTGGCTGTCAAACAACCGTCTTTTCAGCGTGTACCACCTGGATTCTCGCACGATTGATCATTATCTGGATGAGATAAATCGCCGTCCTCCCAAATTGATCATCGGTTACGCCAATTCGATGAATGAGATTGCAAAATATATTGAAAAGACAGGCCGTTCCATCCGCCCTCAAAATGCGGTGATCACATCAGCAGGCATGTTGTACCCTGAATTTCGCCAGACGATCGAACGGGTGTTTCAGTGCAGAGTCTATGACCGGTACGGCTCACGTGAGGTGGGCAGTATCGCGGCGGAACGACCGGGATATACCGGGATGTGGGTTCCGCCGTGGACGAATTATCTTGAGATCAGCGACACGGATGGGCAGCCTGTTCCGGACGGCATGGAGGGTGAGATCCTTGTCACCTCGTTCTGCAACTACGCCATGCCGTTGATTCGCTACCAGATTGGCGATCGTGGGGTACTTGCACCGCCAGATGCAAAAAATCAGCCCCCGGTAGGACAGGTGCTGGAACGGTTGACCGGCCGGACGGTGGAAACCTACTATAATGCCAAAGGCGAGGTCATCGATCCATCCCATTTCATGCCCATCCTGTATCACCTGGATTGGATCCGTAAATATCAGGTGGTGCAAACCAGCCCGTCCAGCATCATTTTCCGGATTGTCAAAAATTCGGATCATCCCCCTCAAAGCGATCTTCTAACGATCATAAACCAATCGCGCGGGGTGATGAACGACGCCGAGTGTCAGGTCGATTTTCAATATGTGGACGATATTCTGCCCACCCGCTCGGGAAAATTCAATTTTATTGTCAA
>DAISXR010000076.1:10702-13374 GCA_036825755.1 Anaerolineaceae bacterium
TTTGCCGTTTGGGCATTTGACCTGTTTGTTAAGCGGAAAAAACTGTTTCTCCCGCTGCCCAGCATGACGATGGTGGCTTTTCTGGCCTGGGCAGCCCTGTCGATCGCCTGGGCGCCCTCGATGGGGGATGGCATCACCATCTTTCAGCGGTACATTCTGCGGTTTCTACTTTTTTTGTTCCTGGGCGTCAATCTGATCGACACACGAAAAAAGCTGAATGGGCTCATGAATACCATGGCCCTGATTGGTTTTCTGCTGGTAATTGCGGCCTTTGCCACGCTGGCCATCGAAGGGTACACACCGGGCACCCGTTTTTCCATCATGGGTATGAATGAGAACTCGGTCGGCATCATGTTGCTCATGTCGTTGATGGGGGTATTGTGGTGGGCCAGCCAGCCTACCAAAGGGAATTCACCGGCCAGGAAACTGATTGGGGTGGCTTACCTGCTCATTTCTGTGGGACTCGTTGCCATCTCAGGCTCACGCGGCAGTGCAATCTCCATGGTGGGAACTTTGATCCTGCTGTTTTCATGGAAATCCACCCGGTATTGGGGAGTGGTGACACTTCTGGTTGTGTTGGTGGCGCTGGCGGCTGCCCCTGTACTCTTTATGACCACCTTCGAGCGTTTTCAGGCAGCCGGTTATTCGGGGGATACCACACTGGGGGGTCGTGAATCATTGTGGCAGACTGCCTGGCTGGTGGTCAAAGATCATCCACTCCTGGGGGTGGGACTGGGCAACGGATATTTGCAGATGAAGTATTACTACTCTGATAGCTCCGTTCAATCCTACTTAATGCCTATCCAGGTTTGGAATGCCGATAGCATCTCTCCACATAATCCTGTTTTGGCCATCTGGATGGATGTGGGAGCGATTGGACTGGCAATATATCTGGGCATCATCCTGACCGCCATGTATGTCTTTTTGAAATCCTACTGGCGCAACAGGAACTCCAGTCTGCAACTGTATTACGGGTTTGTCATCGCGGTATTTATTGGATATTTCCTTTCCTGGGTAAAAGGCGGCGGGATGGAATCGGATCATTCATTTTTTATGATGATCATGTTCTTGATTATTCCTTCTATCCTGGAAAAATCCGAAGGGATTGACACCCCGCCCGCAGGGTTACCCGCTGAGAGTAAACCCTGATCGTATTCATTCGTTTTCATTTTTATTTTGAATAGAAGAGAGGCTGATCATGAACTGGTTGGCAAAAATTAAAGAAAATCGTTTGGTGCTACGTATCCGAAAATCGACTGCGTTTGCACGGATCTGGCAGCGTTTTCAGGATCCCACACCCAAGTATTTTGCCGATCCTGCCATGGATGAGTATCGAGATGCCGAACCGGTCATCATGGAGTGGCCGGCAGGACTTCGTAAACCCAAAGTAGGGTTGGTTCGCGATGTGGATCCTTACCCACGTTGGACCAAGTATGAACGTTTCTTCCAGAACAACGGATTTACGTATGAGCTGTTTGATATCAACAGAAGTGACTGGTTGGAAAAGGCGCAGCAATATGATGTAATTGTGGGGCTGTTTTCCAATGCACCCAGCCGGTTGGACCAGATCCGGAAAAAGATTCACTTCCTGGAAGAATACATGCATATCCCATGTTATCCGGCTTCACGCCACTTGCAGCTCTATGAAGATAAGAAACTGGAATCGTATTTCTGTAATATCTATGATTTTCCTTTTGCTCGGACAAACGTCTTTTATGATCTGCAGGAGGCGCTCGCGTACAGCAAAACAGCCCGATATCCCTTGATCAGCAAGCAGGATCCATCCTCAGGCTCAATGGGTGTTGAAAAGGTTGATAATGAAAAACAGGCACGCCGGATCATCCGCCAGGCGTTTTCTCAACAGGGTCGAAAAACCCACCTGTTGTATTTACGTCAAAAAGATTATGTCTACTTCCAGGAGTTCGTGCCCAACGATGGGCATGACATCCGGGTGGTGATTTGCGGTAATTATGCCTATGGATACATGCGGAAAGTGCCCCAGGGTGATTTCCGGGCGTCCGGAATGAACATCATCGTGCACGGGCATCTGCCCAAAGAAGCCGTTCTGATCGCCAGAAAGCTTTACCGCGCATTGGGAAGCCCCATGCTGGCCGTTGACTTTGTTCGCGGTCTGGATGGGAGCTATACCATCATTGAATTTTCTCCGTTCTATCAGGTCAACAAACCGTCCGAACTGCATGTGAACGAAGAAAAAGGCGCGTATGTGTTTGACAGCGAAGATACATACCATCACGAAAAGCAATTGATCTGGATCCATGAACTGGCGCTTGATCAGTTCTTCAAGAATGATTTTTTACCGCGTGCAGTTATCCCGACGGATTGTGACAGGAACCCTGATCGGCAGCACCTCGAGGTGCTGGCAGAAAGGAGGTAAGGTGAGCAATCTGCAATCCCAGGATCGCAAAAAACTGTTATTCATCATCGATAATTTGAGTACCGGCGGAGCACAACGCCAGATGGTTCAACTGGCAGTAGGCTTGAAGCACAAAGGGTATGAGATTGAAATTTTCTGCTACCAGGAAGGCGATCTGCTGGCAAGCCCTTTGTATGAAGAGGGCATCCCGGTGATCTGGTATGAGAAGAAATCCCGTTTTTCACTGGATGTCTTTTTTGCCATCCGCAAATTGATCAACCAGAACCACTATGACCTG
>DAISXR010000076.1:13474-16918 GCA_036825755.1 Anaerolineaceae bacterium
CTGCCGGTCATTGTGAGCAATACGCTGGATCATCCGCTGCTGGTACAGCACAACGAAAGCGGTTTTCTGTTTGATTTTCAAAATCCGGCTGACCTGGCTGAACAGATCAGGCAATTCAACGAGCTGGATCTGAATGAAAGAAAACGGATGGGAGAGTGCGGGCGAAGATACGCCGAAGGCAACCTGGCGAGCGAACGTTTCATCACCGAATATGAGCAATTGATCGAAAAGGTTCTTCAAAATCCATGAAAAGAGGAAATGATGTTTTTCGTAAAGGCGCTCTGCAGATCCATGATACTCCTCGAAAAATGTTCCTACCGAGGCGCAGCATTCATTCTCAAAAATGCCTTTCACCGGCATGGTAAAAATCTCATTTTTGATCCTCGCGGCGAATTCTCGTATCGAAATATCGACGTGGGAGATAACGTCTCCATTGGGGGCGGGGCGGTATTGCTGGCCTCTGACAGCCGCATCATTTTGGGGAACAACGTCATGCTGGGGCCTAACGTCACCATGGTGGCGGGGAACCACAATATCTCCGTGATCGGCAAAGCCATGTACGATGTACATGAAAAGAGGCCGGAGGATGATCAGGACATCATCATTCATGACGATGTGTGGATTTGCGCAGGAGCGATTATCTTAAAGGGGGTACAGGTAGGGCGAGGATCGGTAATCGGCGCAGGAGCGTTGGTGAATACGGATGTGTGTCCCTACACCGTTGTATGCGGCGTACCGGCGCATAAGGTTTCCACCCGCTTTCCGAGTCTGGATTGCGTACGGCAGCATGAAGCGATGCTGTACACCCCCGACCAGCGGCTGCCGGAGCCGGTTCTGCAAATGATCTACGCGTAAGGTAGAAACATCAACCTCAACCAGTTTATTTACCGGGGATCGCACCGGTTGTTCGTTCTATTTGAATTAAAGAAGATAAAAAAGGTGAAAAAATGGGTATTTTAAAAATAATTGCTAAGGCATATGTGATCTGGCGGAAGGGCTGGCTGAGAGTGCGAATGCGTGTTTTGAAGAACGCATTTCACAGTCATGGGAAAAACTTCTTTTTTGATCCCGAGGGGCTGTACATCTTTGACAACATGGATATCGGTGATAACGTCACCATCGGGCTGGGCAGCGCCTTCATGGCCAAGGAAAGCCGGATCTACATCGGCAACAATGTGATGATTGCTCCGTATGTGGTGTTTGTGGCCGGGAATCATAACACTTCGGTGGTGGGCAAAGCCATGTATGACGTGCTGGAGAAACGACCGCAGGATGACCAGGACATCGTGGTGGAAGATGATGTGTGGATCGGCACCGGCGTG
This sequence comes from Anaerolineaceae bacterium, assembly GCA_036825755.1. Lineage (GTDB taxonomy): Bacteria > Chloroflexota > Anaerolineae > Anaerolineales > Anaerolineaceae > JAJFTV01. The sequence continues at coordinate 14,797 of DAISXR010000076.1, forward strand.
ACGGTTCTGAAGGGCGTGCGCATCGGGCGCGGCTCCATCGTGGCAGCGGGAGCGCTGGTGACAAAGGATGTGCATCCCTACACCATCGTGGGAGGCGTGCCGGCTCGCAAGATATCCACCCGCTTCCCGGATAAGAACGTGGTTCTCAAACACGAAGAGATTCTGTACCCCAAAGAGAAACGTCTGTCTGATGAGATGGTTGAAGGAGCGTTTCTCGGATGAACCCCGAACTAAAAAGCTTGAGCGGCGGCCGGGTGCTGGTTTCTGGCCATATACCGCCCCCCATGGGCGGCATCGCCATGTTTTACCAGTCACTGCTGGGCTCGTCTCTGCCTAAAAAGGTGAACCTGATGTTCGTACAGACCAGTTCGCAGAAACGCGATCTGGCAGATGCTGGAAAGGCTTCTCTGTCCAACGCGGTATCCGCCGTTCAAGACTGTATTCGGTTTTTCAAGGCGGTTGTAAAGCACAAACCACAGGTTTCGCATATCGCCACCGCACCGGGCTTTTCCTTTTTGAAGCATAGCATTTGTGTACTGATAGCCAATCTGTTTGGCAGCAAAATACTCATCCACCCGCACTGCAGCCTGGCTGCTCTCTATACTGACCGCCCCGAGCGGTGGCAGAAATATGTGCGATGGGTTCTCAAGAGAACCGACGGATTGATCGCTCTTTCAAAAGAATGGAAGCAGATCGAACAGATTTTACCGGGCCTGCCGGTCTTTTTACTTCCCAATGCCATCAACCAGGATGATTACCGTCTGATTGCCCAAAGCCGAATCAACAAATCACCGGCGCGGTCGGTGAAAAATGTGCTGTACCTGGGGTATCTGGGGAAAACCAAAGGCACATTTGATTTGGTGGAAGCAGCTCGGCTGGTTTTGACGCGGCGATCCGATGTGATTTTCCATCTGGTGGGCGGAGAGCTTGCCAGAGGGGAACGGGAAGCGTTGCAGCAAAAAATCAACGCATTGGGACTGAACGGGAATGTTCGGCTGCATGAACCGGTGGAATACGCAGAAAAATTGGAGTATTTCAGGCAGGCGGATATTTTTGTTTACCCCTCCTATTATGAAGGTATGCCGATGGCGGTCATTGAGGCTATGGCCAGTGGGCTGCCGGTAGTGGCATCCAATGTGGGCGGTCTGCCGGATCTGGTGATGGATAACGAAAACGGTTTGCTGACACCGCCCGGTGACCCATGGTCGCTGTCTGATTCGCTGAACGTGCTGCTGGATAACGTGAATCTATGCCATGCCATGCAGCAAAAAAGCAGCAAGTTGGCGGCTGAAAAATATGATATCGAAAAGCTGGTAGACGAGTTGATCAGAATCTATGCGGTTTATCTACCCAGGACCGCGCAAATCGGAAAGTGGGCTGTAAATGAGGGAAACGCAATATCAAACAACGGACATCATCCCAACGAGCTCTGAGACTCCATTGGAAGCAGAAGAAGGTCGGTTAGCCGGCGCGCTGGATACACCCTGGAAGATTTGGAACACCCTGCATGCCTGGTTGTGTTTGCCGCTGGTCCGGACCAAGTTTTTATTGAACGGCATCCGGTGGGCAAAAGGCGGGAAGTATTTTGGGGTGCCGGTGATTCAAAAACACCGCCGCAGTGAAATGTCGCTGGGTGATGGAATCGGCTTGCGCTCCAGCCTGCGATCCAACCCGCTGGGACCCAATCACCCTGTGTTTCTCACCACCTGGCAGAAGGGAGCGGTCCTGAAAATCGGCCGTGATTTTGCCATGACCGGCGGTACTTTATGCGCCGCCGAACGGATCGAAATTGGCGATCATGTAACCATCGGCGCCAATGTGATGGTGGTCGATTCAGATTTCCACCCGCTGGATCCTGAACGCCGTCTGACCCATCCCAACGATGGACAGACCGCACCGGTCATCATAGAAGACAATGTGTTCATTGGGACAAACAGCCTGATCCTGAAGGGAGCCCGGATTGGCCGGGGCAGCGTGATCGGAGCGGGCAGCGTGGTGACAGGCAATATTCCGGCCGGCGTGATCGCGGCAGGAAACCCGGCCAGAGTTCTCCGTCCGTTGTAAGCAACGCCATGGCATAGCCAGCGTTGGTTTACATATGTTCAAGTAATTCTAATTTTCT
>DAISXR010000077.1:0-16804 GCA_036825755.1 Anaerolineaceae bacterium
CTCACCAGTCCGCACGCACACGCCCGCATCAAACACATCGACGCCAGCAAGGCGCGCGCCCTGCCCGGCGTGCATTGCGTGCTGACCCATCTGGATATCCCGCGCGTGAAATATGCCTCGGGCGGCCAGAGCTACCCGCAGTTGTTGCCTTACGATCAGGTGGTGCTGGATGACAAGGTACGCCATGTGGGTGATCGGGTGGCCGTGGTGGCCGCCGATACGCTGGAGATCGCCCGACAGGCCCTCAAGCTGATCGATGTGGAATATGAAGTGCTGCCGGCTGTGTTCGACATGCAGGAAGCCATGCGGCCCGGCGCGCCGGTGATCCACGACGAGCCGGATACCGAAGGTATTTACAGCCCGCAGACCAACCAGATCTTCCACATTGAAGAACAGAACGGTGATGTGGACGCCGCCTTTGCCACCGCCGACGTGGTGGTGGAGGGCACGTTCCACACGCCCAAACAGCACCACGCGCAAACCGAGCCGCACGTTACCATCACCTGGTGGGACGAGGATCACCGCCTGGTGGTACGCACCAGCACACAGGTACCCTTCCACATACGGCGCATCATCGCACCGCTCATCGGCCTACCGGTCAAGCAAATCCGCGTGATCAAACCGCGTATCGGCGGCGGATTTGGCGGCAAGCAGGAGATGCTGCTGGAAGATCTGTGCTCACTGCTCACCATCAAAACCGGCCGGCCGGTGAAGCTGGAAATGACCCGCCGTGAGGAGTTCACCAGCGGGCGCAGCCGCCATCCGCAGACCATCTACTACAAAGCCGGCATCAAAGACGATCAACTGGACGTGCTGGAACTGCGTCTGATCGGTGATACCGGCGCGTACGCCTCACATGGCCTGACCGTGCAGATGGTGGGCGCTTTCAAAGGTCTCACCCTGTACAACCCGCCCAACGCCCGGCTGATCTGCGATGTGGTCTACACCAATACCCCGCCCTCCGGCGCCTTCCGCGGGTACGGCTCCATGCAGGAGCAGTACGCCATCGAGGTGCTGATGGAAGAGATTGCCGAGAAGATCGGCATGGATGTGGTGGAGTTCAAACGCCAGAACTGGATCAAGGTGGACGAGCCCATGTACATGGCCCGCAAACTGGGCGAAGGGCGCGAAGGCTACGACCAGAAGATGAACACCAGCGGTATGGAGCAGTGCGTCAACATCGGGCTGGAAGCTACCGGCTATTACGCCAAACGCAAAGCCTATGAAAAGCAGACCGGCGTCAAACGCAAGGGTATCGGCATGTCGGTCATGTTCCACGGCAGCGGTATCGCCGGGCTGGACATGGCGGCCGCCACGCTCAAGATGAATGACGACGGCTCGTTCAACCTGCAGATCGGCGCCACCGATATCGGCACCGGCTCGGATACCATTCTGGCGCAAATCGCGGCCGAAGTGCTGCAGATCCCGGTGGAAGACTTCATTGTCTACTCCTCCGACACCGATTTCACTCCCTTCGACAAGGGCGCCTACGCCAGCAGCACCACTTATATCAGCGGCGGGGCCGTGCGCAAAGCGGCCGAGAAAATCCGCGATATGCTGTTTGAGCAGGCCGCTGTGATGCTGGATCTGGATTCCAGCGAGGGCTTTATGGTGGGTGATCGGAAGATCACTGCCCCGGACGGCCGTTCGCTGACCTTCCAGGAGATCGGGCTGAGCAGCCTGCACCAGCAGAACCAGCACCAGATCATGGCCACCGCATCGCATATGAGCCTGGAGAGTCCCCCGCCCACCGCCGCGCAGTTTGTGGAGGTGGAGGTGGATACCGAGACCGGCGAGATCAAGGTGGAACGCATGCTCATGGCTGTGGACTGCGGGAGGGTGATCAACCCCATCACCGCGGCCGGGCAGGTGGAGGGCGGCATGGCCCAGGCGCTGGGCTTTGCCCACACCGAGGAAACCATCTTCGACGAAGAAGGCGACACGCTCAACGACCGCATTGGGGCGTATCACATTTACCGTGCGCCGGAGATGCCGGTGACGGATGTGATCTTTGTGCAGACCGATGAACCCAGCGGCCCATACGGGGCCAAGTCGGTGGCCGAGATTTCGATTGACGGAGTGGCGCCGGCCATGGTGAACGCCATCCACAACGCCTGCGGGGTGTGGATGCATGATCTGCCGGTCACGCCGGAGAAACTGTGGCGGGCGTTGAAGGGATAAATGCCGTCATAAAGGTCGGTATGCGTGAAATGGTACGCAGGGTATATCGTGCGCTGCCTATGATTATGAAATAACGGTGAAAACACAGGTCAAGCCGACTCCTCGTCGCGGCGTAAAGCCGCTTCTCGGAGTGACAACCAGGGCTGAGAGCGGCTGTCTCCACGCACTTCCCACACGTTTTGTCACCCCGAAACGGCGTCCGCGCCGCATTGAGGGGTCGGCTAAGGGTAAATTGATCGAGGGATTAAATAATCAGGATTAAATAATCAACGGATCGGGCGGCTATTGGCCGCCCGTTTTTACAACGCCAGGCCTCTTGCCCAGCTTTTGACCAGCTCAAAATCACGATAATCACCGGGTGTGGCGCGGACAACCACCATCACAAAGGCGGCCTGCCACCACTTCAGACGGTAGGTCTCCAGTTTCCCATTGAAAAAGGCGACGCTGACAGGCTTTACATTTCGGGCGGCGGCCAGCATGGGCTTGAGATAATATTCCAGTGTGGTGAAGCTCTCATGCAGCGAGATTTTTCCCGCCCGGGCGGGATCTTTCACCAGCCCAGGGTCCAACAACAGCGGGATGGGTGATGTGTCCGCGGCCGGTGTGCGTGTCAGGCTCAACGCGCAAGCAAAATATGCGATTTTTTTCCCGGCCAACTCGGCGCGATGCCTGCGTAAAAAATTACGCGTTGCGTTGTGCCAGCCGAGGATCATCGGCGCGCCGACGATTACGCTGTCATAATCGGCCATCGAACCGACCTGCCTGCTCTCTTTCACCTCCGCCGTATGCCCCTGACCGCGCAGCTCTTCGGCCACAGCCTCGGCGACTTCGGCGGTCGAGCCGGAGTTGGTGGTGTAAGCGACGAGTATATGGCTCATCAATACTGTCCCAGCACTTTGGCGAAAAATTTGTGGAAGCCGTGAATGGATTTCACCTCGCCGGCGTACATGAGGATACATTTGCCGGTGACGGGGCTGAGACCCAACTCGCGGGCCGTTTTGTCGGTTTCGATCGATTGCGAGCCCTGCTGCAGCCAGATTTTTTGGATGCCGGCTACGGCAGCGTCGCGCAGTGCCTGGGCGGCTGACGGCGGGCGCAGACAGATCACCGCCGCATCGACCGTGCCGGCCAGTTCAGACAGGCTGGCATAACATCTGTCGCTGCCGATTTGCTCCATGTGCGGATTGACGCCGTACACCTCAAACCCGCGCGTTTTCAATTCGTCGTAGATGGCGGTACCAAATTTTCCTTTGGTGCGCGACACGCCGACGACGGCAATCTTTTTTGCCTGGATAAATTGCTCAATTTTTGAATCCATTTCACACCTTTGCCTGGGGAATATCCATGATTATATACGAGGGAAAGGATTCGAAGTAGCGAAATTTGCATACCAAAATGCCATGGTGGGTCTGTAGGGGAGGTTCATGAACCTCGTACGAAAAAGTGTCAATCCATGCCATGGCGATTGCGCTCTCAAACGGTGGTCAGGCGGGTGACCTGTGGTCGCCCTGGCCAAAAAATGAATTATTGAATGAGGTATTTGGCGAACGCCCGAAAATTGCTGTTGTACAATTAATCTTTCTAATATTTTTCTCAGAATTTCAAGGAGCCTGCAATGAAATACTGGCAAATCGGCGAACACTGCGTCTATCGCGGCATCATTCATCACAGAGTGTGGACCGCCATGCCTGTCACCGTGGTGCAGGATGCACCGGATCAGACGATACTGCTGCTCCAACCTGGCGCGATATGCGCGGTGTCGGAATGCGTATACTTATGGCACAACGCCCGCGAACGCTTTGTGCACGGCACACGCTGGCAGGATGCGCAGGCGGAATTTCTCAACCATACCTGGGAGACCTGGCATACCAACCGGACCATCCTGTTTCTGGAACCGGAGAAATACTACGCCTGCATGCTGTTCTGGCATCATGCGTCGAACCAGTTCATTGGCTTCTACATCAATTTTCAACTACCCTTTCAACGAACCCGTCTGGGATTTGATTCACTGGATTTGGATCTGGATATCGTCATCGAACCCTCACATGAATGGCACTGGAAGGATGAAGAAGACTACCGCCTGGCGGTGGAGAACGGCGGCATCCTGCCCGAGTGGGCGCGGGGGATTGAGCGCGATACGCCGGAAGTGTTTGATCGTATACAACGCCGGTTGGCCCCGCTGGATGAGAGCTGGATCCACTGGCAGCCGGACCCGGCCTGGACGCAGCCTGTGCTGCCGGATGGTTGGCAGGTTATATAATCAAGCAAAGAGAAGTTTTTTATTAGCGCGAATCTCCGGTTGATCGGATGATGGACGGGCACACACTGTGCGCCCCTACCGGGCGGAATGGATGTTATTCTGTGAGAAAATAGTTTGAACATGTCCGGCAGGGGGAGGTTCATGAACCTCCCCTACGAAATCAAACCTTGATGGGCGGCATAATGCAAAGGACACACGATGAAAAAACTCTCTTCTGATTCATTCGAGCGCGCGCGTTACTTCCTTAAAATGCAGGCGCGGCCGTTGGAGCGGGCTTTGTTTGAACACTACTTTGAGGGGGCCGGATTGGAGCCGGTGTATTCGGTACTGGCCTGTTTTCAGAACCCGGACGGCGGGTTTGGACACGCCCTCGAGCCGGATGCGCGCACACCATCATCGGCAGCGCTGCCTACCGCCATTGGACTGCACCGGCTGGCGGAACTGGGCTGCCCGGTAGATCACCCGCTGGTGCAAAAAGAGATTGACTGGCTGCTCGAGAACTGGAACCCGGAGGCGCATGTGTGGCGGCCGGTGGCCCCGGATACCAACGATCACCCTCATGCGCCGTGGTGGCATGATGAAAATGGCAGCCTGAGCCGGACGTTCGACGGCTTTTTGCTGATCCCGCGTGTGTTGATTCTGGCCTCGCTGTATCATTACTCCTCGCTGGTGGAGCCGGTCTGGCTGGAACGCCTGACCGGGGAAACGGTGGACTGCATTGAACAGGTGAAGCTGGGAGAAGGCGGCGGGGGCAGCGACCTGGAATACGCCTTTGCTCTGGCCTCCGCCGGAAACCTTCCGGGCGAGTATGCCGAACGGATCAGGAGACACATTCGCCAATCACTGCCCAAAGCGGTTGTCACCGACCCGGCGCGCTGGCATACCTACTGCGTCACCCCGCTGCGGGCGTTCCCGGCCCCGCAAATGGAGGGCACTGAGTTGTTTGCGGATGCGATACAGGCGCATCTGGATTACCAGATTGATCACCAGTCTCCGGATGGTTCCTGGAAGCCAACCTGGACGTGGGGCGGGGCGTACCCGGAGCATTGGGCCCAGGCCGAGCGCGAGTGGAGCGGACAGATCACCCTTGAAATGCTGCTCACCCTGCGGGCCTATGGCCGGTTGGCATGAAATTGTGCAGGTTGACGACGTAAGTCGTCCACCCAACGGTATGACACCAGAATCAACATCGGAGATTACTATGGGATTTGCTGTGGAGATGTATTTTGACGATCCGTCCGAACAGGCCATCCGGAAGATGTGGGCCGCCGCAGGGTCCTCGCTGCTGGAGATGAATGCGGCCCCGCATATCAGCTTAAGCTTGCATGAGGACGTGGATACGGCGCGCATGGATAGGCTGCTGCGTGAGTTCACAGCGCGAACCCCGTGCCTACCTGTGAGCTTTCCGGCCCTGGGCTCATTTCTCAGCCCGGAGGGGGTGATTTATCTCGCCCCCGCGGTGACGGAACCTCTGCTGGGTCTGCACAGGGCATTTCACCAGGCGCTGGATGAAGCCGGTATCCCATCGCATCCGTATTACCGGCCCGGGGGTTGGATGCCGCACTGCACGGTGGATATGAACCTGAGCGCGGATGAGTTGCAGCGCAAATTTTCGATCTGCCGCGAGTTCCCTCCGCTGATGGGTGCAAAGGTGGTCTCAATCGGTTTGATCTCCTACCAGCCGGTGTTGGATTTGTTCCGCCACCCGCTGAAAGCGGTTGATTAATCAATATTTGTCAACCCGCGTAGGGTGGGTGAAGGGCGGCAGATCAGCCGGTGATAAACAGGAACCATCCGCCTGTAACCCACCGACAGGTATGGCCAAACCGAAATGGCGGGTTACGAGACGCCAGGCACCAATGACCGCAGAAATACCGTGCTCCTTTCAAACTACCGAGAGGTTTTGTTGAACGGTATCGGTGGGTTACGCTCGTCAGGGTTCGCGTCGCGAACCCTGACATACTCCACCCACCCTACATTTTTCGATTCCGCTGAACCGGGCGCTTTTGGATTGATGTTACAATTGCCTTGGACGTTGATCTCCCTGAAAATTGTTGAAAAGAAAAGGCAGGCATCCATGTTCGATGCGTGGAATTTTCGACCAATTGAAATCTTCTACCTGTCGTGTGCCGTCATCGGCGGGACCCTTTTTCTGATCCGCATCATCCTGTACATTATCGGCGGCGCCGCCAGCGATACCGATATCGATGTAGACGTGAACAGCGATTTTCATGCGGATTTCGGGCATCCGGCCGATCACCCGGGCGATACGCACCACGGCGCTGAAGCGGGTGTCAAACTGGTTTCTGTGCAAGGCGTGACCGGTTTCTTCCTCATGTTTGGGCTGATCGGGCTCGCCATGGCGCGCGGCGGCATCCATGATGTGTGGACCATTTTGGGCGGGGCAGGGGCCGGGTTTATCACTATGCTGGCTATCGCCTGGGCCATGCTGTCAATGCAAAAGCTGCAATCCAGCGGAACGCTGAAGATGGAAAATGCCATCGGATGCGAGGGCAAGGTCTACCTTTCCATCCCGGCAGGCGGCACCGGCAAGGTCAACATCGCCGTGCAGGGCAGCCTGCGCGAGTTTGAGGCGGTTGCCGCCGATAAAACGGCTATTCCGACCGGTACAACGGTAAAGGTGGTGCGGTTATCCGGCACGCGCGTGCTGGTGGTGGAGCGGGTCGAATAGCCGGTTGACGGCTGCACCCCGCACATTTTTTGCTGTTCGTTCTTATTCATGATCCATATTCAATAAAAGGAGAACCTATGGACACCTTCCTGTACCTCATAGCCCTGGCGGTGTTTGTGATCATCATCGCCTCGGTGATCCTGTACATGCTCAGCCGATACAAACGCTGCCCTTCTGACAAGATTTTGGTGATCTTCGGCCGGGTTGAAAAAGGACGCTCTAGCATGACCACACACGGCGGCGGCGCCATCGTGTGGCCGGTCATCCAAGACTACGCCTATCTCAGCCTGACCCCCATGACCATCAGTATCCCGCTGCAGGGAGCCCTGTCCTTGCAGAACATCCGCATCAATGTGCCCAGCACCTTTACGGTGGGTATCAGCACCGAGCCGGAAATTATGAACAACGCCGCCGTCCGCCTGCTTCACCTCGACAAGGTGTCGATTGAGGATATGGCCAAGGAAATCATCTTCGGCCAGTTGCGTTTGACGGTGGCTTCATTGACCATTGAGCAGATCAATCAGGACCGCGAAAGCTTCCTCGAATCGGTGCGCAAGAACGTGGAACCTGAGCTCAACAAAATCGGTCTGTATCTCATCAACGTGAACATCACCGATATCACCGATGAATCCGATTACATCGAGAGCATCGGCAAGAAAGCCGCCTCCGAGGCCATCAATAAGGCCAAGGTGGATGTGGCCGAGCAGGAAAAAGTGGGCGCCATCGGCGAGTCAGAGGCGCACCGCGAACGCGATGTGCGTGTAGCCGAGAATACAGCCCAGGCTGTCAAAGGCCGCAAGTCGGCTGAGACCGATCAGCGTGTTTTTGTGCAGCAGCGTGAAGCAGAAGCCGTGGACGGCGAGAACCTTTCCAAAGCCGCCATTGCCAACTCGAACGCCAATCTGTCGGTGCAGGAAGCCCGCGCCACCCAGCAGGCCGAGGTGGCCCGCCGTGAAGCGGATGTGGAAATTCAAAGAGCTCAGTACCGCGCCGAGCAGGAACGTCTGCGCGCCGCAGAGGTGGTGAAGCAGGAGATCGAAAAGCAGAAGGTCGAGATCGATGCCGAGGCCAGGGCCGAACGGACCCGCCGCGAAGCGCGCGGTGAAGCGGACGGTATTTTGATGCGCTACCAGGCTGAAGCAGAAGGTTTGCAGAAGCTGCTGGAAAGCAAGGCTGAAGGCTATGCCGCGCTGGTGAAGAGCACCAACGGAGATGCCAAAGCCGCGGCAACCCTGCTGCTGATCGAGAAGATGGAAGAACTGGTTGCCAAACAGGTGGAAGCCATCAAGAACATCAAGATCGACAAAATCACCGTGTGGGATTCAGGCGCGGCCAACGGAACCTCCTCTACCGCCAATTTTGTGTCCAACCTGTATAAGAGCGTACCGCCCATGCAGGAGATTGCCTCGATGGTGGGTCTGGAACTGCCCGAATACCTGGGCAAGGTCAAGCCGGACCCGAACGTCATCGACACGAACGGCGGCGAACCGCAGCCGTAACCGGTTAGCAGAAGACCATCAAATGATCGAGCGCAGGCTGAGCCCTGCGCTCTTTTTGCGCCGATATAACGTAAATAAAAACTTTGCTGTGCTCGCGAAGAAACTGAATCATGGTTTTTAATATATATATTTTCAGCTATTATATAATTATCCATAATAGCCACGAATATACAGGGAAAATTGAATATGTTCATCGACCGGCAGCGCGAACTGGCATTTCTGGATGGTCTACTCTCCCGTGCAAAAACGGGCTCTGCTCAACTGTGCACCGTCACGGGGCGGCGGCGGACCGGCAAGACGGAGTTGCTCCTGCACTGGGCCAACCGAATCGGTGTACCGTACGTGTACTGGGCAGCCGTCAAAGAAACTCCCTGGCAGCAACGCATGCGCCTGTCGGCCCGGCTGTTCGATGAGCCACTTGCTTCGGCACCTGTCTTCCAAACCTGGGCGGATCTGTGGGAAGCCGCGGCGCGAGACCTGGCACGCAATCACCGAATTTTGATCCTGGATAATTTTCCGTACGTCGCGGATGCCGATGCCGGAATGGTGACAGCGCTGCTGTCTGTCTGGGAAAAAACATTTCAGGGATCAGATATGGTGGTGATTCTGTGCGGGGCGCAGCAGCGCTCCATGCAGGAACTGCTGACCGAAAAGTCGCCCCTGCATGGGCGGGTAACCGCGCAACTGCATGTAGATCCCTTGCCCTTTGCCGCGCTGCAGCCGTTTTTCCCCGGCTGGGATGTGGAATCACGCGTAGGGGCCTTTGCCATCAGCGGAGGAGTGCCGGCCTATCTGGCGTGGCTGAACCCCGCGCTGGATCTTACGGCCAATGTCCAGCAGGTCATGCTTCAGCCTGGCAGCATGTTTCTGTCCGAACCGGCTTATCTGCTGTATGATGAACTCCGTGAGCACAACAATTATCTGGGTATCCTGAAGGCAATCGGGACGGAGGCCCATTCTCTCACCGCCATCAGCGAGCGCACCAGCATCCCGGTCACCAGCACCACCTTTTACCTGGGCGTGCTGCAGGAGCTGCGCCTGGTGGAACGCAGGCTTTCGCTGCTCGCCGGTCCACCGGAACCGGTACGCACCCGCGCAACCGCTGAGCGAGGCACGGTACCTCGCGGCGCGGCTGCCCGCGGCGGACATCCCCGCTCCGGCCGCTATTATCTCAATGACCCCTTCTTTCATTTTTATATGCGTTTTATCGAACCCTATCTGGCCGATTGCCCTTACCGGGTGGAGCAGGTGATGGAGGGCTACCGCGTGGGTCTGCAAAATTTCATCGCGGAAAACACCTTCCCGGAGCTGGCGCTCCGATGGCTTGCCCGGCAGGCTGAAAAAGGCAACACGCCATTTTCCCCTGAGGTGACGGGCCATTTCTGGAACGACCGGATCGATATGCCGGTGGTGGCCGTGAACTGGGGCACACGCGATATACTGCTGGGTGACTGCAAATGGCGCGCCGACCCGGTGGATCTGTTGGAGGTGCGCGCCCTGATCGAAACGAAAACGCGCTGGGTGCTGCAGGATTTACCTGCCGGCGGTGAGGGCTGGCGGGTGCATTACGCCTTTTTCTCGCGTAAGGGTTTTCTGCCCCCGGCTTACGCGCAAATTCAGCGGGTGGGCGGGTTGGCGGTCAACATCAACACTTTGGATACCGGTTTATCACAGTAATCCCGACTGAAGAAAATTCCAGGCCGGTTTGACACACACCTGAACCTCTGATATGATCAAACAGGTATGAATTATCCGTTTATACAAAACCACATATTGACCCGGATTTGAGGAATCATGGAACACCTGGCAGTCGGCGATACAGCCCCGGATTTTGAACTCTTTGATTTTCACGGCGTCAGTTACCAGCTCTCCAGCCTGACCCGTGATCAAAATGTACTGCTGGTGTTCAACATCGGTTTCTCCTGAATGCACTGTACCAGCCATATGGCGCAGTTGCGGCATGACTATCCCAAATTTCAGGCGCTCAATACCGAGGTGCTGGTGTTGATCCCTAATGGGCCGGTTTCGATCGAGCGGTATGCCAGATCCCAGGCCATCCCGTATCCCATTTTGACGGATAAAGGCTCGCGGGTGGCTTCGCAATATTCCCAGATTAAAATGTTGTTTTCACTGGGTACCCCAACAGTGTTTCTGGTGGGCAAGGGAGGAAAGATCCTGTATACCCACTACGCCGTCTCGCCGCTCGATGAGCCGGATAACCGGGAGCCGCTGGAAGCACTGGAGCACAGCGCCACAGCCGGATGGGACCCGGAATGAAACGGGAATGTATATTAATATGGAAGGTGATGATCATATTGAGCAATTTTTCCCAAATTGAGTTTCCTGCTGATGACCGGAGGGACGCACGAGCAGGGTGTCAGGTATTGGACAAGCTGATATAGAAGTGATATACTACTGATACAATAATTAAAATCTTCTCATCTTTATGAAAACATATTCTATTGGTAACGCGATAGTCAATGAAATTTAAATACATCCTTAAACGGTTGTTGATCGCTGTCCCGACCTTTCTCGGGATCACGCTGCTTTCCTATGTTCTGTCATCGCTGGCTCCGGGAAGCCCGCTGGATGCGCTGCTGGCCGATCCAAAAATCACCGCGGTTGAACTGGAAAGACGCCGCGTTGAACTGGGCCTCGACCAATCGGTGCTGGTGCAGTATTTCCACTGGCTGATGCAGCTTTTACAGGGGAACCTGGGCTATTCGTTCGGGTCGAACCGCCTGCCGGTGGCCGAACTGATCCTGGAACGGCTGAAACCCACACTGCTTCTGGCGAGCTGCTCCTTCGGTTTGTCCATCCTGACCGCCATCCCACTCGGTGTATTTGCCGCCTCCAAACCCAACTCGCTGCGTGATTATCTCTCGTCTGGCATCAGCTTTCTGCTGGTGGGCACACCCAACTTTTTCGCCGGCCTGGCGCTGATCTACATTTTTGGGGTGGTGTTCAAGCTGCTGCCCACCGGCGGCATGTACGATTCGAGCGGAGCCAGGACCACCGCGGATCTGCTTAAGCACATGGTGATGCCGATGCTGGTGCTTTCCTTCCAGCAGATCGGCTCGTGGATCCGCTATATGCGCTCCAGCATGGTGGAGGTATTCCAGGAAGATTATCTGCGCACCGCCCGGGCTAAGGGGCTGCGCCCGTTTGCGGTCATTCGCAAACATGCCTTTAAAAACTCGCTGTTGCCGGTTATCACCGTCATCGGCATGTCGATCCCCGGGCTGGTGGGGGGCGCAGTGGTGACAGAGCAGGTGTTTAGCTGGCCGGGTGTGGGTTCGCTGATGATCCAGTCTATCGCCGCACGCGATTACCCGGTCATCATGGGTATTACGGTTCTGGTCGCCACGGTGGTGTTGATTGTCAACCTGATCACCGATATCATTTACGGCGTTCTGGATCCCCGCATCAGCTACCGCTAGAGGATACGTATGAAACAACAGCCGGACAGCTTTTTCCGAGAATTTCTTGCCAAATTCACCGAGCATAAACTGGCCATGTTGGGTGTGGTGGTGCTGGTTTTGATGATCCTCACGGTGATTTTTCTGCCCATCCTCATGAAGCTGGATCCGATCAAATCGGATATCATGGCCTTCAGCGCCAAACCCAGTTCCGTGTACCCGCTCGGCACCGATTCAATCGGCCGCAATCTGTTTGCCCGCTTTCTGTACGGCGGACGGGTCTCCATGACTGTAGGCCTGCTGTCATCGCTGATTGGCATGTGCCTTGGCGTACCGTTGGGTCTGCTGGCCGGTTTCTATCGCGGCTGGGTGGAGACCATCATCATGCGCGCCGCCGATATCTTTATGTCGTTTCCATCCATTATCTTCATCCTGGTGCTTGTGGCGGTAGTAGGCCCCTCCATCTGGTCGGTTACCCTGGTGATTGGGTTCCTCGGCTGGACGCAGTTTGCCCGTTTGATTTACGCCAACGTCCTGTCAATCCGGGAAAAAGAATATGTGGAGTCAGCGCGGGCTATTGGTACCTCTGATTTTGTGACCATTACCCGCTACGTTTTGCCCAATTCGTTTGCCCCCATTCTGGTGGCGGCCACCTTTATGACCGCCAGCGCCATTATCATGGAAAGCTCACTGTCCTTTTTGGGCATGGGCGTTCAGCCGCCGGCTGCCAGTTGGGGGAATATGCTCTTCGATGCGCGATCAATTACGGTCCTTTCCACTCGCCCGTGGCAGTGGCTTCCGCCCGGCCTGGCGCTGGTGATGACCGTATTGAGTATCAACTTCGTGGGCGACGGGGTGCGCGATGCCCTGGACCCCAAGTTGAAAATATAACCAATCCTTTAAAGGAGAGAATGATGTACGCAACACAAAAACGCTTGGCTTTTCTCATTATGCTGATCGTGATCACCGTAAGTCTTTTCGGTTGCTCACCCAGCGCCCCGACTGCACAAACCGGTGAAGAAGCTACTGAAGCTGTAGCCCAGGAAACCGCAGCCGTTGTAGAAGAAGCAACCGAAGCTGTGGCGACCGAAGCCGCCGCGACCGAAGCTGCTGCTGAAACCGGCGAGCCCAAAGTCGTTACCGTCGCCATGACCAGCGCGTGGGACTCGATGATGCCCCTGAACACCAACTCGAACTACAGCCTGTTCGTGTACGACCAGATCTATGATCGCCTGGCCCAGGGCAATTCCCAGGGTGAGTATGATCCCCGTCTGGCCGATTCATGGGAAGTCAACGAAGACTCCACCGTGGTGACCTTCCACCTGAACCCCAATGCCACCTGGCACGACGGCCAGCCTGTCACCGCTGACGACGTGGTCTTCACCTTCCAGATGTACTCCGATCCCGAAGTATCTGCTCTGAGCCGCTATTATCTTTCCCCCATCGCGGGTACCGATGACTCAGGCGCCGAATTGAGCGCGGATTCCATCGGCGTGGCCAAAGTGGATGATCTGACCGTGGCCATCACCATGAAATCAGCCATGTTCCCCGGCAACCTGTTCAACAACCTTAACAGCGTCTACATCGTCCCCAAGCACATCTTCGAGGGCAAGACCGCTGCTGAGATCAACGAACCCACCCTGTGGATGACCCCCATTGGCTCCGGCCCGTTCAAATTTGACTCCAAGATCGACGGCGAGCGCATCGAATTCGTCGCCAATGAAAATTACTTCCTGGGCGCTCCCAAAATCGACCGCATGGTTGTCCGCATCGTGCCTACCGCCAACCTGCTGGCTGGCCTGATGAGCGGCGAGATCGACATCCTGGCCGGCGGCGGCCTGGGCTCCATTCTGCTGGATGACTGGGCGACCGCCCAGGCTCAGGAGAATCTGGTGACTTCTTCGATCCCCACCACCTCCTACCAGATGCTCATCATCAACACCCAGAAACCCTACATGACCCAGAAGGTTCGCCAGGCCATCAGCATGGCCATCAACCGCGACGCGCTGGTCAACTCACTGCTGCAGGGCCAGGGCATGGCTGTGATCACCCCCATTTCGCCCATCAGCCCCTACTACAATCCTGACGTCACCGTCTGGTACGATCCTGACCAGGCCAAGACCATGCTGACAGAAGAAAACTTCCCGTTCGATCAGGAAATGGTCTTCTATGTCCCCACCGGCAACACCACCCGCGAACGCGCCGCTGTACTGATCCAGCAGGATCTGCAGGCAGTCGGTATCAAGGTTGCCATCCAGTCGGTTGACTTCCCCACCCTGATGAACAATATGCGCGAAGGCATGCATGACTTCGGTATCATCGGTTCCGGCGGCACGTTCGATCCGAGCGAATCCCGCCAGATGCTGGCCGTCGACAGCAGTGCTAATTTCTGCAAGACCACCAGCACCGTCTTCCAGGACAAAGCTGATGAAGGCAACGCCGCGCTGACCTTCGAAACCCGCAAACCCATCTTCGATGAATATCAGGTTTTGATCAAAGACGAAACCCCCATGGCCTACCTGTACACCAGCAACAGCCTGATGGCTTACAACAAGCGCATGGTTGTGAATGTTGACAACTTCAGCGTTCTGAACTGGTCGACCTGGACCTGGGACGTTCAGTAATTTAGAGGTTGGATTGAGGAGACCTGTGAAACCGATCCTTGATGTAAGGAACCTGTCCGTCAATTTCAAAACCCGCAAGGGCGAGTTCACCGTGGTGCAGGACGTGTCATTTCACGTTGAGCGCGGCGAGGTGCTCGGAATTGCCGGAGAATCGGGATGCGGAAAGAGCGTGACCAGCCTGTCGATTTTAGGCTTGCTGCCGGAAAACGGCTATCTGCCGACCGGCGAGATCCTGTTCGACGAGCGCGACCTGGCGAAAATGAGCGATCTCGCGCTGTGCGATATTCGCGGCAATGAGATTGCCATGATCTTCCAGGATCCGCTGAGTTCGCTCAATCCCACCATGACGATTGGGGACCAGTTGATCGAGCCGTATCGGGTTCACAGGCATTACTCCACACAGCAGGCCGAAAAAGCCGCTGTGGAAATGCTCAAAAAAGTGGGTATTCCTTCTCCGGAAAAACGGATGAAGGAATACCCTCATCAACTCTCGGGAGGGATGCGCCAGCGTGTGATGATTGCCATGGCGCTCTCCTGCCAGCCAAAACTGCTGATCGCCGACGAACCGACCACCGCGCTGGATGTATCCATCCAGGCGCAGATTCTCAAGCTGATGCAGCAGTTAAATGAAGACAGCGGCACATCCATCATGCTCATCACGCATGATATGGGCGTGATCGCTGAAATGTGTGACAAAGTGATGATTATGTACGCCGGCAAGGCGGTGGAGTACGGGCCGGTGGATGATATCTTTTTCTCACCCAGGCACCCGTATACAAAAGGCCTGCTGGCCTCCATCCCCAGCCTTGACCATGATGTGGAACAGCTTTCGACCATTGAGGGGAACGTGCCTTCACCCAGTTCCATGCCGGCCGGCTGCCGGTTTTCACCGCGCTGCGGCCGGTGCATGGAAATCTGCAAACAGCAGCAGCCTCCCATGCAAAAAGTGGGTGACACAGAAGTGGCCTGTTTTCTATATTCATCCGAGGAAGTCAGAGCATGAGTGAGAGCCTGGTCACAATCGACCATCTGAAAAAGACCTTCAAGAGTCGCCGGTCGCTGTTTAACTGGACCCCGCAGGAAGTGAAAGCGGTCGACGATGTGAACTTGCACATCTATGAAGGCGAGACACTCGGCCTGGTGGGTGAATCCGGCTGCGGCAAATCCACGTTGGGCCGGACGCTGCTCAACCTGATCGAACCTACCTCCGGCAGCGTGCTGTACCGGGGGCAGAATATTTACCAGTTGTCCAAACACGAGATGTGGGAACTGCGCCAGCAGATGCAGATCATTTTCCAGGATCCATACGGCTCGCTGAACCCGCGTATGAATGTGGAACAGCTTGTCATTGCTCCGCTGCAGGTATTCAAGGTGGGCACCCCAAAAGAACAGCGCGAGCAGGTGGTTTCCATCCTGGAAGAGGTGGGCCTGGGTTCGCACATCCTCAAACGCTTCCCGCATGAGTTTTCTGGCGGCCAGCGGCAGAGAATCATGATTGCCCGGGCGCTGATTTTGAACCCCGAGCTGGTGGTGTGCGATGAGCCGGTTTCCGCCCTGGATGTATCGGTTCGGGCGCAGGTGCTCAACCTGATGCACCGGCTGCAGCAGCAAAAACATCTTACGTATCTGTTTATCTCGCATGACCTGTCGGTGGTACGGCACATCAGTGACCGCATTGCGGTGATGTACCTGGCCAGCCTGCTTGAGGTGGCCGGTAAAGACGAGTTGTACCGCAACCCGCTGCACCCCTATACCCAGTCACTGCTGGCCTCCATTCCCCTGCCGAACCCCCGGCACCGGCGCGATCTTAAGCCCATCCAGGGCGAGATGCCATCGGCTTACCAGCAGCCGTCCGGCTGCAAGTTCCACACACGCTGCCCGTATGTGGAAGACACCTGCCGGAATGTGGTTCCGGAACTCCGGCAAATCCAACCCGGCCATTTGGTGGCCTGCCACCGGGTAGGCCAGATCTAACACAGGAGTACCATTTTGGGCGTTTATTCCGTTCGTACCGTCAGACAGGAGAAAACTGTCTATCAATCACATATGCGCAATTGTTCCAACACGGTTTACATGCAGTACAAGGAAGGCGAGCCAGCTCCCAATCCCATGGAAACCATGCTGAGCGC
>DAISXR010000078.1:0-6958 GCA_036825755.1 Anaerolineaceae bacterium
GGCCATGCGGAACAGGGTTGCCAGGGCCGGTGCAGCTTTTGCGAAGGTATCCACGGCGGAGGATTCCCAACCTAACTGTGCCAGTCCGGCTGGATCCAGAAAAATGAGATCAGGTCCGGCAATCATCACACCCAGTAAAACCATGGAGGCGATGCTGGCACCGATTTCAAACCAGCGCAAACCGGTTGTCCAGCGGCGGGTTTGCAGCATCATCACACACTGCACTACGCTCACCAGCATCATGGCGTTGATAAAGGGCAGGTAAGAGAAGAAGGCGGGTGTCAGCACGGGCACAATGATGCGCTCACCGCCCACAAAACCCCAGATCCCCAACCAGTGCGGGTAAATATTGAGCACCAGGAAACCCAGCAGGGTGAAAACCATTGTGGCAATCGGCTCACTCAGCTTGATCTCAGCCGGATCCGGCTCTACTTCCATCTTGCGGGGGTCCCATTCCTCTTCTTTGAGCCAGTTCTTTTCAGGAACCACGCGCTCGAGGATGGCGAACACCAGTACCAGGTTGCCAAAGGCTGCAACCAATGCACTGATCAGGCTGGCAAACGACTCGAGAATGGCCTGCGGCATGGTCTGCCCGGCTTCCACTCCCTGCGCCAGATCGATCCCCATGGTGACCGCCAGTACCACCGCTACCACAGCCAGCACAATGCGTGTCACCATCCAGAAGAACGGGAAGATACGCGGGCCGATAACGTATTTTGGCTTCTCATACGAAGCGGCCATATCTTCCGGTCTGCCCAGCTTTTTGAGGATCTCCACCAACAGGTCATCATTCCGTTCGCGGCCCTGATTTTCGACCGCGTCATCCACGGCATCTTCGATCAGCGAGCGGATCTCCTGCTCGATATCGGCGCGATTTTTCCCGGTCAGGTGTTTTCCGACTTCGTTCACATATTGATCTACCAGATTCATTTTTCCTTCTCCTTACCCAAAATGGTATCCATAATTCCTGCCAGGCGGCTGTATTCGCCACTCAGCATATCAAGCGTCCGGCGACCGGCCTCGCTGGTGATGTAGTACCGTCGGGGGCGGGCTTCTTCCAGCTTCCAGATGGATTCCAGCAGGCCCTGGCTTTCCAATCGGCGCAGCAGCGGGTACAGGGTGCCCTGGTCAATTTCAAGGCCCTGGTCTGCCAGCAGCCGCAGGATGGAGTAGCCGTACTGCTCCTGACGCAGTTCCGCCAGCACCGCCAGGGTGATAATTCCCCGGCGCAGCTCCTGAATAATATTGGATTGAACAGTATCGTTTTCCATAGTATATCCTTGTCAATATAATACTATGTATCACACAGTATGTCAAGAGGGAATATTGAATTCAGGAAAATCCAATCAGACCTGTCTCTTTCCACAGTTGACATACGGGGTCTGATTCGGGTGTAATAAAACCATGGGAAAATTAATCTATCTGATTACCACATCATTGGATGGCTTTGTTGCAGATCAAAATGGTGATTTTGATTGGGCGATGCCGAGCGAGGAAGTGCATGCTTTCGTCAACAACGTGGTACGAAATGCGAGAACATCGCTCTTTGGCCGCAATATGTATGAAACCATGAAGGTATGGGAGACGATCCCCACCGAGGGAACAGGCGGTGGCATGGACGGCCCCAGTGAAGCAATGAATGACTACGCCAGGATCTGGCGGGCATCCCGGAAGATCATTTATTCCTCCACCCTTTCGGAGGTCTCCATCGCCAATGCGACGATCGAACGGTCATTTAACCCTGAAGCCATACAAAAAATGGTGGCGGAGTCGGATCATGATTTTGACATCGGCGGTCCGCGCCTGGCAGCCGAAGCCATCCGGGCGGGGATCATCGATGATTATCACCAGATCATCGCTCCTCATATCGTCGGAAACGGTCTGCACTGGTTACCGAAAGGGGTACAGCGCAAGCTGAAGCTGGTGGATGTGCGAAAATTTGATAATGGTTTTGCGTATCTTCATTTTCGCAAAATTTGAGAAGCGGGGATGATAGGCAGCGGTAGGGTCTCCACTGCCTGGGGTAATGCGATCAGTGTGTGAGTGTGTAATGTGTGGATACACAGCCCTTTTGTCATCCCGAATGTCAGCGAGGGATCGGCTAAGAGGTAATTAATGACGGTTCCAGATATGGATAGTTGAGGCGGTCAGTCCCCGGGCGGATTTCTCCGTGTCAGACAGCAAAAAGCGCTGTCTGACTCTACGAAATGACACTAAAAGGCAATCATCTCTCTGCCAGCATCTTTTGCGCACCCACACCACTTTT
The DNA here is from genome assembly GCA_036825755.1 of Anaerolineaceae bacterium. GTDB lineage: Bacteria > Chloroflexota > Anaerolineae > Anaerolineales > Anaerolineaceae > JAJFTV01. Next base: position 2,267 of record DAISXR010000078.1, read on the forward strand.
GTCATCCTGAGCCGGTGTCCGCACCGCGGCGAAGGATCGGCTAAGGGGCTAATGGTTAACATTTCCAGATATGAAAACATGTGAAAATCGTCCCTTGTCCGATCCCTCGTCACAGCGTAGACGCAGTTTCCTCGGGATGACAATGGACATAGTATTTTCACATCCAGATATGGAAATATTACCCCCACACCCCGGCCACAGGAGTTCCGCAGGATGGGCAATTCCCTTCCGGAGTGATGTGGTTTTCCACCACATAAAAACCGTCGCGTACAATCAGCGCCTGTTTGCACCGGGAGCAATACGTATTCTCCAGCGAACCCACCCGCCCGGGCAGGTTTCCGGCGTATACATACTTCAGTCCGGCTTCCTGGGCAATCTCAGCCGCCTGCAGCAGCGTTTCGGGTTCCGTCCGTTCCGGGTAGGTTGATTTGTAATCCGGATGATACGCCGTCACGTGCCAGGGGATATCCTCCGAGACCGAACGCAGAAAGCGGGCTGAACCCCACAAGTCATCCGGGCTGTCATTCATGCCGGGGATCACCAGTGTGACCACCTCCACCCAAAAGCCCATCTCTTTGGCCATTTTGATCGAATCCAGAACAGGCTGCAGCCGCCCGCCGAACTGGCGGTAAGTTTCATCGCGCATGGCCTTCAAATCGATTTTATAGCCGTCCAGCCACGGCCGCAGATATTCCAAGACCTGCCGGTTGGCGTAACCGTTGGATACATACACGGTTTTCATTCCCCGTTCTTTGGCCAGTTTAAAGATGCTCACCGCCCACTCCGAGGTGATCAGCGGCTCGTTGTATGAAGACACCATCACCTTTACGCCGTAACGTGCGGCGTAATCCACCAACTGCTTTGCGCTCACCTCTTCAATGTAGTGAGCCGCCAGATCGGCTGAAGAATCGCGCAATGTTTGCGATGTGTGCCAGTTCTGGCAAAAGCTGCAGTGAAAGTTGCAGCCCAGCATGCCAAACGTCAGCGTCCGGGAGCCCGGCATAAAGTGATAAAACGGTTTTTTCTCAATCGGATCCGGCTGCACACCCGCCACATAACCATACGGAACCATCAGCACACCGTCCTGGTTATAGCGCATGTAGCAAACCCCGCGCTTGCCGGGTTTGATCAGGCAATGATGGGCGCAGGCATGGCAGCGCACTTCCTGATCGGGCAGTCTTTCATACAGCTCACCCGGAGCTGAAAGCCGGTTCAATTTTTCAATTAAGGGATGGTGTTGGGGCATGTTCTCTCCTGATCAGTGGCAGAATTAGGCCCTCATAGCTAATTTATTTTGACACTTCTATTGATCATTATATCTATCGATATGTTAAAAACCTTGACTTTGCCGTAATAAAACATCCTTACCAGACAGCATCCACTGCCTTCATTTTGTTGTCCGGTTCAATATCACGCTGATGTTCTTCGAGGTAATTCCTGGGTCTCGCCTTTCAACCTGACGATGCTCATAAATACGGAGAACAGGGAGTCCGTCAAAACTTTTTCTGTATGCACCGATAGGTCAAGCTGTCAACTTTCCTGACGCTTTCTGACCGATTTGTTTTACGTACCCATGCTATCCCAAATGAGCCAGGGAGAATTTTCGTCATCTCTAATCAGGTAAAAATAGTGTTCAAGTTCACCCTCATTATAGGGAACCTTTGTATTGTCATAATCCACGGTGTATTTTACATACACGGCAATCATGTTTTCAGCAATAAATTCATCCGTCCAGCCGTTTGTTTTTGCCAATTCGCTGCCTGAATACATTTCTTTAACTCTTGCCGTTTCTTCATCAGATATTTCTACTTTGTCAATCGACAGGCTGATGACATAGTCTTTATCCTTCTCAGCCTCAAGATATTTATTGACAACACTGTCGGCTGAAAGATTTCCAGCAACAGCTGTGCAGGCAATTAATCCCACAGCCAATACGGTACAAAGGAGTACAGCAAAGAGGACGGAGACGCCGCGATGTTTTTTTTTGGTGTTAATCATATTAATAAATCTGTTTTTCATAATCCGTTGACCTCTATCAATACATGAAATTATGTTGATTTCTTTTATCCCGCAGAATTGATGCGAGAAACAATTCGGTTTATTCCATCTGGTCCGTGAATGAGCTTCCAATCGTATGATAAACAACAGCTTATCACAAATCATTTCGTAATGAGTGTGCTATCCAATACCGAATGATAAAGGAAGTTCAACTCAGATTTTTTCACACGAGGAAATCAGGATAACTAAAAAAAGCCTTTCCTAAAAGATTTGTAATGGTGACTCAGATGATTGCTGAACTTTCTTTTTCCGTGTAAAGCAACTCAACAGAACCAGGTGGCTAAGAAAAACCCTGCCGGTGAATGTCTGCCGGCAGGGTTAACTTGAGACGATTTAAAAAGTGTTACTTGACCTTTTTGGCATCCATGGTCTGACCGGACTGGTTCAGGGTCATCCCGGTCACCTGTCCCGAGGCATCTTTGTGGAATTCAAAGGATACCGGCAGCTCAGGCATGTAGAACTTCGTTTCGGTCTCGGCCAGCAACACCTGATCCTTTTGACCCGGTACCTTCACAATCAACTTGCCGTCTTCAAGAATGAAGCAGGCGTTCACACCGGGCGCCAGTTCATACTCGCCCAGGTAGGAAGCTATCTTATCTGGAGCCAGTTCGATCGACTTGCGCTGATTGGGCAGAGGCTGATCGGTGATAAAGGCCTTCATCCCCGGGCCGTAGAAACCCTTCATGATCAGGGTGGTTACCTTGCCGTTTTCATCAAAGACAAACAGGGTGCGCCCGATCGATTCGGCGGAGGCAAACTCGGTTTCTGACAGCGGGAAGATCTCATTTTTTTCATCACCAGGAGGGGTCATATACAGTTTGCCGCCTTCGGTAAAGACAGCGATGGTATATTCCATGTTCTCCAGCTTGAAAACACCCTGATAGCGCTCGTACAGGGCCGGGTCCATCGGGACGGGCTGCGGATCCACATACGGCTTGCCGGTGGCCAAAGCGCCGATCCGGAAGGCGAGATCGTTCGGGATCATGATGCCGCGGTTGGTGAGGATGCTCACATACACTTCATCATCCGGGAAGCGGAAACCATCGGTGATGAAACCGTTGATCCCGCCGCCGTGTGTGATCATACGGTGGCCGTCGAACTCCGCCGATGCCCAGCCATAACCGTAACCGGTTTTGGTGCCGTCCAGCAGCGTGTACGAAGTCCAGGCCTTTTTCAGGCTTGACTGTTTCACCAGCTTCTCGGTATACAGAGCGGCGTCCCATTTGGCCATGTCATCCACACTGCTGGCCAGTGAGCCGGCGGCGTGCGGCAGGGTCATGCTGAGATAATCACAGTTCTCGTAGTGATCGCCGTTCTTTTTATAACCGGCGACGCGCCCTGGGATGATGGGATTGGGCATGTCAAAATAGGAATCTTTCATTCCCAGCGGCTCAAAGATATTTTTCTTGATAAATTCGGCGTATTTCATGCCGGATACTCTCTCGATGACGAGACCCAGCATCACAAAAGCCGAGTTGTTGTAGTGATATTTGGTTCCAGGAGCAAAATCCATCGGGTAGGGCTTGAACGAATTGACCAGATCTTCCAGAGATAAATCAGTGCGCATCATCTTCAGGAAATCCGGTGTATCGGTGTAGCTCTTGATGCCGGAGGTATGGGTGAGCAGATGTTCAATCGTGATGCGATGACCGTGCATGGGGTAGTCGGGCAGGTACTTGGTGATCTCATCCTGGAAATCCAGTTTGCCCTGCTCCCACAGCATTAAAATACTCACGGCGGTGAACTGTTTGGTGATGGATCCCAACCTGAACACCATATGCGGCTCGATCTTGACGCCCAGTTCAACATTGGCCATCCCGTATCCTTTGCGGAAAACTGGTTTACCTTTGCGGGTTACGATGATGGAAGCGCCTGGTTCGTCCGGCTTGAAATAGCGGGTCATCATTTCATCGATGGCGACTGCCAGCTCTTCATCGGTCGGAATACTGCCTGAAAATGCCATTGTTTGCTCCTTTTTCCTCATGATTGGGTTGTCTGATAATCGATTGATATCGAAATGGTCAAAGTTATGACTGATTGATCAGGGAAATCTCCACCCGCAGCCACCTGGCAATATCTTCCAAAAAGTCTTCCGTAAAAGCCGGCTCCAGTGTGGAGTATTCGCTCGGGTTACCGGTGATGGCCGTTTGGAACAGGTGATTGGCCTTGGGATAGGTGATCACCGTGACGTCGAGGTTGCCTGCCCCTTCCAAAGCGGTCTTCATCATATCTGCATTCGGGTCGGCCGGCACCTGGAGATCCAGCCCGCCGAACAAAGCCAGCACCGGTGTGGTGGTGAGTTCTTCCAGAACCGGCATGGGATCATATTCGACGAAGTAACGGTACCAGGGCGATTCCAAGGAAGTAATCTGCTGTTGATAGGCGTTTTCAGCGTACTGATCCAGGTCGCCCAGAGTTTGCTTTTGCGCCTCCGGCAGAGCGTTCACCTGATCCACAATCTGCTGGCGAAGTTCTTCTTTTGCGCCCTCCCAATCCTGGCCGCGGATCAAACCGTCAAACAAACGCCGTTGTTGGGCAAGCGCTTCGGTAATTTGATCTTCCGGAACGCCGCTTGCGCGTGCGATCAGTTCAACCTGCTTGTAGATGATTTCTTCACCCGATTGGGCCGGGCCG
>DAISXR010000078.1:7058-11721 GCA_036825755.1 Anaerolineaceae bacterium
CCGCTGCCGGTGATGAGAATCACCACCGGGAAGGGGCCTTCGCCCTCGGGCAGGCTTAAGGTGCCACCCAGAGTAACATCCTGGTTGGTGATGCTGACCTCTTCTTCACGATAGGTCAGGGCAGCAAGAGCCGTCTGGGTTGCCTGGGCAGCAGCAGCCATATCCACTTTGGTCAGTTCAAAGGTTCCGGTGTATCCCAGTTGGGTAAACTCGCCGGTAATTATTTCATCTTCGGACAGTTCACCGGCCCATACCGCTTTACCGTTCATTTCCTCAAATCCCTCAAAGGAGATGGAGGGGTTTGTGAACTCAACATTGGCCAGTTCGTAACCGTACAACCCCTGATCCGAGATATCCAGCGAGGCTAACAGTCCGTCTTCAGCACCGGTAAAGGTCACTGCCATATTCAGAATACCCCCGGCCACGTTGATCGTTCCCTCCCATTTCCCCTCAAGCAGTTCGGGGTTCACAGGTTCTGCTGTTTCTTCCGCTGCCGCCGGTTCGGTTGCCAGCACTTCTGTGGCGGTTTCGACAGGTTCTTCAGGGATTATGGTTTCTTCGGTGGGGGTTGCTGTTGCCGCAGGTGTGGCACACCCGGCTGCAAAAACGGCCAGCAAAACAGACAGCATCAGCCAGGTGGTAATATTCATTTTTGTTTTCATCGTACACTCTCCGTGTGTAAATCTTAGCACAAATTTGACAACATCCTGCCGGGCGGGCACGGATTACCTATTTTTAGCGACCTCGCGCAATCTCCCTAAATCGGATCAGATCCCTCATGTTATAATTTTCCCGTATCCAGGTTGGAACTGAAAACCACCCGCATCTCGGGAGAACCTTGTTTGTGAGGGAGACACATATGAAAAAACGAGCTATTCGTCCAGGGATTCAATGGATGGGAGCGGTTGACTGGAACCGGCGACTGTTTGATTCACTGATTCCGCTGCCGGATGGGACCAGTTATAACGCCTATTTGATCCAGGGGGAAGAAAAAACGGCCCTGATTGATACAGTGGATCCAAGCAAGGCGAATATTTTAATAGAACAGCTCGAATCGGTACCGCATCTCGACTATGTCATCTCCCTGCATGCCGAGCAGGATCACTCGGGCAGCATTCCGCTGGTGCTGGAAAAATATCCGGAAGCCGCACTTATTTGCTCTGAGCGCGCCCGGGGGATGCTGATCGATCTGCTGATGATCGACTCAAGCCGCTTTCAAACCGTGAAAGACGGTGATGTGCTGAACCTGGGCGGATTTTCGCTGCAATTCTTCCTGATGCCGTGGGTTCACTGGCCTGAAACCATGACTGCCTACCTGGCTGAAGAAAAAATCCTGTTTTCGTGTGATTTCTTTGGCTCCCACATGGCCACCAGCGATCTTTTCACCACGGACAGTACGCTGATTGACGAAGCAGCCATGCGGTATTATGCTGAAATCATGATGCCATTCCATAAAGTGATCCGCCGCCACCTGGAAAAAATCAAAGAACTGGATCTGTCATTGATCGCCCCCAGCCATGGGCCGATTTATGAAAACCCGTCCTTCATCGTGGATGCGTATTGTGATTGGGTGACCGGTGAACTGAAAAACAAAGTGGTGCTCCCGTATGTGAGCATGCACGGCAGCACGGCCAGACTGGTGGAGCGTCTGACCGGCGCATTATCCGAAAGAGGTGTGACTGTGCAGCAGTTTGATCTGTCGGCCACGGATATCGGCAAGCTGGCTATGGCGCTGGTGGATGCTCCCACGCTGGTGGTAGGTTCTTCTACCGTGCACGCCGGGCCGCATCCGCTGGCTATTTACGCCGCCAGTCTGGCCAATGCGCTGCGTCCGCGCCTGCGGTATGCCTCGGTGATCGGCTCATACGGCTGGGGAGAGCGCGCTGTCTCCGGCATCGCTCAGATGATCCCCAACCTGAAGGTGGAAATTTTGGAACCGGTGCTGTGCAAGGGGTATCCCCGCGAGGAACAGTTGTTGCAGATCGATTTGCTGGCCGAGACGATTGCCCTGAAACACCGGGAGACACCGCTGTAAGTTTCTTTCCCGGCCAACCGAACTGATTAACACAAAATCCATCCGCGTGGGATAACGTTCCCTTCAGCGGATGGATTTTTCTTTTTTGACGGATTATCGCGCCTTTGTATCCTGCTGCATCAGCCCAAATGGGTTCCCTTCCGTATCCACACAGATGGCCGTGTACCCCACACCGGGCACAGCCCGGCGGTGCTGGATGATCTTGCCACCGTTCCTGGTGATGAGCGCCAGCGCCTCATCAAGCGACGGGGTTTCAATCGTGTTCATGGTCGACATGTTGGTATTCTCCCGCTGCTGCAGCGCCCCGTTGATACCGGGTTCGGAATCGGGACCGGTGGTTGTGAGCCAGTAATCGACCGGTCCGTCCCATTTGTGAAACTCCCAACCGAATACGTTGGAATAAAACTGCATCGCCCGATCGGGCTGATCGACATGAATTTCAAAGTGAATCACTCTTGGCATGCTGTACCCCCCTGTTCTGTCAAAATAAATAACCATTCACTTTGATTATAGGCGATGAACCAGTCAGTGTTCAGGCCTCAAACAGACCCTGCTGAACAGCCTGTTCCAGCACCTGGGTGGCATAAGCCCACAATGCCTCAGAGCCGGGTTTGATCTTGAGGATGATGCCTTCCACCATTTTCGGGGTGATATGATGTTCCCGCCAGGATAGACCGCCGGCGTGATAGTTCTGTAAAATCGGTAAAAAACGATCCATTGCCTTGGCAAAGCGCGCTTCCGGTGTTTCGATCGCCTCAAACTCCCCCCACAAGTCCTTCAAATCGGCTGACTGGTCAGACGGAAGCAGGCCAAACAGGGTTTCAGCGGCAGCCTGTTCTTTGGCAGCCTGATCGCCCGGATCACCCGGCGCATAAATATATGTATCGCCTGCCAGAATCTCCACCACATCGTGGATCAGCAGCATCCTGATCACTCGGTCGATCTGCACCGGTTCGTTGGCGTATTCCTGAAACAAAAGCGCCTGCAGCGCCACATGCCATGAATGTTCGGCAGTATTTTCACGGCGTTCACCCCCGTTAATGTAATTACGACGGATAACGCCCTTCAATTTATCCAGTTCCATCAGAAATTCGGTTTGCTTTGCGATACGGTCGGTTTGCATAAGATGATCACCATTGATTACAAGGTTGATTCGCGCATAAATGAACAGCCCGGCAGCTTTTTTGCCAGAAAGCGTTCGGGCAGAAAAACAGACTGCGGATTGATGCTGGTCCTGCATCCGCAGCCTGTACGTTTCTACTTTTTAGAACAGTCCCTGTAAAGCGTTAATCCACCTGTTTTGACAGATAGATCTGCACACCCATTTGAGAAATCTGGTCCTGGTTTTCTTCAATCTCGTCGATGTGCTCTTCTTCATCGACCAGAATCTCTTCAAACAGCTCATACGTTCCGAAGTCACTCGCTTCCATGGCGATGCGGATGCTTTCACGGTAAGCCTGAACGGCTTCCATTTCTGCGTTATGATCGTTGCGCAGCATCTTCTCTACAGTGTCCCCGATGTGCATGGGGTTGAGGTTGCTGACGATCGGAATTCCTTCCAGAAACAGCACACGAGCAATGATTTTTTCAGCATGCTTCATCTCGCCGATAGCACGTTTTTCAATCATTTCGTGGAGCCTGTCATACCCCCAATTAGCGCACATTTCAGAATGGACAATGTATTGATTGGTTGCGGTCAGTTCTTCGGCAAGCCGGGCATTCAGCAATGCGATAATTTGTTCATTACCTTTCATGGTTTTCTCCTGGTTTTTTGGTTGATTTGACGCACATTACAGGCCGGCAGGACGCGCGCCTGTGCTCAATACATTTCCAGTATAGCATGATTGTTTGTATACTGGATAGGATTTCTCTGATATTTCCACCCTGTCCGATGCAAGGGGCGGAATGCGTTACGACTTCTTCAAATGTTCGGCATACTTCTTGCGGAATTTTGCCACCTTGGGGGCAATCACCACACTGCAATAGCCCTGGGAAGGATTCTTGCGGAAGTATTCCTGATGATAATCCTCGGCTTTGTAATAAGCTTGCAACGGTACCACCTCGGTGACCACCGGGTTGGGCCACAGCTTTTCCTGCGTGATTTGCTGGATCAAGCGGCGAGCTGTCGCTTCCTGCTCAGGGTTGTGATACAGGATGATAGAGCGGTATTGTTTACCAATGTCAGCACCCTGCCGGTTGAGCGTGGTAGGGTCGTGAATACTGAAAAACACCTTCAACAGGCTTTCATATGAAATTTGCCCGGCATCAAAGGTGATGCGCACCACCTCGGCGTGACCGGTCATACCGGAACACACCTGTTCATAGCTGGGGTTAGGCAGCCTTCCTCCAGCATACCCCACCTCCGCATCAATGACTCCCTTTAATTCTTCATACACCGGCTCAAGGCACCAAAAACACCCGCCTCCTAAAGTGGCGGTCTGGATCCGGGCGCCGGCCTGCCCTGTCCGTTTTTGATCAGTCATTCATCACCTCGATTCGTGAGATAGGCTTATCATACACAACTTGTCTCAATGGGAGATTAAAATGAAGCCAGCTTTATCCGGTTTTTTCTTCCAGTTCCCGGTAGATAAACCATGCTCCCAACCGGTCATCGGCGTTTTTGGGAGC
>DAISXR010000078.1:11821-16606 GCA_036825755.1 Anaerolineaceae bacterium
GGCGGCTCGTCGAATAAAACCTCAATTGGCTCATCAATAAAGTGGATCGGCAGATACGGCAATGCTCAGCCTTCCTCTTCAAATTGCCAGCGGGTGGTATCTTTTGGAAACTCCGTCCAGGCCAGCACCAGGTTAGGCCGGAAGGCATACAGTCCGCCGTTTTCCCAGGTTTCAGGGGTGGGTTCGTATCCCATTCCGCTATACTTGCGTGCATATTCTTTGGCCAGATATTCGCGTAAATCCAGCGGCGGACGGGTGAGTTCACGAACCATTCCCTCCAGAATCACCACCCGGCTGCCGTCTTCCAGGTGAACAGCGATAAACGGGTTCACCGCCATATCACGGCCACGGCGCGTATCGGGGCCGCCGTCAAAGTAAAGCACATCATCACGCCAGACCGCCCAAACCGGCGTAGCGTGCGGCTTGCCTTTGGCGTTGGAGGTACTGATCCAATAATTTTGCGCCTCGCGCAAACGCTCCTGCACATAACTCCACGGCAGCATCCCTTCACGCGTTTCAGGAATGCCATAACCGGGGATATACGGCCGACTGGCTTCAGGCTCATTTTGATTTTGGTCCATGATATCCTCCCTGCAAAAATTATAGCATGTCTCACCCGGCGTCGATACCAGAACCTGAGATGCGGCAGGGGTGTGGATCATTCGGTCGGTCACAACAGGGCATAAAGAGCATATGGCGCCCCTCCCTGAAGAGCGCCTGCGCTTAGGGTTGAACTGAAATGATTATTGGATGATGGGGTATGGGGATCGTGAATGCGCCGCCGGACAGCATCACGTTATCTGACCGGCGGCTAAATTATAGAATTATTTACTCGCCGCGGCGGTCCAGCCCGTAGGCTTCCAGAACCGGCAGGACGACCATGATGCCTGTGCGGGGCAGGTTGAGATCGCCCAACACGCTTTCGGTAGCCTTCACCAGCCGCTCCACCAGGTCGTGATCGCGTACAATCGAAAAAATGGTATTATGCCGGTCTTCCTCTTTATCCAAAAAATCGGACAGAGAAGGAATCAGAGGCATTTCTCCGGTTAAGGCGTACTTGCTGCGCAAACGGTCCAATCCGGTACTGGGCAGCATGGTTACCCCCGGGGCGCCAGCTTCTGTCCATGCATCCATGACAGCCCTGCATTTACCGGGATCGTCGATGATCAGCAGGACCATGTACATGTTTGTCATTCTCCCTCCTGTTTTTCTGTAGATAATTCCTGCTTTGCGACAGGCTCTTTTTTCTTGAACAGCCAACGTAAAAGCGGCGGCGTGACCAGCGTGGTGATCAACACCATGCCAATCGCCGCTGAGACTTCATCCGCGTTGACAAAACCATTGTTCGCGCCAATGGTGGCCACAATCAGCCCCACCTCACCGCGCGAGACCATCCCGGCCCCCAACTGGATCGACTCGAGCGTTGAAAAACCGCCCAGTTTAGCTCCCAATCCTGAACCCAGAATTTTACCAATGATCCCCAGCACCGACATCACCGCCAGAAGGATCAGGGCGCTGCCGGAAATCTCCCGCAGGTTGATCCCCAACCCGATGCTGACAAAGAAGACGGGCACAAAAAAGCCGTAAGCCAGTGATCGAATACCCGGCTCAATTCTTTCTTTTTCCGGGGTGCGGCTGAACATCAACCCGGCGATGAATGTGCCCGTGATGGCGGCCATCCCGCCCACCAGTTCGGAGGTGATGGCGTAAAACAACATAACGATCAGGGCCAGCGTGACTGCCGGCTGGCTGACTGGTAGCCTGACAATATTTCGTGACAACCACGGCAAAACATGCACGCCGATCATCATGGAAGCAGCCAGGTACAGCACAATCTTTCCAAAAATGAGCAGCATACCCACCAGACTGCCGGTTCCGCTGGCCAGAGCCAGCACAATTGAGAGCAGCAAAATCACCAGGATGTCATCGAACACGGCCGCGCCCAGCAATCCCAGCCCCACCCGCGAGCGCAGCATGTTGAGCTCCATCAACGTTTGAGCCGAGATGCTGACACTGGTGGCCCCCAGGATGAGCCCCAGAAAAAGGCTTTCATATAACCCGAGCCCATATAACTCACCGGTAATCCATCCAAACCCCACCGGCAGGATCACACCCAGAACACCGGCCAGCGCTGAGGCTTTTGTATTCCCGACCAGGTCTTTCAGATGCAACTCCAAACCGGCGATGAACATCAGCAGCAGTACACCCAGCTCGCCCAGTTCGGTGATCACCTCCGGCAGGTGTGGGTTGTTCAAAAATGGCAGGTGTGTCAAATCCACCAGAGTGGGGCCGAGCAAAATACCCATCAGTAATGAGCCCAGTACGGCCGGCTGCCCCAGTTTGATGCTGACCCAGGAGGCAAACTTGGATGCCAGCAGGATCACCATGAGGACCAGGATAAATCCGATAAATGAGGTCATCGATCTCCTTACAGAACCGGTATCTAGCGTGAGCCGTAGTTAAACTGGGTCACCTCTTCATTGCGATCGGTGGCGGGTGGCGGTGTGGGTGAGAATTGCGAAACCTGCGCGTACAGTTCGGGTGTCATCTGAATGTTGACGCTGCCCAGTGAACCCTCCAACTGCTCCAGATTGCGCGCGCCGATGATGGGGGCCGTTACGGCCGGGTGAGCACCCACCCAGGCTACTGCCAGGCTGGCGGGTGTGTAGCCGTTCTGGATGGCAAATTCGGTAAAATCTTCGGCGGTTTGATAATAGTTGTCCACCCCGTAGCGGGTGGTGTACATTTTGTTATCCACCAGGCGTCCGTGCTCCGGTTTCTTGTTTTTCCCATACTTGCCGCTCAACAATCCGCCGCCCATGGGGCTGTAAGGTGTGACCGCGATATTCTCGGAAAGGGCCATCGGCAGGATCTCTACCTCAGCCTGGCGCTTGACCAGGTTGTACATGGGCTGAAGGCATTCAAAGCGGGCCAGATCGTGCGCGGCTGAAATACCCAGTGCTTTAGCTACCTGCCAGGCGGCAAAGTTACTGGCTGCCGGGTAGAGGATCTTGCCCTGGCGAACCAGGTCATCCATGGCGCGCAGCACTTCCGGCAACGGGGTGAAATCATCAAAGCGGTGCAGAAAATACACATCGATATAGTCGGTATTCAGACGCTTCAGGCTTGCATCCACTGCATCACGGATGTGCTTGCGGCTGCCTCCGCGTGCGTTGATATCCTGCGAAGTGGGAAAGTAAACCTTGCTGGTGATCACCACCTCAGAGCGGTGACCGCCTGCCAGTTGGCCCAGAATTTTTTCGGCCGCGCCGCCGTTGTACACATTGGCGCAGTCAAAGAAATTGATCCCGGCATCACGGCAGCGTTTGTACAGCGCCGCAGAGGTCTGTTCATCGGCATCGCCGCCGAATGACATGGTTCCAAAACACAGTTTGGATACCTTTACACCTGTTCCGCCCAAATATGTGTATTCCATTTCATTCCTCCGTTTTGTGTTCACTGGTATTGAGATCGGTCAGTAAATTCGACCTGGTAAAACCTTCCCACAGATCGGTGCTGAGATATTTCAAACCGCTGTCGTTAATGGTGGTCACCACCACCTGCCCCGGTTTGGCTCCGGCAGCCAGCTTGAGCGCTCCGGCAATATTGGCCCCCGAGGAAAACCCGGCGAATATCCCCTCGCTTTTAGCCAGCCGGCGGGCTGCCTGGGTGGCTTCATCATCGGTGACGGTGAGAAAATCATCTACCTGTGTTAGATCGATCAACGGCAGGGGCATGGCGTATCCCACGCCCTGGATCTTATGATTGGGATCGATCACCCGCCCCTGGGCCAGAAACGGCGCGGTGGCCGGTTCAATCAGCAGGCACTGGATGGCCGGATTGTGCTGTTTGATAAAAGCGGTGATGCCGCCAAACGAGCCGCCCGATCCGGCGATGGCGGTATAGAAATCGAACTCCCCGCCGGTTTGCTCCCAGATTTCGGCGGCGGTGGTTTTCATGTGCACCGCCCGGTTATCAGGGTTGTTGAATTGATCCACCCGAAATGCGCCCAGTTTTTTGACAATCTCGGCGGTAGCCCGGTCGACCGCTTCCAGATCGACCCCCGATACCTGCCCCGGCACACCGGTCACCTGCGGAACCAGCACCACCTCGGCGCCCAGGGCGCTCATCATGCGGGCGCGCTCGATCGAATTGCCTTCTGACATGACCGCGATAAAACGGTATCCCTTTACGGCGCATACAATCGCCAGACCGGTACCGGCGTTCCCGCTGGTCAATTCCACCACCGGCTGGCCGGGTTTGAGCCGCCCGGATTGTTCCGCCTGCTCGATGATCTCCAGCGCCATGCGGTCTTTGATGCTCATCCCGGCGGTCAAAAATTCGAGTTTGGCAAAGATGCGGCCCGGCAATCCGCTGGTCAGCCGGTCAAGCGCAACCAGCGGCGTGCGGCCGATAGTTTCCAATACACTGGAAGATAGATGAAGTGTCATTGTTCCTGCCCGATGATGGATTGAATAAAGCCTAAAAATATTATAAACCATCCCCTGTGGGCGATGAGGTAGTGCAAAACGGATCGCCTGCACCGGTTCACTCACCTTCGCAGGGGTTTCTTATTTTGTCATCTCGAACGCCAGTGAGGGATCGGCTATGAGGAAATCATAACGGTTCCAGATATAGAAACATACGAAGATCTTCTCCTGTCCGATCCCTCGCCACAGCGCGGACGCTGTTTCCTCGGGATGACAGACTGGAGATATGGCGCGTGGAGGGCGTGGATGAACGACCGCCCCCGTTGTCATCCCGAACGCCAGTGAGGGATCGGCT